>CALVTQ010000109.1 GCA_944362695.1 uncultured Clostridia bacterium
GGTTGCTCAAATCAACGCTTTTTGTGAGAATCATAAAGATTCTAAAAACTATCCGTTGCACATGTTGGAAAACTCCGACGCATCTAAGGGAACGCTTCTGATCTATGGGGATTCACAGTGGAGTACAGGAAGGAATCTGCCGGATCTATTGGGAGAACATTTCAAAACTGTGGTATCTACTCGGGTGCGGTCTGTGAATACAGCCTTGACAGAAATCGTTCAACCGGATGTGGTGATTTTTGGTGTTTCAGAAAGATTTATATCAAATATTTTGTTAAGGCGAATGGAAGTTCCGAGCCTTGTCGATTCCATCCCCGACCTCCCCCAAAAGTCCGGTCAAACAGCGGACTATTGGATTGCAAATCAGGGTCTTTGTCTGGACAGCTGCAATGATGCCAGGGTAGGAAACGCCGCTCGGTTCCAGATAGAGAAAGATGCCAATCAGGTCAAAATTGTCGGCTGGGCTGCTGACTTTGAAGCACTAAAGCCCCTGTCCGCCCTTTATCTTCAGGTCGGTGATTGCGTAATCCGCTGTAACTATGGGATTGAGAGGCCATCGGTGTCGAATCATTTCAATAATCTTGATTTGAAGAATACCGGCTTCAATGTCACATTCCCCGTCTCGTATCTTCAGGAAGGAACCAATACGCTTCAGTTTGTTCAAATCAGCGCGGACGGTTCCAGCCGGTATGAGCCGGTCAGCTATGAACTTTCCTATTAAAGAGTATCGTTGAATCGGAAATGAGATAGCAGTACGACTGGCATCACACATCGAAAAACCGCTTGCCTGTGCGAGCGGTTTTTGATGTGGGGTGAAATGAAGATATGGAATTGCTTGAGGAAAACCATTTCCCTTTGCTGTCGAATCGGTCAAACCGATTTTTGAATTCCATATGCTGCACTTCCCTTTCATATTGCCGGCAGGCGTGCTGCTTGTGACCATCATAGCAAGCAAAGCGAAGATTGGCTTGTAAAAAATTGAGGCGTGTGCGCGGGTAAGGAGTGAAAACGGCTGGTCTGCGCGGTGAAGCTGTGATATGATAGGGGTATCAAAAACAGCGATGATGAGGGGTACAGCGATGAAACGGATTTGTTTTGTGTGCCACGGCAACATCTGCCGCAGCCCGATGGCCGAGGCGGTTTTCAAGGACATGATCGTGCGTGAGGGCCTGACAGACTGCTTCGAGGCCGACTCGGCGGCGGTGAGCAGCGAAGAGCTGGGCAGCCCGGTGTATCCGCCGGCGGCGAGGGAGATGGCGCGGCGCGGACTGCCCAGAAGCAATCACAGGGCATGGCAGCTGCGCGTGAGCGACTACGACAAATACGACATGTTTATCTGCATGGACAGGTCGAATCTGCGGTGGATGAACTCGATCTTCGGCGGCGACCCGCAGGGCAAGGTGAGCCTGCTGCTGGCGCACGCGGGCGAGGCGGCGGAGGTCGATGACCCGTGGTATACCGGCGACTTTGCGCAGGCGTATGACGACATCGAGCGCGGGTGCGCGGCGCTGCTTGCCGAGCTGACGCGGGGCTGAGCGCGGACGGGCGGTTTTTGTTAAATCATCGGGAAAACGAAGAATGATGGCGCGCGGCGATTGACGAAGCGCGCAAAAGATGATAAAATGCTGTGGAATAAAGCCGGATGCGCCCGACGGCGCGTTTGGCGAAGTGCATAGCGCGGCAATATCGCGCGGGTAGCCTTTAATTCGATCCCGTGAGGTCGGCAAGGCGGCAAATGACAGCAGAGAGTCTGAGCTGAAAAGAGTAGGCTCTGTTTGCCCTGTTCCGGCTGTGGGACAGGGCTTTTTTTCGCGCCCACGGGAGGACATGCAGGAGGAATATCATGGCGGCAAAGTTTGAATTCAAGGCCGGGATCATGGATCAGCGGGCCATGGAGCGCGCGCTTCGGCGCATCGCCCACGAGATCATCGAGAACAACCGTGGCGTCGAGGGCCTGACGCTGGTGGGCATCCAGCGCAGAGGCGTCGTGCTGGCGAAGATGCTGCGGGACATGATCGAGGAGGTCGAGGGCGTGCGGCTGCCGATGGGCGTGCTGGACATCACGTTCTACCGCGACGACCTTTCGATCCTCACCGAGCACCCGGTCGTCAACGCGACCGACCTGCCCTTCCAGGTGCAGGACGCCAAGATCATCATGGTCGACGACGTGCTCTTCTCCGGGCGCACGGCCCGCGCAGCGCTCGACGCCATATGCGACATGGGCCGCCCGGCGCTGGTGCAGTTCGCGGTGATGGTCGACCGCGGCCACAGGGAGCTGCCCATCCGCGCGGACTACGTGGGCAAGAACCTGCCGACGAGCAAGAGCGAGATGGTCGGCGTGCATGTGCCGCCGTATGAGGACGATATGGCCGTCGTGCTGTACGAGAAGAAGGACTGAGAGGGAGGATTCCATGAAGAGAAAGGATCTGCTGGGCCTCGAGGGCGTGAGCCGCGAGGAGATCACGTCCATTCTGGACACGGCGATGACGATGCGCCAGATCGTGCGCTCGAGCAACAAGAAGACCGCGCATCTGCAGGGCAAGTCGATCGTGACGCTGTTCTACGAGAACTCCACGCGCACGCGCATGTCCTTCGAGCTGGCGAGCAAATACATGAGCGCGGCGGCGGCGAACATCTCCGCGAGCGCCTCGAGCGTGGCCAAGGGCGAGACGCTGATCGACACGGGCGTGACGCTTGACCAGATGGGCACCGACGTCATCATCATCCGCCATCCGATGTCCGGCGCGCCCAAGCTGCTGGCCAAGCACGTGAAGGCGAGCGTCATCAACGCGGGCGACGGCATGAACGAGCACCCGACGCAGGCGCTGCTGGACATGATGACCATGCGCGAGCACCTCGGTTCCCTTGACGGCATCAAGGTGGCCATCTGCGGCGACGTGATGCACAGCCGCGTGGCGCGAAGCAACATCTACGGTCTTACGACGATGGGCGCAAACGTCGTGCTCTGCGCGCCGCCGACGCTGATCCCTGTGCAGATTGAAAAGCTGGGCTGCACGGTTGCCGACACCATCGAGGACGCCTGCGAGGGCGCGGACGTCGTGATGGGCCTGCGCATCCAGCGCGAGCGGCAGCAGAAGGGCCTGTTCCCGTCCGTCGCGGAGTACTGCGACAACTGGGAGATCACGCCCGAGCGCGTGGCGCTGGCCAAGAAGCACGCGCTGGTCATGCACCCCGGCCCGATGAACCGCGGCGTGGAGATCGCATCCAGCGCGGCGGACAGCGACCAGTCGGTCATCACCCAGCAGGTGGAGAGCGGCGTGGCGGTGCGCATGGCGCTGCTGTACATGCTGACCAGAAAGGAGCAGGCGTAATGGAGAAGTATCTGATTCGCGGGGGCCGCGTGATCGACCCGGCCAACGGCATCGACGCCGTGAAGGATCTGCTTATCGTGGACGGCAAAATTGCGGATATCGGCGAGAATCTGACCGCCGGTGACGCCGAGGCCATCGACGCGAGCGGCAAGGTCGTCGCGCCGGGCTTCATCGACATGCACTGCCATCTGCGCGACCCGGGCCTTGAATACAAGGAGGACATCATTTCCGGCACGAGGGCGGCGGCGCGTGGCGGCTTCACGGGCGTGTGCTGCATGCCCAACACGAAGCCGGTAAACGACTGCGCGGCTGTGACGCGCTACATCCTCGAGAAGGCCGAGACGAAGGGCAGCGGCGTGCACGTCTACCCGGTCGGCGCCATTTCGAAGGGCCTCGAGGGCAAGGAGATGGCCGAGATCGGCAGGATGAAGGAGGCCGGCATCATCGCCATCAGCGACGACGGCAAGCCGGTGAGCAATTCGAACCTGCTGCGCCTTGCCATGCAGTACGCCGACCACTTCGGCGTGTTCATCATGAGCCACAGCGAGGACAAGAACCTCGTGGGCGACGGCGTGATGAACGAGGGCTTCATGTCCACCAAGCTCGGCCTGCCGGGCATCACCCGCGCGGCCGAGGAGGTCATGATCGCGCGCGACATCCTCGTCGCCGAGGCCGAGGGCAAGCGCATCCACATCTGCCACATCTCGACCAAAGGCGGCGTGCAGCTCGTGCGCGAGGCGAAGGCGCGCGGCGTGCGCGTGACGGCGGAGACGACGCCGCACTACATCGGCGCGACGGACGAGTGGTGCGCGGACTACGACGGCAACACGCGCGTGAACCCGCCGCTGCGCGAGGAGAGCGACAGGCTCGCCTGCATCGCGGGTCTGGTCGACGGCACGCTCGACGCGATTGCGACCGACCACGCGCCGCACCACGAGGACGAGAAGAAGGTCGAATTCCACCTCGCGGCCAGCGGTTTCAGCGGGTTCGAGACGGCGTTCTGCATCAGCAACACGGAGCTCGTGCGCAGCGGCGCGATGAGCCTGTCCGACCTCGTGAAGCTCATGAGCGCGAACCCGGCCAGGCTGCTGGGCGTGCCGGGCGGCAAGCTGGGCGTGGGCGACGCGGCCGATCTCGTCGTCCTCGATCCGGACAGGAAGGTCGTCGTGGACGCGAAGAAGTTTGTTTCGAAGGGCAAGAACACCCCGTTTGACGGGCGCACATATTACGGCGCGGTGTGCATAACGATGGTCGGCGGCCGCGTGATCGACAGGGAGCAGGCGTAAGCCGCAGAAAGGAAGACACGCATGAACATCATGGAGAAGCTGGCCGCGCGCATCAGCGAAATGAAGAACCCGACCGTGGCGGGCCTGGACACGCGCATCGAGTATCTGCCGGAGAGCTTTGTGAAGGAAGTCATGCCCGAGGGCATCCGCAGCTTTGAGGACGCCGCCGAGGCGATTTATCAGTACAATGTGCGCCTCGTGGACGCGCTTTGCGACATCGTGCCGGCAGTCAAGGTGCAGGCGGCGTACTACGAGATGTACGGCGCGGCGGGCGTCAAGGCGTTTGACAGGACCATGCGCTACGCCGCGAGCAAGGGCATGATCGTCATGGCCGACATCAAGCGCAACGACATCGGCGCGACGGCGGGCTGCTACGCCAGCGCCTACATCGGCCGCACCGATATGCCGTACGGCAAGGATCAGGCATTTACCGCGGACATCGCGACGATCAACCCGTATCTCGGCGTGGACGGCATCAAGCCGTTCAGCGACGCCTGCGCGGAGAACGGCACCGGCGTGTTCGTGCTGGTCAAGACGAGCAACCCGTCCTCCGGCCAGCTGCAGGACATGAAGTTTGAGGATGGCCGCACGCTGTATGAGGCCGTGGCCGATCTCGTCGAGGAATGGGGCGAGGCGTCCCGCGGCGAGACGGGCTACTCCGCCGTCGGCGCTGTCGTCGGCGCGACGTATCCGCAGCAGGGCGCGGCGCTGCGCGCGCGCATGCCGCACACGTTCTTCCTCGTGCCGGGCTACGGCGCGCAGGGTGCGACCGGCGCGGACATCGCGGGCTGCTTTGACAAAAACGGCAGCGGCGCGATCGTCAACGCCTCCCGCTCGATCCTCTGCGCATGGAAGAAGCGCGAGGGCATGGCGTTTGATGCCGCCGCGCGCGACGAGGCCATCCGCATGCGCGAGGACCTGTGCAGCTGCCTGAAGGCCGCCGGAAAGGAAATCAAATGATGCGGGATATGGATGCGCGGGTGCTTGCCTGCGAGCCGCTGGCCGAGGGCCTCACGCGGCTGATTCTCTACGCGCCGGAAATCGCGTCGAGCGCGAAGCCCGGCCAGTTTGTGCAGATGCTCGTGCCGGACAACGCGCATGTGCTGCGCCGCCCGATCAGCCTGATGGCGTATGACCCGCAGGCGGGCACGATGACGCTGGCGATCCAGCCCAAGGGACGCGGTACGGAGCTGATCTGCTCGCTCAAGGCGGGGCAGACGGTCCGCGTGCTCGGCCCGCTGGGCACGGGCTTTGACGCGGGCGAGGCGAAGAAGGTGTATTTCGCCGGCGGCGGCGTGGGCGTGGCCCCGATCTGCTGCGCGATGGATGCGTTCGCCAATGAGCATGCGCGCGCGTTCTTCGGCTTCCGCAGTGCGGCATACGCCTACGGCATGACGCAGGCCCCCTGCGCCGTGACGGCTGTCAGCGACGACGGCACGCTCGGCGAGAAGGCGCTGGTCACCAAGCCGCTTCTGGCTGCCATCCATGCCAAGAAGCCCGACCTGATCATGGCATGCGGCCCGGCCCCGATGCTCGCCGCCGTGCAGAAGATCGCGCTGGAGTTGGACATTCCCTGCCAGCTCTCTTTGGAGGAGCGCATGGGCTGCGGCATCGGCGCGTGCCTTGGCTGCAACGTGAAGATCGTCGCGCCGGACGGCAGCTGGTGCTACAAGCGGGTCTGCAAGGACGGGCCCGTGTTTGACGCGAAGGAGGTGGCGATGCATGGCTGATCTGAGCCTCGAGCTTTGCGGCGTGAAGCTCAAAAACCCGATCATCGCGGCCAGCGGCACGTTCGGCTTCGGACGCGAGTTTGACGAACTCTACGACATCGGCCAGATCGGCGGCATTTCGGTCAAGGGCCTGAGCCTCAAGCCGCGCACGGGCAACCCGCCCAGCCGCATCGCCGAGACGCCCAGCGGCATGCTCAACAGCGTCGGTTTGCAGAACCCCGGCGTGCGCAGCTTTATCGACAACGACCTGCCGTGGCTGCTCACCAAGGACGTCGCGGTCATCGCCAACATCACCGGCACGACGATGGACGAGTATTGCCAAATGGCGCAGGTGCTCGCGCCGACGGGCGTGCACATGCTCGAGATGAACATCTCCTGCCCGAACGTGCACGAAGGCGGCGTGGCCTTCGGCGTGAAGCCCGAGAGCGTATACGCCATCACCAAGGCGGTCAAGGCCGAATCGCGCCAGCCGCTGATTGTCAAGCTCACGCCCAACGTGGCCGACATCACCGAGAACGCCCTCGCGGCGCAGGAGGCGGGCGCCGACGCGATCTCGATGATCAACACGCTGACCGGAATCGCGGTCGATGTGAACAAGCGCAGGATGATCCTGCACAACAACACGGGCGGCCTCTCCGGTCCCGCCGTGCGCCCGGTTGCGCTGCACATGGTCTGGCAGAGCGCAAAGAAGGTCAGCATCCCGATCATCGGCATGGGCGGCATTGAGACGGGCGAGGACGCCGCGGCGTTCATGCTCTGCGGCGCGCAGGCTGTCATGGTCGGCACGGCGAACTTCACCGACCCGTTCGCCTGCCCGCGCATCGTGAAGGAGCTCGATGCTTACTGCGAGAAGCAGGGCGTGAAGAATGCGCAGGAGCTCGTCGGCACGCTTCAGGAATACTAATCATATATAACCAAAACGGGTCACCGTGAGGCATTCGCGGCGGCCCGTTTTTTGCGTATGCATAAGAAAAACGCCGGGCAGAACGGGCGATGCGGCCCATGCTGTCCGGCGTGTTGTTGTGAAAGAATTCGGCTTACTTCCTGCTGTGGCCCTTCATGCACCACACGCGCATCTCGCCCAGGCCGCGGTTGCCCCATGCGTAATACGGCACCCAGCGCAGCGTGACGTCCTCGCGCTTGGCGGCGGCATACGGGGCGTAGAGCGCGCCGCCCCAATCCTCGTCGAGCTCGCGATAGCCAGGGATGTCGATGACGGTCACGCCGCCCAGAAGCTCCGGCTCGTGATGCGCGACGGCGTCGCCCGTGCGGTCTGTGCACAGGTGGACGAGGTGCAGATCCTTGCCGTTGTCGCACTCCTCGAGGCAGTAGACGATCGGGCCGCGCATGACGGTGACCTTGCCCGCGTCCTCGTAGACCTTGGGGTTGGCGCGCATGACGGTGACGGGCATGGCGAGGTCGAGCACAACGGTATCGCCCGCCTGCCAGTCGCGCTCGATGACGGCGTAACCGTTCACGACCTGAACGTCCGCAGCGTCGCCGTTGACCGTGAGCGTGTGCTTTGCGCACCAGCCCGGCACGCGCAGCGCGAGCTTGAAGCGGCCCGCCGTCCCTTCGGTCATCGTCACGGCGACCTTGCCGTCCCACGGGTAATTCGTCTCGACGGACACGGCGGCCTTCGCGCTGCCCACGTCCAGCGCGGCGTCGTGGGCGAGGTAGAGGTTCATATACAGCGCATCCTCCGTGACGGTGTAGATGTAATCCTCGAGCGAGGCGTACAGGCGGATGATGTTCGGCGGGCAGCAGGCGCAGCCAAACCACGGCTGGCGCTCGGGCTTGACGTGGCGCTTGTGCTGATCCTTCTCGCAGGCCTCGGGCAGAACCTCCAGCGGGTTGACGTAGAAGAAGCGCTTGCCGTCGAGCTGCATGCCGCTGAGCACGCCATTGTACAGCGCGCGCTCCATGACGTCGGCGTACTCGCCGAGCTGTCTGGCGCGGAGCATGCGCCTGGCGAAGAACACGAGCGCGATGGAGGCGCAGCTCTCGCCGTAGACCGTGTCGTTGGGCAGGTCGTAATCAAACGTGAACGCCTCGCCGTACTCGCTGGAGCCGACCGCGCCGGTGATGTACATGCGCTTGCGGGTCACACTGTTCCAGAGGCGGTCGCAGGCGGCGGCGAGCTCCGCGTCCCCGGTCTCGCGGGCGACATCGGCCATGCCGGCGTAGAGGTAGAGCGCGCGCACGGCGTGGCCGACGGCGTCCTCCTGCTCGCGCACGGGCTTGTGCGCCTGATAGTAGCTGTAACCGAGCGTGCCGTTGAGCCAGCCGCAGATATCCTGCTCCTGATCGAAATACAGCGGGGATTGGCCGCGCTGGTCGACGAAATACTTGGCGAGCTTCAGGTGCTTCTCGTCGTGCGTGACGTCATAAAGACGCATGAGCGCCATCTCGAGCACGGGGTGGCCGGGATAGCCCTTGAGCTTGCCTTCCTCCGGGCCGAACACGCTGTCGATGTGATCGACGAGGCGGAGCATGGCGTCCAGCAGCTTGCGCTTGCCGGTGACGTTGTAATAGGCGACGGCGGCCTCGAGCATGTGACCCGCGCAGTAGAGCTCGTGATGGTCGCGCAGGTTCGTCCAGCGCTTGTCAAGGCCGTTGATGATGTAATACGTGTCGAGATAGCCGTCGCTCTGCTGGGCGGCGACGATGTCGTCGATCGCGCCGTCGGCGATGCGCTCAAGCTCCTCGTCGGGATGCCATGCAAGCGTGTAGGCCACGCCCTCGAGCCACTTGGCGACGTCGCTGTCCTGGAAGACACAGCCGCCGTGCTTGCCCTGCTCCTTGCCGGAGGCGATGCGGAAATTGCGCATGCAGTAGCTCGGCTCCGCGCCCGGCAACTGATCGTTGAGCGCCTTCCACTGATACGGGATGCCCTCGCGGCGCACCGTCTCGCGGACGCTGCCCCAGAATGTGTCATGGATACGAATGGAATTCGTCATGGCTGATGCTCCGTTTCTTCATGAAATGGTGAATCGACATGCGGTGCGGCCGCATGTTTGTGGCATCATTCTACAACTGAATCGGATGGAAAACAAGAGGAAATTTTGTGTGTGCGCGATGATATACACATATGAAAAATGTGTAATGAAAATCGGACCGATGCAAGCTTTGCACCGGCCCGTTATGGCTTAGCCCTGATTGAGCGTCAGCGTCGCCTTCAGCCCGTTTGCGCAGGCGGCGTAAAGCGTGATCGCCTCGGCGGTCGTGCCCGCGCGCAGATAGACGATGGCGCGGCCGCGATGCGTGCGGCGGGTGCGCTCGGCGTAGGGCGTCAGATCGTCCGGTGCGCCGTTCTCGATGCCCAGAATCTCCGCGTCGCCGACGAGCTGATAGCGGATCATGGCGTCCTGATCGCCCGCGACGATGCCGTCCGCGTCGAGCAGCGCGACCTCGATCTGCGCGATGGAAGCGCCGTCGGCGTGCAGCGTATCCACATCACAGACGAGCGACAGGCTCGCGGCCTTGCCCGGCGTGCGCAGCGTATCCACAGCGCCGCAGACGACGGCCTTCAGCTCGCCCGGGGCATAGGGGACCTGCCAGCTCGCGCGGCAGCCGTCCGCGTCGGTCATCTCGTGTGCGCCGAGGGACTCGCCGTTGAGGAAGAGCTCGACCTTCGCGGCGTTGGTGTAGCAGCTGACGGTCCTGACCTCGCCCGGCTCGCCGCTCCAGACGAAGCATTCCTCGTCCGGCCACTTGGCATTCGCCGGGCCTGCGGCGATTTTCACAAACGGCTCGTCCGTCCAAAGCGCCCGGCGCAGCGCGGCCTGCGGCTTGTCGTAGCCCGCCATATCGAAAAGACCCGCCTGCGAAATGCGCACCGGCCAGCCCTTGCACTCGCCGAGGAAGTCGATGCCCGTCCACAGGAACTGGCCGCAGATGTAGTCGTTGTCGCGCACGGCATACCAATCATCGGCGTTCTTGCTGTTCTCGCTGCCGTAGATGACGCGGCCCGGATACAGCGCATGGTCCTGCTCGTAGAAGCACTCCTTGTAGTTGTAGCCCACGACATCCAGCTCGTCGGCGTAGCCCGTGCGGTTGCTCAGCTCGGGGAAGGAGAGCGCGCTAGTCACGGGGCGCGTCGGGTCGTTCTCGTGGACGATGGCGGTCAGCTTGCGCGCCATGTATGCGAGGCGGCCGGCGTCGGGCTTGCGCGGATCGTAGCGGCGCTCGGCGGCAGGCTTGTTGGCGTCGTTGTTGCCCAGCACCTCCTTGAACAGCGGCGTGACGTACGGGTCGTTGGGGTAGTCGATCTCGTTGCCGATGCTCCAGAGGACGATGCTCGGATGGTTGCGGTCGCGGCGGACGAAATCGCGCAGGTCGGTCTCGTGCCACTGCGGGAAGTCCTCCGCATAGCCAAAGCGCTTGGGCGGATAGACGTTGTGGCCCTGCCACCACTTGTTCTTTGCGCCCTCCCATTCGTCAAACGCCTCGTCCATGACCAGCAGGCCCATCTCGTCGCACAGGTCGAGCAGATGCGTGTCCGGCGGGTTGTGCGCCGTGCGAAGCGCGTTGCAGCCCAGCGCCTTGAAGCGCGCAAGACGCCTGCGCCAGACGGCCTTGGGTACGGCAGCGCCGAGCGCGCCCGCGTCGTGATGCACGCAGACGCCCTTGAGCTTCATGTTCACGCCGTTGAGGAAGAAGCCCTTGTCGCCGTCGAAGGCAAACGTGCGGATGCCGGTGACGACCTTCTGCTCGTCGATGATCTCGCCCGCGAGCACGGCCTGCGCCGTCAGCGTGTAGAGCGTGGGGGAATCGGGCGACCAGAGCTTGGCGTCCTTAACGGCGATTTCGCACGCGCCGCACGCGCCCTCGGCCTCAGCCTTTGCGCAGACATTGCCCTGCGCGTCGGTCAGCGTGAAGCGAACGGCGTCCGCGCCCACGGTCTTGAAGCACACCTTGAGCGTGGCCGTGCCGTCTTCGCTCACAGCCTTTGTCGTGATGAACAGCTCGTCCGGCTCGAAGCCTGCCGGATGGCTGACGATGAGCGTGACGTCGCGGTAGATGCCGCTGCCTGTGAACCAGCGGGAGTCGGCAACCTCGGTGTGCTCCACGCGCACGCAGATGACGTTCTCGCCCGGGCGCACGAACGGCGTGACATCGTAGCCAAACGTCGCGTAGCCGTAGGCGCGCTGGCCCAGATAGTTGCTGTTCACCCAGACGCGCGCATGCTTATACACGCCGCCGAAGCGCAGATAGACGCGCTGGCCCGCGGCGCTGTCGGGCAGCTCGAAATGCTTGCGATACCACGCGATGCCGCCGGGCAGATAGCCCGTGCCGCTGGCATTGCTCCTGTCGAACGGGTGCTCCACGGACCAGTCGTGGGGGAGATGGACAACGGGCCATGCGCTGTCGTCGTAGCCCATGAAATCCGCGCCGGGCTCGTCGCCCAGATGGAAGCGCCAATAGCGATTGATCGTTCGGGTCATGTCATAATCCTCCAACATTTTATATAAGAGGGGAATACCCTCGGGCTTGCGATGTTAAAGATTCGTGCCGGTTGTGCCTTTTTCCTGTATCAGTTCATAAAAAGAGGGGGAATCAACCCCTCGGGAGTGTTCCCTCGAATCGATTCCCCCAAAGAAGTGGGTTTACGAAGATTACTCGATGCCGTAAGCGGCGTGGATCTGCTTCTGGAGCTCCTCCATGACCGTCTCGATACCGGCGTTCTGCAGCTGCGTGCGGAACTCAGCCACGTAGGCCTCCGGATCGTCCATCAGGCCGAAGCAAATGCGCGGCATGTAGGTGTTGTAGACGTTGGAGATGTTGTCCAGATAGATCTGGATGGCGCTCAGGTCGAAGACGACCTTGCCGTACGGATAGGTGATGGCAACATCGTTGTAACGGGCATACAGCTCGTCGATGGCAGCCCAGTCACGGTCCGCGGTACGCAGGCCGATGCTGTCGTTGCGGCCGCACCAGAAGTTGAACGTGCAGCCGTCGGTGGAGGAGTCAAAGCCCTCCGGACGCACAAGATAGCCGTTCTCGTCGATGGTGTACATCTCGCCCTCGATGCCGTACATCATGAGGCGGTAGATCTCCGGATCGTTGCGCAGCAGGTCATAGACCATGAGCGCGCGCTCCGGGTTGGCAGAGCTCTGCGCGACGGCCAGAGCGCCGTGGGTGATGTTCAGGGAGACGAGGTTGTTCATCTCCTCGCCGAAGTAGAAGAAGCCGAGGTCAGAGCCCGGGATGGCCTTCTCCATGTCGGTGCGGAAGCCGGTCCAGGTCTCGGTGTGGTGCTGACGGGCGCCGGAGGTGCCTTCCTTCATCAGGGAGTCCTGAGCGCCGGTGTAGTTCAGCACGTCGGTGCGCCAGTAGCCGGCGTCGGCCCAGCGCTTCATGGTCTTGGCGAAGTTGACGAACTCGTCGCCCTCGAGGTAGTAGCGGGACAGGGTGTACGGATCATCCTTGGAGACGCCGTAGAACAGGCCAACCGGCAGACCCTCGATGAACACGTTGGTGGTGTGGCTGGTCTGCCAGCCGCCGCTCATCTGCGGGCTGTAGGAAGAGCCGTTGCCGTCCGCATCCCACGGATACACGCCAGGCTGGTTGTCCTTGATCCACTGGAAGTAGACCTCGAGGTCCTCCCAGGAGTGCACGCCGTTCTCAAGACCGGCAGCCTTGGCCCAGTCGCCGCGATACATGAAGCCGTGGTTGGTCCACTGCGCATACTGATCCTCGGGGATCATGTAGATCTCGCCGTTGTACTTGCACAGCTCCCAGTGCTCCGCCGGGACGTTCGCCCAGGTCTGCGGGGCATAGGTCTTGAGCATGTCCTCGCTCAGCGGCAGGAACGCGCCGCGCTGGGTGTTCGGCCACGCATCGAGCCAGTCGGTGGCGGTGCAGATCAGGTCGATGTCGCCGGACTGCGTCGCCAGAGCGAGGTTGTAGTTGGTCTGCCAGTTGGTCCACTCGATCCAGCGGATCTCCAGCTCGGCATTGACCTTCTCAGTGAGGATCTTGTTGATCTCAGCGAGGACTCGATCGGTCTGGTCGGTGGGCACGTCGCCGGTGACCAGGTAGGTCACGACCACGTGCTCGGAGGTGTCGATCGCGGCCTCCGCAACAGCGGAAATCGCCGTGACGATCATCATCATCGCCACGAGGATAGCAAGAAATTTCTTCATGCTTGGGGTTCCTCCTTTTCTATTTTTCAACGGCATCATAGCCGCTGAGAGGCATAGGGGGTGCGCAATCAGCCCTTGACGGAGCCGACGGTCAGGCCGGCGACGAAATATTTCTGCACGAACGGATAGAGCAGAATGATCGGGCCGGTCGCCATGACGGCGGTGGCCATCTTGAGCGTCTCGCCCGGCAGCTCGGTGGTCAGCACGACATTGGAGCCGGCGACGGAGTTGCGCAGAGAGGCGACCTTGTTGATGACGTTGTACAGGTGGAACTGCAGCGGGCGATACTCGACCTTGCTGGTGAGGAACAGGGAGGAGTAGTACCACTCGTTCCAGTAGCCCAGCGCCAGGAACAGGCCGATGGTCGCCAGAGCGGGCTTGAGCGACGGGAGCACCAGCGAATAGAAGATGCGGAAGTCGCCCGCGCCGTCGATCTTGCCGGACTCGGTGATCTCGTGCGGAATCGCCTTGACGAAGTTCTTCATCAGAACGATCAGCCACGGGCTCATCAGCAGCGGCAGCAGGATGGCGAAGTAGGAATCGCGCAGGTTCAGCGTCTGCACCATCAGCAGATAGAACGGAACGAGGCCCGCGGAGAACAGCGAGGTGAAGTAGATATAGAACATGATGCCGTCGCGGAAGGGGAAGTCCTTGCGCTGGAGGGCATAGCCGGTCATGGAGATGACGAACAGGCCGATGGCCGTGCCGACGAGGGCCAGGCCGATGGTCACGACGTACGCGCCGATCATCTGGTCCGGCGAGCGCAGCAGCAGCTCATAGGAGAAGGTCGAGATCTCCTTGGGCCACAGGCAGAAGCCCGTCGCGCGGATGGACTGCTCGCTGGCGAACGAGGAAGCGATGATCATCCAGAACGGGATGATACAGATCAGGCTGAAGATGGAGACGATGACATAGGTGAAGCCGCGGATGATCATATCGGACCTGTCCAGCTTCACATGCGTGGGATGGTCGTGTGCAGCGACGACCGCTTTTTTCTTATCGGACATGGTTTCCAGCGCTCCTTTCTTATTGCTGTGGGATTAGAACAGGGCGTAGTCCGGGTCCAGATGCTTCACGAAAGCATTGGCGGCCAGCACGATGAAGAAGCCGACCACGCTCTGGAACAGGCCCACGGCGCTGGACTGGGAGAAGTTGAAGCTGTTCATCATGGAGCGGTAGACGTACGTCTCGATGATATCCGTTGTGCCAAAGAGCATCGAGTTGTTGCCGACCAGGTTATAGAACAGACCGAAGTTGCCCTTGAGGATGCCGCCGATGGCGAACAGGAACAGGATGATGACCGTCGGCTTGAGGGTGGGCAGGGTGATGTAGCGGATGCGCTGGAAGCCGTTGGCGCCGTCAATCTGCGCCGCCTCCATCATGGAGGTGTCCATGCTGGTGATGGACGCGAAGTAGACGACCGTGCCGTAGCCGGTGCCCTTCCAGAGGTTGACGGCCACGATGATGAACGGCCACGCCTCGGCGATCTGATAGACGACGGGCATCTGGCCGCCCATGGAGCGGACGGTGTTGGAGATGAAGCCGTAGTCGGAGTTGAGCAGGTTGTAAACCAGCAGGGAAACCAGAACGTCGGAGATGAAGTACGGCAGGAACATCAGCGACTGGGTGACCTTCTTATAGCGGGCGCAGCGAACCTCGTTGAGCAGGATGGCGAACATCAGCTGGAGCACGTTGCCCAGGATGATGAAGGCCAGGTTATACAGGATGGTATTGCGCAGAAGCAACCCGAGCTGGCCGGAAGTGAACAGGAATTTGAAGTTCATCAGGCCGACGAACGGGCTTGCGAAGATGCCCTTGTTATACTGGAAGTTGGTGAACGCGATATACGCGCCGGGCATGGGCATGTAGGAGAACACAAAAAAGAACACGATCGCGGGCAGGCACATCAGCAGCAGCGTTTTATTCTGCCAGACGGTGCGCCCCAATGCGGGCCTCTTGTAGCGGGGTAAGGATTTCGCTTTGGCTTGAGCCATAGTCTTCTCCACCTTTCTGCGTTTGTTCTTTTGGGAGACAATTCGGCCGGGAAAATAAAAGAAAACAGTTTCGGCGGCGGGGAAAAGAAAGATGGTTAAAACTATTCAAATCGACTACGCGGAACCTGTTTTATAGTAACAATATACCACGGGGGGGGGGGGGGTAATTTTCAAGCTATTTTCACAAAAAAAACAAAGTAAATGAGAAAATCCTTCCCAGGCCGCGGTTTTTAGTCTAATTAAACGATTTCT
>CALVTQ010000110.1 GCA_944362695.1 uncultured Clostridia bacterium
CGGTAGAATGTGATGACGGATGGAGCTCATGCAATGCGAGGGTGTGAACCTTGTCAGGGCCGGAAGGCAGCAGCAATAAGCATTGTATCGTGTGTGCCGTGGGATATTCTGCCCCGAGCATTCTACGCTTGAGCGATCACAGCGCTGGGTTTTTCGCCCGGCGCTTTTTCTTGCATTTGGCGGGATGCGGGCGGCGGCGCGTCGTATTTTGCATATATATAAAGAAAAAAACGCGCATCGCGCAGGACGCGGAGGAGGCGGCGCCAAAACGCTTTGCAAAAAAATTGAAAAAAGGGGGTTGACAGCGCACGCGCGCGGCGGTATAATAAGCACGTTCTTTGAGAGCGATATTCCTCAGTAGCTCAATGGCAGAGCATTCGGCTGTTAACCGAAGGGTTGTAGGTTCGAGCCCTACCTGGGGAGCCATGATCCGAATCCGTAACGGGTTCGGATTTTTCTTTTGCCTGAAATCGTGCGGCTGGCATGAGCATCGGCTGTAATTTTTTTGTTTTTGGGACTTCCGATTGCCTTGAGTGTATGTTATAATGTATGATAAAGATGTGAAAACATACGAAGCGAGGGCGTGGACGTGGAAGCGATGAACCTGAAGATCGGCGAGAAGCTCAAAAAGATACGCAGCACGCGCGACTTGTCGCTCGACGAGGCCGCCGCGATGACCGGCGTGAGCAAGCCCATGCTCGGGCAGATCGAGCGCGGGCAGAGCGTGCCGACCGTCGCGACGCTCTGGAAGATCGCCACGGGCCTCAAGACGCCGCTGTCGTATTTCCTTGAAGGCGAGCGCGCGGAATACACGATCGCCGCGCCGGACGAGGGCAGCGTGATCCTCGGCGACGGCGGCAGGATGCGGGCCTATCCGCTGCTGGCCTATGACCCCGTGCGCAGCGTGGAGACGTTTTACATTGAGTTCGCCCCCGGATGCCGCCACGAGTCGGCGCGGCACGACGACGGGGTGGAGGAGCATGTATTCGTCGTGCGCGGGACGCTGCATCTCGTGCTCGGCGGCAAGGCGATCGACGTGGGCGAGCGGCAGGCCGTGCGCTTTCGTGCCGATGTGCCGCATGCGTATCACAACGTGAGCGGAGAGACGTGCGCGGTATACAACACGATCTTTTATATGAAGCAGGCTTGAAAAATGGCGGCTGCGCGCTGCGCGTTTCTGACGGCGTTATCTCTTTGCCGCGCTGACGCCGCCCGCGTCGCAGGAGCTGGCGCGGTTTTACATCGACAGGGCGCTTGAATGGGACGAAACGCCGGAATACCGCGAGTGGAAGAGCCTCATGGACCGGGGAAACTGACGGCCCGCGGCGGATTTGAAGGAGGACAATCATGTACGAACTGATGCAGGTTTCGGGAAACAGCTACTACATCCAGAGCCCGGCGAAGATCGGCCTTGTGCGGCTGAATGACACGGACGTCTGCCTGATCGACAGCGGCAACGACAAGGACGCGGGCCGAAAGGTGCGCCAGATTCTGGACAAAAACGGCTGGAAGCTGACCGCGATTTACAACACGCACTCCAACGCCGACCACATCGGCGGCAACAAATATTTGCAGGCGCAGACGGGCTGCAAGGTCTACGCGCCGGGCATCGAGTGCGATTTCACACGGCATACGGTGCTCGAACCGGCGTTTCTGTACGGCGGCTATCCGTGCAGGGACCTGCGGCACAAATTCCTGATGGCGCAGGAGAGCGACGCGCTGCCGCTTGAGCCCGATGTGCTGCCCGAGGGCATGGAGATGATTGCGCTGCCGGGGCACTTCTTTGACATGGTGGGCTTCAGGACGAGCGATGACGTGGTGTATCTGGCGGACTGCCTCTCGAGCCGCGAGACGCTTGACAAGTATCAGATCGGGTTCATATACGACGTCGGCGCGTACCTTGGCACGCTTGAAAAGGTCAAGGCCATGCGCGCGAAGATGTTCGTTCCGGCGCACGCCGCGCCCACCGAGGACATCGCCCCGCTGGCGCAATACAACATCGACAAGGTAAGCGAGATCGCGGACAGGATCGAAGGCATCTGCGCGGAGCCGGTGAACTTCGAGGCGATTCTGCAAAGGCTGTTCAGCGATTACGGGCTGACGATGAATTTTGAGCAATACGTGCTCGTGGGCAGCACGGTGCGCTCGTATCTGGCATGGATGAAGGACGCGGGCAGGATCGAGGCGCTGTTTGAGGACAACATGCTGCGTTGGAAGAAGGCATAAAGACGGGCGGGCCGGGTGCATTTGACATTCGGCTCGCTTTTTATGACAAAACGCATGCACAGCGGCGGGAAATCTGATATCATATAAAGGGAAAGCGAGGCGAGAGGATGCGCGGATACACGACAAGGACGCTTGCGATCCCGATGAGCTGGGGGACGATGAAGCTCACCGTGCTCACGCCCAAAACGCGCCTGCCGGTCGAGAACACGCCGGGCGTTTTGTGGATGCACGGCGGGGGATACGCGACGGGCTTCCGGCAGATGGCGCACTTCACGCGGGCGGCGGCGCTGGCGGGGAAGTACGGTGCGGTGGTCGTCTCACCGGGATACCGCATGGCCGGACGGTGGCCGTATCCAGCGGCGGTCGAGGACTGCTACGCGGCGCTGGTTTGGATGAAAGCACACGCGGGTGAGCTGGGGTTTGATCCGTTGCGGCTGATGGTCGGCGGAGAGAGCGCGGGCGGCGGGCTGGCGGCGTCGATGTGCATGATGGCGCGCGACCGGGGCGATGTCGCGATTGCGTTCCAGATGCCGCTGTATCCGATGATCGACGACCGGGACACGGAATCGTCGCGGCGCAATTTCAGCCTGCCGTGGAACACGCTCAATAACCACGCGGCGTGGAAGCTGTACCTGCGCAGAGTCGAGGGGGAGACGCCTGTGTACGCCGCGCCCGCGAGGCAGACGAATTACGCGGGACTGCCGCCGTGCTATACGTTCGTGGGTGAGCGAGAGCCGTTTTATTGTGAGACGCTTTCGTATGTTGAGAACCTGAAACGGGCGGGCGTGCGGGCCGAGGCGGTCGTGTATCCCACGAGCGTGCACGCGTTTGACATGCTGATGCCGTGGCGGAGGATCAGCAAGCGGGCGATTGCGGCGTTCGAGGCGGCGTATTGCGAGGCGGCAGAGCACGCGCGCGCGGAGCAGGCGTGACGAAAAATGCGAAAATAGCTGGACTTTTGCGGGGCGATGTGCGGCGGCAAACGGGAATTTACAATTTCTTTCAAAAAAGTGTTGACAAAAGGGGTGCGGTGAGATATAATATCATACGTCGCCGGTGAGCGACACGACATCGCGGGATGGAGCAGTCTGGCAGCTCGTCGGGCTCATAACCCGAAGGTCGTAGGTTCAAATCCTACTCCCGCAACCACATTTGGCGGCATAGCTCAGTTGGCCAGAGCATTCGGTTCATACCCGAAGTGTCATGTGTTCGAATCACATTGCCGCTACCATGAAACCAGTCAGTAAAATGACTGGTTTTTTTCTTTACATGCGCCATCTTCACGAAAACAGCCTACCTGCTTGCATCTTTTTCCTTTCTGTGTTGTCTCGCTCCAGTCAACGTAGCTCTGCTACGCCTCCTTCGCTCGACTTAACAGAAAGAAAAAATCTGTGGCGCATATCAGGCTGTTTTCGCTTGCTGGCGCATGGCATCTGCGAACAAAGGCGAAGGGTGTGACGGGTATGCCGAAAAGAGCATGCGTTTCATATTTTGAACCGGCTGTACCCGATACGGAAGCGATTGCAAAAAAAGAGTGCGCGGGATCGTCCGTGCGGCAGGAAGCCGTGGACGGTCCCGTCGATGATATATGGGAGCGCGAACGAAACCACAGGTTCAAAACAAATTCAACCGATTATACCAGCGATGCCTTGCCCAAACACGGATTTTTGATATCATGGAGGTACAGAAATCGCGGAGGTGAGGCGGATGAAGATTTCGCTCGCGGAGAACATCGCCAAATGCAGGAAGGCGAACGGGATGACGCAGGAGCGGCTGGCCGAGGCGCTGGGCGTGACGTGCGCGTCGGTATCGAAGTGGGAGCGCGGGGCGGCGACGCCGGAATTGACGCTGATCCAGCAGAGCGTGTTCGTGTTCAACGCGTCGATCCGCGACAACATCACCATGTTCCGCGACTTCCCCGAGGCCGATGTCGAGCGGGCGATTGCGTTGTCGGGCCTGAGTGCGCTGATCGCGGAGCGGGGCGAGGATTATCTGTGCAGGGAGAAGCAGCGCATCGCCATTGCGCGCAGCCTGCTCAGAAAGGCGCAGGTACTGCTATGCGACGAGGCGACGGCGGCGCTCGACCGGCAGACCGCCGATCAGGTGACGGATGAGATTCTCTCGCTTGAGGGGATGACGCGCATCGTTGTCACGCATGCGCTGGATGCGCGGCAGCTTCGCCGGTTCGATGCGGTCATCGCCATGAAAGGCGGCGAGATCGCAGAGTGCGGGACGTTTGATGAACTGATGGCGGCGAAGGGGTATTTTTACTCGCTGTACACGCTGGCGAAGTGAACATAAAAAGAGCGGGGCGCAAACGCTTCGCTCTTTGCTATGGCGGGAAATTATGAGTCTATGCAGGGCGACAGGTCGATAAGGACGAGCTGCGTCGGGTTGCCGATGCGCGGGATGGGGACGGTGTTGGCGAGGCCGCGGCTGATGACCATGTGGCCGTGCGCGCCCGTGAACACGCCGTTCGTGAAGCGCGGGAAGAAGCCCTGCGAGCTGGAAAACAGGCCGCGCCCGAGGAGGCGAACCTGTCCGCCGTGGGCGTGGCCGCTGAGCATGAGGTCGACGGGGCTGTCCTTGAGGTAAGGCGGCAGGAGCGCCCAATACTCGGGATAATGGCAGAGCAAAACCTTGACACCGGGCTGATTTTGGAAATCATCGAGCCACGCGAGGGAAGCGGGGGCGGGCTCGTCCGGCTCATGCAGCGCGCGCCACGCACGGCGGAGCTTGCCCAGCTCGCCACGATAGCCCTGTGAAGCGGCATATGCCCAAAAGCGCGACGTGTCGTGCGGCGTCAGACCGGCGAAGATCAGGCCGCCGGGCGCGGCGCAGAAGGCGTCATGCAGCAGCGTTGTGCCGGTTTTGCGGATCTCGGCGAGGTCGGGCGGGAGCAGAAACCACTCATGATTGCCCAGCGAGAGGAACGCGGGCGCGATGGCGGGCGCTTTCTCGAGCAGGCGCATGGCGTTGGGGAAGCGATGGACGATGGGACGCGCGTCACCGGCGTCGCGGGCGGCGAGAAAGCGGCGGTGGCCGTCGAACACATCGCCGGTGATGGCGATGAAATCGGGCCGGGCATCATCCAGCGCGGCGAGCACGGGCGCGGCGTCCCTGTCGTGCAGATCGGAGACGAGCGCGATGCGCGTGGGCGCGGCAACGGGGGCGGTGAGCGTGTAAATCGTGGTTTGCACAGAAGGGCCTCCTGAAAAACGGATGTTGACGGGCGGGGCAAAACGGGATATGATGGGGAAAACGCGAGGATGCGGAGGAAGAACATGAAGACGCTTTGGATCGAGGGCAGGGTGTTCACCGGGACGGGCTTTTGCGAGGCGTTCGCCGTGGAGGACGGGCGCTTTGCCGCCGTGGGGACGACGAGCGAGGTGCTGGCGATGCGCGCGGAGGGCGACGAGATCGTCAGCCTCGGCGGGAAATTCGTCTGCGCGGGGTTCAACGATTCGCACATGCATCTGCTCAATTTCGGCAATGTGATGGGCCAATGCAGGCTCGGCGGGGCGCGCTCGCTCGCGGATGTGCAGGACACGCTGCGCAGCTATATAAATGAAACCGCCGCAGAACCCGGCGAATGGGTCATGGGGCGCGGCTGGAATCAGGACTACTTCACCCCGGCGACGGGCGAGCCCACGCGAGAGGCGCTCGACGCGGTCAGCACGGAGCACCCGATCTGCATCGCGCGCTGTTGCGGGCATTGCCTGAGCGTCAACAGCTGCGCGCTCGAGGTGCTGGGCATCGGCGAGGACGTGGTCTGTCCCGACGGCGGGAGCATCGGCAGGGACGCGCACGGGCGGCTGAACGGCGTATTCCGCGACGCGGCGATGGACATCGTGTTTGACCGGATGCCCGTCAAGGGGATCGGCGAGATCAAGCGGATGCTTGCGCGGGCGTCGAAGGCTTTGAGCAGCGTGGGCGTCACGTCCTGCCAGACGGACGACTTTTGCGCGCTGCCGGGCGTGCCCTGGCGGACGGTGCTCGATGCGTATCGCGAGCTGCGAGACGAGGGCGTGCTGACCGTGCGCGTGTGCGAGCAGAGCCAGCTGACGACGCCGGAAGCGCTGCGGGACTTCCTCGCGGCGGGCTACAACACGGGCGTGGGCGACGATATGCTCAAGATCGGGCCGCTCAAGATTCTGGGCGACGGCTCGCTCGGGGCGCGCACGGCGTATCTGAGCCGGGGCTATGCCGACGCGCCGGATGAACGCGGGCTGGCGCTGTTTACGCAGGAACAGATGGACGAGATGATCGGCAGCGCGCACGCGGCGGGCATGCAGGTCGCCGTGCACGCGATCGGCGACGGCATACTCGACATCATCTTAAACAGCTATGAAAAGGCGTTCGCCGCAAACCCGCGCGCGGATCACCGAAGCGGCGTCGTGCACGTACAGCTCACGCGGCGCGATCAACTCGAGCGCATGGCGAGGCTCAGGCTGCACGCCTACGCGCAGACGGTGTTCCTCGACTATGACACGCACATCGTGCACGCGCGGGCGGGCGAGGAACTGGCTGCGACGAGCTATGCGTTCCACACGCTCAAGGAGATGGGTGTGCACGTCTCCAACGGCACGGACTGCCCGGTCGAATCGCCTGACCCGATGCGCGGTATCCAGTGCGCCGTGACGCGCCAGCCGCTTAGCGGCAGCCTGCCGCCCTACAACGCGGGCGAGGCGATGACCGTGGAGGAGGCGCTGCTCAGCTACACGGCGGAGGGCGCTTACGCATCGTTTGAGGAGGATGTGAAGGGACGCATCGCGCAGGGCATGTTCGCGGATTTCGTCGTGCTCTCGGGCGACCCGTTTGAGACTGCTCCGGGCGAGCTGGCGAAGCTTCATGCGGAGCTGACGGCGCTCGGCGGGCACGTAGTGTACAAAAAAGAATGAGAAAACCGGCTTTGCGTCGCCTGTGGTTGGGGGCGCAAGGACGCTTTCGCTTTACTTTTTGGCGTACTTATAGATCTGCTCGAGCACGGCGTTCGTGCCGTCGGCGTCGGGCAGGGCGGCAAGGCGCTGGGTCAGCAGCTCGCGGTCGTCATACAGCGCGTCGATGGCGGGCGGCAGGGACTTGGCGGTCAGGTCGCTCTGGATCATGACGTGCGCCAGGCCGCGCGCCTTGAGCGAATTGGCGTTGAGCACCTGGTCGCCGCGGCCGGAGTGATAGGGGATGAGCAGCGCGGGCTTCTTGAGGGCCATGAGCTCGGACAGCGAGTTCGACCCGGCGCGCGAGAGCACGATGTCCGCGCAGGCGAAGGCGTCGGGCAGCTCGTCGGAGAGATACTCGAACTGGCGATAGCCGGGCGTGTTCTTGAGCGACTCGTCGAGGTTGCCCTTGCCGCAGACGTGGAGCACGTCGTACTTTTTCGTGAGCACGGGCAGGGCCTCGCGCAGAATGGCGTTGACCGTCTGCGCGCCCAGAGAGCCGCCGATCATCATGAGCACGGGACGCGAGCCGTCAAAGCCCGCGAACTTGAGGCCGCGCGCGCGGTCGCCGGAGAAGATGCGGCTGCGCAGCGGGGTGCCGGTCTGCACGCCCTTGTCGCCCAGAAGCTTGGCGCACTCGGGGAAGGTCGTGCACACGGCCTTGGCAAAAGGCTTGCACAGCTTATTGGCCAGGCCGGGCGTGATGTCGCTCTCGTGCATGACGACGGGGACGCCGCGAAGCGCCGCGCCGAAGACGACCGGCACGCTGACGAAGCCGCCCTTGGAGAAGACGACGCTGGGCTTGAGCTTGCCGATGATGGACAGGCTCTGGAACGCGCCGGCGATGACGCGGAAGGGATCGGTAAAGTTCTTGAGATCGAAATAGCGGCGCAGCTTGCCCGAGCTGACGGCGTGATAGGTGACGCCGGGCATGGACTCGATGAGCGTGCGCTCGATTCCGGCCTTCGTGCCGATGTAGTGGATTTCCCAGCCGTCCTTTTGGAGCAGGGGAATCAGCGCCTGATTGGGGGAGACGTGTCCGGCAGTGCCGCCGCCGGTTAAAACAATGCGCTTCACGGCAAGACCTCCATAAGATTGATTGCCCATATTATACCAAGGAAGCGGGGCAGGGTCAAGGGAAAGACGGCGCGCGCATGAATCGTGCGCGGGGACTGACACAAAATATATGCAAACAGGCCAAAGAAAAATGCGCCGGGATGGTGAAGCGTAGACGTAAAGAACGCGTAAAAATGGCGCAAACGGACAAAAAATCGTATTATGCACAAAATAGCTGTTTTCATGGCCGGTTTTTGTGATATAATACTGGCGTTAAGTCCCCGTGTGGATTGTTTCCTGAAACGAGCTACCGAAGAAAGGAATCGTCATGAAAGAGAACATGAGCCCCGAGGCCTCCCAGAAATTCCCGATGCGCCCCGTCGCGCCGCTCGGCGTCATCGCCATGAACGGCTGCGAGGAGATGGGCAGACGCGTCAATGACTACCTCATGCGCTGGCAGCTGGACACCAGCATGGCCGACGAGCGCCTGCACAGCTTCTTCGGCGCGGACGCTAACGGCTTCCTGCTGGAGGCGCATTGCCCGCGCTTTGGCACGGGCGAGGGCAAGGGCATGCTGAAAAACTCCGTGCGCGGCTATGACCTGTACATCATCTGCGACGTCGGCGCGTATCAGTGCACCTACAAGCTCTACGGCAAGGAAGTGCCGATGACGCCGGATGAGCATTATGCCGACCTCAAGCGCATCATCGCCGCCGTCGGCGGCAAGGCGTATCGCATCAACGTGATCATGCCGATGCTCTACGAGGGCCGCCAGCACAGGCGCACCACCCGCGAGTCCATGGACTGCGCCGTGATGCTCCAGGAGCTGGTCAACATGGGCGTGTCCAACATCATCACGTTTGACGCGCACGATCCGCGCGTGCAGAACGCCATCCCGCTCAGCGGCTTTGAGAGCATCATGCCGACGTATCAGATGCTCAAGGCGATGTGCGCGGCCTACGACGACCTGCAGATCGACAAAGATCACATGATGGTCATCAGCCCGGACGAGGGCGCCATCCAGCGCAACATCTATTACAGCAGCGCGCTGGGCGTCGACCTGGGCATGTTCTACAAGCGCCGCGACTACACCCGCGTGGTCAACGGCCGCAACCCGATCGTGGCCCATGAGTATCTGGGCGACAGCGTGGAGGGCAAGGATGTGTTCGTCGCCGACGACATCATCGCCTCCGGCGACTCGATCCTCGACCTGGCCTACAACCTCAAGAAGCGCAAGGCCAAGCGCGTGTTCGCGGGCGCGACGTTCGCGTTCTTCACCAACGGCCTGGATGCCTTCAACAAGGCCTACGCCGACGGCATCATCGACCACGTCTTCGCCACGAACCTGACCTACACCCCGCAGGAGGTTCTCGACGCGCCGTGGTTCAGCCAGGCGGACATGAGCAAGTACATGGCGTTCGTCATCGCCACGCTCAACCACGACCAGTCCATCAGCTATCTGCTGGACCCGTGGACGCGCATCGAGCGCCTGCTGAGCAAGTACCGCGCGAACCAGAAGAAGTAATCATCCGCACAGACAGCATCCCCGTGTGTCCGGCAGGGCGCGCGGGGATTTTGCATGCACCATCGCGGAACATGGGGCATAGCGTGGCTGTATGGCGCAAAAAAAACCCCCGCCCGAAGGCAGGGGATGAAAGGCTATGCGATCAGCCGCCGAAGGAGATGTCGCCCTCCTCCTCGACCTCGATGGGTTCGGGAGTCGCGGCGTCGGCGCGCGGGGTGCGCGTGGGCTTGGGCGTGCGGGTCGGGCGCGGGGTCGGCGTCGGTTCCGGCGTAGCCTGAGCGGTGCCGCCCTCGATCATCTCGCCGGCGCTCACGATGACGGAGGCGTCGTTGTTGACGATCTGGATGAAGGTCTTGCCGGTCTTGAGCGCGAGCTCGTTGCCCGCGTCGTCATAGAAGGCCAGGCGGCTGGTCAGGGAAGCGAACTCATCCGCCGTATCGGCATGGGAGCGAATCCACTTGCCGCGGATGTACTTGCCGTTCTGGAAGATCTCAGCGGTGCCCTCGCCGACCAGCTGGATGACCGGGCGGTGCGGGGCGTTGTTATACCAGGAGACGTCGGTGCGCATGACGATGACGTTGGCGTAGGAGCAGCTCATGCCGGTCAGCGCGTCGTAGTACGCCTCGCCGTTGGCATAGCGGTCATACAGGCCGGTCATCTCGTTGTACTGATAGGAAGAAACGTAGGCCGGGGAGGTCTCCTTGTAGGGGATGGTGATGCTGGTCACGGCCACGCCGTGGTCAAGGCCGGTGTCGGTGAACAGATACGGATGCTTGACCGGCTCCTCCGTGAACAGCTGGCTCACCGCGTTCATGTTGACCTGAACGTTGTAGGGGGAGACGTGCATGCCGTCCTTCTCGCGATGGAAGAAGTCGCCGTAGTTGTTCTCGGTGCCCTCGACGAACGGGAAGACCCAGCGGCCCTTCACGCGGGCGTCGTCATGGATGTGCAGAGCCCAGTCGTCGACGTCGACCACGAGGTTCTTCTCGGTCTTGTTGATCCAGTTCTGCCAGCCATAGAAGACCCAGGCGCCGCCCCACATCTCGCGCAGGGAGCCCATCGGCACGCGGCCGGAACGAACCGGGCCGGCATACGCGGGGGGATTGGTCATGAACAGGGCGGCCATACGGGTCGAGCCGTCGGCCTGAATCGGCATCTCATAGATGATATCGGCAGAGGAGACGCCCCACTGCGGCATTGCCTTGGGGTGGGAGTCGATGTTGACAAGGATGGGGTGATACGCGCCGTTCCACGGTTCACCGGTCGTCGGGCTGATGCCGGGCAGCACCGGGTTCTCCTGCGGGACGACAGAGACATTCATGGTGGTTTCGATGCCCTCGGTGGGGAGCTCAAGATAGTACGCCTCGGCAGAAGCGACACCCGCGGTCAGCAGGCACAGGATGAGCGCCGCAGCCAGAAAGAGTCTGTTCATATGCTGCAAAAGAAACACCTCCACGTTGAATTGCAAAAATTAACAAAGTGAACACTCATAATGATAACGCAAAACGGGGGATATATCAAGACTTTTTTAAGAGAAAGATCAAATTTGTCATATTTTATTCACAACTTGTACAGAAGATGTTCCGGCTGAAACGGACGTTTTGCAGGATTTGAAATGTAATCGTGCAAAACGGATAGAGTGAGGGCTGTAATTCGTGAAAAAGTAGAGATTGCAAAAATCGGAAATTGCGTGTATAATATCCGATAGTTTCATTTTCTGCCTGAGGGCGATCAAGGAGGAATTCAGCTTGTCATTGGAGCTTTCCCGCGTGTGCAGCGCGATTTCACCGTCCCCGACGCTGGCGATCGACGCCAAGGCGAAAGAGATGCGCCAGAGTGGCCGCGATGTCGTCTCCTTCTGCGCCGGTGAGCCGGATTTCATCACCCCGCAGTACATCCGCACTTCCGCGCACGAGGCGCTTGACATGGGCCTGACCAAGTACACCCCTTCCTCGGGCACGATTGAGCTTCGCCGCGCGATCTGCCGCAAGCTGGCGCGCGACAACGATCTGGTCTACACGCCGGCGCAGGTCATCGTCTCCAACGGCGCGAAGTTCTCGCTGTTCGCGGCGCTGGCCGCCGTCGTCAACCCCGGCGACGAGGTCATCATCCCCACGCCCTGCTGGGTGTCCTATCCGGAGATGGTGCGCATCGTGGGCGGTGTTCCGGTGCTGGTGGAGGGCGATAAGCGCAAGGGCTTCGTCACCGAGGCGTCCGATCTCGCGCCGTACGTCACCGACAAGACCAAGGCACTCATCCTCAACACGCCCAACAACCCCAACGGCTGCATCTGGAACCGCAAGCAGCTCACCGAAATCGCGCAGCTGGCGATCGAGAAGGGGTTCTACGTCATCAGCGACGAGATCTACGAAAAGCTCATCTACGACGGTGAGGAGCATGTGTCCATCGCGTCGCTGGGCCAGGACATCTACAACCAGACGATCGTGGTCAACGGCGTGTCGAAGGCCTACGCCATGACCGGCTGGCGCATCGGCTATGCGGCCGGCCCGCTGAACGTCATCAAGGCGATGAACAGCCTGCAGAGCCAGGTCGCCTCCGGCAGCAACGCCATCGCGCAGTACGCCGCGACGGAAGCGCTCAGCTCGCCCAAGGGCGCGGCGGAGATCGAGCGCATGCGCAGCGCCTATGACGAGCGCCGCTGGCACATCGTGCACCGCATCAACGCGATTCCGGGCCTGCACTGCGTGATGCCCAAGGGCGCGTTCTACGTGATGATGGACATCAGCGGCATCCTGGGCAAGTACTGCGGCGAGGTGCAGATCAACGACTCGATGAAGTTCGCCGAGCTGCTGCTGGAGAATGCGAACGTGGCGACTGTGCCGGGCAGCGCGTTCTGCACCGAGGGCTTCATCCGCATGAGCTACGCGACGTCGATGGAGAACATCGACCGCGGCCTCGACCGCATCACCGGCTTCGTCAGCGCGCTCGAGGATCGCATCTGAGCGAGATAAACAGGAAAGAAAAGCACGGCTTGCAAACGGGCCGTGCTTTTTGCATGCGGTTTTTTATGGGGCGGCGGTCACAGCGTCACGAGCTCGACCGCGTTGCCGTGCTCGCCGATGAGCCGCACGAGGTCGTCCGCGCTGAGCCAGACGGTGGCGGTGTTGTCGTTGGGATGCACGCCGATCGGGTGATGGGCAAAGTCCGCATCGAGATAAAAATGCACGCGGCGCTCCTCGTCGCAAAGAAGCCCCAGCGGCGTGACCGCGCCCGGAATCAGGCCCATGGTGGCCATCAGGTCATCTGCCGAGGCGAAGGAAAGATTGCGCAGGCCGTGCTGTCTGCGGAATTCTTTGAGATCGACGCGCTTGCCGCCCCTGACGGTGATCAAATAGTAATTGCGCTTCTTGTCGTCGCGCACAAAGAGATTCTTGGCGTCCCACTCGGGATAGGGCAGGTCGATCGCGTCCAGCTCTTCCATATTATAGACGGCGGGGTGCTCCGTGATCTCGTAGGCGATGCCGTGATCGGTGAGGTATTGATATGTTTCGGCTTTGGTCATGGGCGCCTCCTTGCTTTACTCGGCGAACATGATGTCATCGCGCAGGCGATAGATCGTCGCGCCGTAACGCTTATGGCAGAAGGCGTCGACGAACCAGTCGATGTCCTTCACAGCGTCGAACTGCACATAGGCATAGCGCACGCCTTCGATGCGCTTGCCCTTCATGTTGGAATCGGTCCAGTGGACGGTGTCGGTCTCCGGGTCGTAGTCGGAGATGAAGATCATGCTGTGCGCGCCGATGCCGTAGTAGTAATCCGCGGCCATCTGGAAGTAGTCGCCGCGCTGCACCTGCGTGAGAAACTCGTGGGCGAGCTGCTTGTTTTCCTCCATGGAGAGGTCGTTATTGTAGCGGAATTCGGCGACGGCGTAGAAGGGGTTGCCCTCGCTGGCGGGGACGTCCTCCCACTCGACGCCGTAGACGTAGGGCTTGCAATTCTCCTTGGGCTGGTTGTTGGGGATGATGAGGCCCGTGTCGGGGAACTCGGCCATGCGGTATTTGTCGCGCGTCTTGCGGAAGATGTAGGTGGTGAAGTTCTTGCAGATATAGATGTCGCTGCTGTCGGCGGCCTTCATGGCGCGCCCGCCCGCCTCGTCGTAGAGCTTCTCGGCGAGGGCGATGATGTCGTTGATGAAGGCCTCGCGCGCGGCGGGGTCGGCTTTCGGCTCGGCGGTGGGCTCGGGCGTGGGCTCGGCGGTGGGCTCGGCGGGGGTATCGGCGCCGTCGTCCGGCTCGGCGACGAGCTCCTCATAGGTCATGGGGATCATGTTCGCCTCCTCGGCGGCGAGCATTTGCTCGGGCGTGAGCGCCTCGGCCATGGCGGCGAAGGGGAGAAGAAGCATCAGCGCGAGAACGAGCGCGCAAGCTGCGGATTTCATGAAACGGACCTCGCTTTCGGATTGATCTGCTCGATGAGAGGATGATTGTATTATGGCCTCTTTTGTTCAATCTGTCAATATGTCATTTGATATAAAAACAGCATGAATTAACAATAAGAGAAATGCGAATATCAATGTTGTGTAAACATATAAAAACAACCGGGAAAATTTGAAATAATACGAAAAAACGCGGAAGCCAGTGATGAGAATTCAGGAGGACAAAAACGGGAAATTTTCAATATAACACAAGGGATAAGAAAGGACATATTCGTAAATGGCAAGTATTTGGGTGAAAATTTGCGAAACAAAAATTGTGCAGAATAGACAAAGCAATTTGAAAGGGAGATTGACGAAGATTTCTCAAAAAATCCAGATAATACAAGGGTTGTACACAAAAAACTGTGTACACCATGTGCAATGCATGAAATTTTTGATGTGCGTAACACCCATTGCAGGGCGTTGACGGAAAAACATGTCTGTGATAGGATAATCACGAGTTCAACTCACTCATTGACAGATAGGGAGTGGAAATATGCCGCCGAAACAGAGAATTACGAGGGAAATGATTCTTGAGAAATCATTTGCCATGTTTTGCAAGGATGGAATGGAGGCTGTGAACGCCCGCTCCGTCGCCAAGCTGCTCAACTGCTCTACGCAGCCCATCTTCAGCTACTTCGCCGGAATGGACGACCTGAAGAATGCGCTCGAGCAGAAGGCGCTGGAGACCTTCGAGGCGACCATTGCCGGGGCCAGCGAGGGCGGAGATCCGCTCGAGGAGAGCTGCCTGGCGTATGTGCGCTTCGGCGAGGAGCAGCCCCGCCTGCTGAGCCACCTGTTCCTGCGCAACACGAAGGAGGGCAACAGCGCGTTCAATTACGATCTGCTCAATCGCCTTGAGAAGGCGGAGATGGAGATCACGGGCCTCGATCAGGAGAAGACGCACGAGCTGTGCCGCTGCCTGTGGGTGTTCGCGCACGGCCTGGCCGCGCTGCGCGCCGTGGGCAAGACCGCGTTCCCGAGCGACCGTGTGCGCGAGATGATCAAAATCGAGCGCGAAGGCCTCGTGATGCGCCTGAAGGCGTGAGATAAAGCGCGCGTCAGTGTCCCATTATAATAGGAAGAAATTCCTGCGAAACGGGAAACGGCGGCGCGCGAAAGCCCTGAAACGAAACAAAAAGGCGACCCTTTCCACGGACGGAGAGGGCCGCCTTTGTTTGTGCAAAATCAGCGATCGGCGAGTTCCTGCGGCGTATACTGCGCGCGAATGCGCTTCCACAGCAGCACGAAGATGACGACGAGCACGGCGAAGGTCAGCGCCCAGGAGACGGGATAGGAGACCATCAGCGAGGTCATAGACGGGGCGGCGGCGAAGATCGTGACCACCCAGAAGATGCGGAACGCGCACGCGCCGAGCAGCGAGACGATCATCGGCAGCAGCGAATAGCCGATGCCGCGCAGCACGCCGGTCATCACGTCCATGATGCCGCAGAGCATATACGGGCCGCAGACGATATACAGACGCTCAAGGCCCGCGGCGATGACGGCGGGGTCGCCATTGAACAGCGAGAGCAGCTGCGTGCCGAAAACGCAGGAGAGGACGCCGAGCACGATGCCGAACAGCGACGCCCAGAACAGGCAGACCTTCAGCGAGGAGATCACGCGCGACGGCTTGCGCGCGCCCATGTTCTGGCCGGCGAAGCAGGTGATGGCCTGCTGGAAGGTGTTCATCGCCTGATAGATGAAGTTGCCGACATTCATCGCGGCGGCGTTGCCGGCCATGACGATGGAGCCGAAGCTGTTGACCGAGGACTGGATGATGACGTTGGAGAGGGAGAAGACCGAGGACTGGATGCCCGCAGGCAGGCCGATGCGGATGATCTCCCGGAGGATGCGCGGGTTGATGTGCAGGCGGCGCAGATGCAGCTTCGTCGGGCCGTCGAGCGTCATCAGCGAATGGAGGATGAGGCCGGCGGAGACCGCCTGCGAGATGATGGTCGCCAGCGCGACGCCCGCCACGGACATATGCAGCGCGATGACGAAGAAGAGGTTGAGGACGACGTTGATGACGCCCGCCAGCGTCAGGAAATAGAGCGGGCGCTTCGTGTCGCCCACGGCGCGAAGCACGGCGGCGCAGAAGTTATACAGCATCTGAACCGGCATGCCCAGGAAGATGATGCGCGTATAGAGGACGGCGAGGTCAATGACGTCCTCGGGCGAGCCCATGACGGTGAGCAGCGGGCGCGAGAGCAGCACGCCGATGACCGCGAGGGCCAGACCGCCGAGGATGGACAGCAGCACGGCGGTGTGCACGGTGCTGGAGACGTTGTCAGCCTCGCGCGCGCCGGTATAGCGGGCGACGAGCACGTTCACGCCGATGGACAGGCCGATGAACAGGCTGATGATGAGGTTGTTGAGCGAGCCGACGGAGCCGACGGCGGCGAGGGCTTCGTTGCCCGCGAAGCGCCCGACGACGATGGTGTCGGCGGAGTTGAAGAGCAGCTGCAGGATGCCGGAGGCCATGATCGGCAGCGAGAAGAAGAGGACGTTTTTGAGCAGCGGACCCGTGGTCATATCCATCGTGCGATGGGCATGCGTTCTGAACATAGCGGTTTACATTCTCCTTTGAATCAAAACAAATCGAGCATACGAAATACATTATAGCACAGGTTGCGGAGAATGTTAACGCGGGATTTCAAAAATATAAAAATTGCATGAAATTTCGCGGCGGCGCGGGGAGCGGACGGAGATTTAACCCTTTTCATTTGCGCGCTGATGGTGTATAATCAAAAGGAAGCACATTTGCGCGTACCCGAAAAGGGACGCAGTTTGAAGGAGGATTTCCATTATGGCAAGAGGCGGTTTCCCCGGCATCCCGGGCGGCAATATGCAGCAGCTGATGAGGCAGGCGCAGAAGATGCAGCAGCAGATGCTCGCGCTTCAGGAGGATCTGGACAAGCGTGAATACGAAGGCACGGCCGGCGGCGGCGCGGTGAGCTGCAAGGTCAGCGGCAAGCGCGAGCTGCTGAGCCTGACGATCGAGCCGGACGCGGTTGACCCGGACGAGGTCGAGATGCTGCAGGATATGATCGTGGCGGCGGTCAACGACGCGCTCAAGAAGGGCGAGGAGACGCGCGAGCGCGAGATGCAGAAGATCGGCGGCGCGGGCATGGGCGGCCTGCTGTAATCATGGCGGGGCAGATTGAACCCATCGCGCGCATGGCGCAGCAGCTCTCGCGCCTGCCGGGCATCGGCAGCAAGACGGCGCAGCGGCTGGCGTATCACATCGTGTCGCTGCCGGAGGATCAGGTGCACGAGCTGGCGGCAGCGATCTGGCAGGGCAGAAAGGCGGTCAAGTACTGCTCGATCTGCGGTAATTACACGGTGGACGACCCGTGTCCCATCTGCGCGAATGAGCAGAGGCATAACGGCGTCATCTGCGTGGTGCGCGATCCGCGAGACGTGGCGGCGATGGAGCGCATGCGCGATTTCACGGGCTGCTATCACGTGCTGCACGGCACGATTTCGCCGATGGAGGGCATCGGACCGGAGGACATCCGCATCAGAGAGCTGCTCGAGCGCGTGGGCAGGGAGGACATCAAAGAGGTCATCCTCGCGACGAACCCCGATATCGAGGGCGAGGCCACGGCCAGCTATATCGCCCGGCTGCTCAAGCCCATGGGGATTCTCGTGACGCGCATCGCGCATGGCCTGCCCGTCGGCGGCGACCTCGAGTATACCGACGAGGTCACGCTCGCCAAGGCGATCGAGGGGCGTCGTGAGATGTAAACCTGCGGCAGAGCGCGGGACGTAACCCAGATAATAAGAAGGAATTAAACCTTGTTTACCATCAACTGCAAGACAGAAGAACAGACGCAGCGCCTCGGCATGAGCCTGGGCGCATGTCTGCGTGCGGGCGATGTCGTGCTGCTGCATGGCGAAATGGGCGCGGGCAAGAGCGTGCTCACACGCGCGGCGGCGAGGGGCATGGGCATCG
>CALVTQ010000111.1 GCA_944362695.1 uncultured Clostridia bacterium
CTTTAACGAAAGAAAACGGAAAAACAGGGGTTGAAAGGCCCCCGTTTTTTGCTTTTTCAGACGTTTTATGTTAAAAATGGACAACAAAAAAGTCTGAAAACCGTTGTTTTCAGACAAATTGTGGTGGTCGCAACAGGACTCGAACCTGTGACCCCATCGATGTGAACGATGTGCTCTACCAACTGAGCCATGCGACCTTTTCAATTCCGAAGCGCCGGGGATAATGACCGCATCGCGCTTCAACGGTGAACATTATAGCACGATGCGGTCTTTGTGTCAACCCCAAATTTCAATTTTATTGCATGGCGGCGTCGAACGCGTCGAAGAACTCCGGGCAGCTCCATCCGCCGCAGCCCACCAGCATGTCGCCCGAGACGCGCAGCTCGAATTGCAGGCTGTTTTGCAGCGTGATCGTGAGGATCTGGTCGCCGCCCGCCGCGTCCACGCGCATGAGCACCGCGTTGTCAAGCAGCGTGTCCATCACGCCGTTCGCCGCGTCGCCCGTGACCGCGCCCACGCCCGAGAGCTCGAGCGCCTCGACCTTGCCGCGCACGTCGAGCGTGTCCTCAAGGCCCTGCCCGCCCGGGCCGCGGCCCGCGTAGCTCACGCGCTGGAACAAGCGCATCGCGCCGCCGACCTGCGCCGCGACAGCCGTCTCGCTGCTCACGCCGCTGACCGCGTAGACCTGTGTGCCCGCGCCCGCGACATTCGTGACACCCGCCGCGAGCTCGTCGGCGCTGAGCAGCGACGGCTGATCCGTCACGCTCGTGATCTGCCCGACGGCCCCGCCGACCTGATCCGCGCCCAGATTTTCGGGATATTTGAGCATGCGGTAAACGCCGCCGTTCACCGCGACGAGCGGGATGTCGCCCGTGCCTTCCTCAAACAGGCTCTCGGCGGGCATGCTCCGCCCGGAACGCACCATCGCGCCGGGGGCCAGCGCCGCCATCGCCGTGCCGCCGTCAATCGCGCCCGTGCCGCCGGCCGCAATCGTGCTGATCTGCACGGCGTCGGGCGCGTCCGTCGTGCGAACGGCGTCCACCACGCTCACGGCATCGGGCCGCTGCGTCACAAGCCCGACGCACAGCATCACCGCCGCAGCGCAGCAGACCGCCGGGATCATGATCCGCGCGGGCGTGCGGCTCGTCTTTTTCGCATCGGCCATCAGCCGGACGCGCCGTTTCATATCGTCGTCTGCGTGCAGCCCGGCTAGCATTTCATTGGCAATCGGCCCGAGATTGTCGAGCGCCTTCATCTTATTCACCGGTTGCTTCCTCCTTTAACAGGACTTCCAATTTCTTCCTCGCGCGGGACAGCCTGCTTGAGATCGTCCCCTCGGGCAGGTTCAGCATTTTCGCGATCTCCGCGATGCCGAAGCCCTGATAGTAGTGCAGCAGAATCGTCTCGCGGAAGGACGCCGGCAGCTTGTGCACCGCCCGCATGATCTCGGCCTTCTCCTCGCGCCGCTCGATGTCGTCGTGCGCCGGCATCACGTCCAGCGCGGGCGAACCGAGCACAACGCGCTTGAGCCACGCCCCGCGCCACAGGTCGCGGCAGCAGTTGACCGTCACGCGCAGCAGCCATGCCTTTTCCTTGCCCGGCTCGATCAGCTCGCCGTGCGTGTACAGCTTGACGAACACGTCCTGACAGACATCCTCGGCCTTGTGCTTGTCGGCGAGATAAAAATACGCCATGCGCAGCACGTCGTCGGCATATTCCGCATAGAGCCGCTCAAACTGCTCGCTGAACGCCTCTTTCTGCTCGTCCCGTTGCAATCCTTTCACTTCCTACCTCTATGGATGAAACGAATGAGCGCGCCGTTTTCATCCTTGTTTTTCAAAAAATTTTGCAAAAACATTATACCCGATTTTCCGCCCGAACGCAACCGCCCGCGAGCGCCCCCCACGATGGGAAATTCGCCCACAAAAAACGCACGCCCCCGCGCGGGAAGCGTGCATTGTGCGCGTGAATCAGCGGATGACTTCCTTGCCGCCCATGTACGGACGCAGCGCAACCGGGATGCGCACCGAGCCGTCCTCGTTCAGGTTGTTCTCAAGGAACGCGATCAGCATGCGGGGCGGAGCCACGCAGGTGTTGTTGAGCGTATGCGCGAAGTACTTGCTGCCATCCTTGGCCTTGACGCGGATGCCGAGGCGGCGGGCCTGCGCATCGCCGAGGGTGGAGCAGCTGCCGACCTCGAAGTACTTCTTCTGGCGCGGGCTCCAGGCCTCCACGTCGCAGCTCTTGACCTTCAGGTCGGCCAGGTCGCCGGAGCAGCACTCCAGCGTGCGCACCGGGATATCCAGCGAGCGGAAGAAGTCGACCGTGTTCTGCCAGAGGCGGTTATACCACATCATGGAATCCTCCGGCTTGCAGACGACGATCATCTCCTGCTTCTCGAACTGATGGATGCGGTAGACGCCGCGCTCCTCGATGCCGTGCGCGCCGACCTCCTTGCGGAAGCAGGGCGAATAGCTGGTGAGCGTCTGCGGCAGCTCGTCCTCGGTGAGGATGGTGTCGATGAACTTGCCGATCATCGAGTGCTCGGACGTGCCGATCAGGTACAGGTCCTCGCCCTCGATCTTGTACATCATGTTCTCCATCTCCGCGAAGCTCATGACGCCGGTGACGACGCCGCCGCGGATCATGTAGGGCGGGATGCAGTAGGTGAAGCCGCGGTCGATCATGAAATCGCGCGCGTAGGACAGGCACGCGCTGTGCAAGCGCGCGATGTCGCCCTTGAGGTAGTAAAAGCCGTTGCCGGAGGTGCGGCGGGCGCTGTCGATGTCGATGCCGGAGAGCTTCTCCATGATGTCCACGTGATACGGGATCTCAAAATCCGGCACGACCGGCTCGCCGAAGCGCTCGATCTCCACGTTCTCGCTGTCGTCCTTGCCGATCGGGACGGACGGGTCGATGATCTGCGGGATGACCTGCATGCGCTTCTTGATCTCGGCGGCGTATTCCTCCTCGAGCACCTCGAGCTTGGCCAGCTCCTCGGCGATCTCGGCGACCTTGGCCTTGGCGGCCTCGGCCTCGTTCTTCTTGCCCTGCTTCATCAGGCCGCCGATCTCCTTGGAGATGACCTTGCGCTGGTTGCGCAGACTGTCGGCCTTCTGCATGGCCTCGCGGTTCTTGCGGTCAAGGTCGATGACCTCGTCCACGAGCACGAGCTTGTCATCCTGGAACTTCTTTTTGATATTCTCGCGCACCACATCGGGCGTTTTGCGGATCAGATTGATATCGATCATGGCGTATTCTTCCTTTCTCCCAGAAGGCGGGGCCAACTTGTCCCCCGCGTGAGCTTCAAAACCTCTACCTGTCGGATTATAGCCCAAATGAACGCTTTTTGCAACCTCTGCACGCGATTTTGCCCGCCCGCCGCTGAAATTTTCACGGTTTTTTGTCCCGCGGCGGCCGTCAAAAATTGACATTCCCCCGCGCATCATGTAAAATAGAGAAATCGAAAACGCGCCCGCGCCCCGGCTGTCTTTCATTGATAGAATCGGCCGCGCAGGGCAAGATAAACACGCGGGCCGCGCGTCCGCGCGAAAATGAGCCAAGGAGGCCAGATTATGGGCGCATCTCGCAATCAGGAGTCCGCGCGCCGCGAGAAGGACGGCGTGGTGTATTACGACCGCGGCATCCTCACGGGCAAGGACGGGAAGAAATATCAGCGCTTCGCGATTCAAACGCATTTTGTGCAGCCGGGCGAGGATCAGGCGGAGCTCGTGCGCAAATACGTGCTGCCGCTGTATCAGCCGGGCGACTGCCTCTCGTTCACTGCGAAGGTCATGGGCATGTGTACGAACAACGTGCGCACGCTGGAGGACACGCATCCGGGGTTCTGGGCGAAGTTCCTGGCGCCGTTTGCGGGTCACAACTCGACGGGCATCGGCATGCATCAGCCCTATAAGATGCAGCTGGTGATCGAGATCTGCGGCCTGCCGCGCGTGCTGTTTGCGGCGGCGGTGTCGGCGGTCACGCGTCCGTTCGGCATCAAGGGTCTGTTTTATAAGATCTGCGGCCACGGCGTGGCGGGCATCGACGGTTTCTACCCGGATTCGTCGTTCGAGGTGTATCACACGATGGGCGTCATCAACCCGGAGCATCCGGTGGAGCTGTGCGACGCGCTGGAGAAGGCGACGGGCGTGCCGACGGTCGTTATGGACGCCAACGACTTCGACCAGAACCAGCTGGGCAAGGGCACGAAATTCCCGCTGACCGACGAGCAGATTCAGGACGCGATGAAGGACAACCCGAGCGGACAGGGCGACGAGCTGACGCCGTTCATTCTGATTCGGCCGCTGTAAGACGAGACTATATGGGCCTGTCGCGCGCAGGCCCTTTTAACATGTAAACTTTCGAAAAAGGGGCGAAGCGACGTAAGCCCCGTAACCCCGTAACCCCCCGTCACCCATTCCCGAACACACGAACCCCCCGACATAACATACCAAGCAACACTTTGGAACTCCGATAAACTTCAAACCAAACAAGTTCCAATACCCACCAAGTAGCCCCGGGGAGGTCCAGGGGGGCCTCAGCCCACCTGGTCGTTTTAAGGGGGTGAGGGGAATCCAAAGGGGCGAGAGGGGGGAAATCGAAATCCCCCCTACGTCCCTTTGGCCCGCGGAGCGCGTAGCCCCCGTTCCCCGCGAAGCGGCGTAACCCCTACGTAACCCCTCGTAACCCCGGTAGCCCCGGTAACCCCCATCCCCAAAAAGAAAGGAACTCCGGCCATGTCCATCACAGAGCAGGTCATCATCCTCTTTCTCGTCGTGCTCGTCGGCGTCGTCTGCCGCAAGCTCGGCTACTTCAACGACGCCACCATCCACGGCGTCACGCAGCTCGTCGTGAACATCACGCTCCCGTGCGTGACGATCTACAACATGCAGCGCCCGTTTGACACGCAGGTGCTCGTCAACTTCCTTTTGACGCTCGTGCTCACAGCGGTGTTCATCCTCGCCGCGCTCTTTGGCACGATGTTCCTCTTCCGCAGCCGGCCGCACGCCAAGCTCGCCGTGCTCGCGAATTTGCAGGGCTTCTCCAACTGCGGCTTCATGGGCTATCCGATCATCCTCGCCGTCAACCCGGACTGGATGATCTACGCCGTCGCCTACAACATCGCCTTCATCTTCATCTCGTGGACGGTGGGCGTCAGCCTCTACGCGGGCAAGGAAAACATGAGCGTGAAGCGCGCGCTGCTCAACCCGAACGTGATCTCCTCGGTCATTGGCTTTGCGCTCTTCTGCCTGAACGTCACGCTGCCGGACATCCTTGGCCAGACGCTCTCGCTCGTCGGCGGGCTGACCACGCCGCTGTCGATGCTGCTCATCGGCACGCGTCTTGTCGGCCTGCGCCCGCGCGAGTTCGCCGATCCGGATTATCACATCACATCGGCGCTGCGCCTGATCGTGCAGCCGCTGCTCGTCTTTGCGATTCTGCGCATGCTGCCCATCGCGCACGAGGTGAGCGCGACGATCTTCCTGCTCACGGCGATGCCCTGCGGCACGCTCACCGTCATGCAGGCCGAGCTCTACGGCGGCGACACGAAATTCGCGGCAAAGGTCGTCGCGTATTCGACGCTCGTGGCGCTGGTGACGGTGCCGGTGATGAGCTTTTTGCTGTGAGGGATTTTGGATGAAAGACAGGCTCCGAAAGGGGTCTGTTTTTTTGTTTTTTGGGGGAAGTTTTTTGGGGTACGGGTGCGGGCAGGCGGGTGTTTTGTGTGATCTTTTTTGGGGAACGGGGGACGGGGTGCGGGGGCGTGTGTGAAAAAAACTAGCCCCGTGATTGACGAGGCTTGTTTTGGTTGGTGGTGATTGGGGCGTTTTCGGTTTGAACCCGTCAGGTAACGCTTCGCTCCCTGACTACATTTGGGGAAAGGCTTCGCCTTTTTGGGGGTTACGCTAGGCTCTGCCCAGACCCGCAAGGGACGCTGTCCCAACCCCTGTGAGGGCTTTATCCGGTGAACCTTATAGTCGCGCCCTGCGGTCGCTCGTTAAGGTTCCCGACGCTCCGCCTGCCTTCATCCGCCACTGGCGGCGGCAGACTCCGGTCCCCTTGACCCCATGCGCGCTTCGCGTCTGTATAAGAAGCTTTTAGCCCTTCACGGCGCCCGCGATGACGCCATCGATGATATACTTCTGGCAAGCCAGATACATGATGATAATCGGAATCACGGTAATCATGATACACGCCATCATCGGGCCCATCTCAACCCGTCCATAGCTTCCCCTGAAGTACTGAATCGCCATCGGGATCGTGCGGTAATGTTTGATATCGAGCACGAGCGTGGGCAGCAGGTAGTCATTCCACACCCACATGGTCTCCAGAATCGCGGTCGTGATCATCGTCGGCTTGAGGATCGGGAACACGACCTTGAAGAAGATCTGCACGGGATTACAGCCGTCGATCATCGCCGCTTCCTCGATCGCCACGGGCACGCTCTTCATGAAGCCCGTAAACATGAACACGGCGAGGCCCGCGCCGAACCCCAGATACACGATGCAGATATTGAACGGCGTATTCAGCCGCAGCGTATCGGCGGTCTTGCTCAGCGTGAACATGACCATCTGGAACGGCACGACCATCGAGAACACGCACAGCAGATACATCGCCTTCGATATCGCGCTATTCACCCTCGTGATGTACCAGCCGCACATCGAGCAGCACAGCAGGATCAGCAGCACGGACGTGATCGTGATCACCGCCGAATACGCGAACGAGCTCAAAAAGTTCATCTTCGTGACGCCGTGGATATAGTTATCCAGCCCCACGAACTTATCGCCCAGCGGCAGCTCGAACACGCTCGTCGTCGAGATCGCCGTCTCCAGCTTCAGCGAGTTGAGCAGGATCAGCAACACCGGGTACATCCACGCCACCGACAGCAGCGCCAGCAGCACCGACAGCAGCACGTCGACCACGCGCTTGGTGCCCGACACCGCGCCGTCGTGATACGTCTTTTTCGCGGTCTTCATCATCACTGCTGCACCTCCTTACGCCTCGTGAAGAACAGCTGGATCAGCGCAATCGCCACGACCAGCAGGAAGAACACGACCGCCTTCGCCTGGCCCACGCCCTTCCACACCGCGCCCGCGCGATCGAACACGGTATCATAGATATTCAGCGCGAGCATCTGGCTCGCCTTCGCCGGTTCGCCGCCCGTCAGCGACAGGTTCTGGTCAAACAACTTGAACGAGTTGGTCAGCGTCAGGAACGTACAGATCGTCACCGACGGCATGACCATCGGGATCTTCACCTTGAACAGCGTCTGCATGCTCGTCGCGCCGTCGATCGACGCGGCCTCAAGCAGGTCGCCCGGCACATTCTGCAAGCCGGAGATGTAGATGACCATCATATAGCCGATCTGCTGCCAGCACATCAGGATGATGAGGCCCCAGAAGCCGTATCGGGCGTCCAGCGCGAGCAGCGGCAATCCGAGGTTGGTCAAAATGCCGTTGAGAAGAATCTGCCAGATATAGCCCAGCACGATGCCGCCGATCAGGTTGGGCAGGAAGAACACCGTGCGGTAGATGTTCGTGCCCTTCACGCCGCGGGTCAGCGCCAGCGCGAGCACGAACGCGATCACATTGATCAGGATCGTGGAGACGACCGTGAACGCCGCCGTGAACCAGAACGCGTCCACGAACGTCGGGTCGGCGAACACCTTTGCATAGTTGGAAAGGCCGACGAACGCCGTCTTTGACACCGTCGTGAACTTATGGAACGACAGATAGATGCCCCACAGGAAGGGGAAGATGAAGCCGATGAAGAACGCCGCCAGCGTCGGCAGCAGGAACACCGGCCAGTATTTTTTGATTGCTTTCTCCATTCACAAGCCCCCTTATGCTCTGCAGATTCGATGCTTGATCGGCTGCTTATACGGATCTCATATAAAACGGGCCGAATGTGCCGCAGATTTTTCGCTTTCGTTCAACGGAAAAGGCACAGCTCCCCGCTTTCATCAGCCCGGCGAGAGCAGGCTCGAAAGAAAAGGGACGGGCGCAATGCCCGCCCCCTGTGGCGTTGATTTGAGCTATGCTTAGTGGCTCAGCGCATACTCGGTGGCCCAGCCATCGACGAACGCGGACACGACAGCGTCCCAATCGCCCGTGCCGGCAGCATAGGCGGTCAGCGCGGAACCGACGCCGTTCTTCCACTCCTCGGACGGGATGGACGGGAAGTTCCAGGAGACCGGCTCCTTGCCCGCAGCGGTCATCGCGGTGTCGATGGCGACCAGCGGGTTGGCGGAGGCGTACTCGCCGGTGAAGGTGTCAAACGGCACGACGAAGCCCATGTCCTGAGACATGCTCTTGCGGCCCTCGTCGGAGGTGATGCACCACTCCATGAAGGCGATGGTGGCGTCGATGTCCTCCTGATCGGCGGAGTTGTTGACGCACCAGTAGTTCTCGATGCCGGTGCACAGGCCCTGATTCTCCTCGCCCTCGACGCCGATGTAGATCGGGATCATGGTCAGGTTCTCAGCGCCCAGCGCCTTGATGTCGTTCCACGCCCAGGTGCCGTTCTGATAGAACACGGCCTCGCCGTTCACGAACTCGGCCACGGCGTCATTGCCGGTCTTGCTCGCCAGCAGCGCGGGATCGCAGGTGGAATCGGTGATGTACAGATCCCAGATCTGCTTGTAGTTGTCCAGATACGTGCCCTTGATGGCGTCGGTGAAACCGATGCCGTCGGCCTTGTACTCATAGTAGATGGGCATGTTGGCCAGGTGGGTCTTGAAGCGCCAGTCGGAGCTGCCGTCCATGCCGGCGGAGGTGAAGGCGCCCTTGATGCCCAGCTCGTCCTTGCGGGCCTGCAGGTCGTCGGCGACTTCCTTCAGCTTGGCGAAGGAGTTGATGTCCTCGGCCTTGTAGCCGGCCTTCTCAAGGATGGTTTTGTTGGCGATGATGCCGTAGGTCTCGATGACGTAGCCGATGCCCTTGACCGTGCCGTCGTCGCCCTTGAGCGCGAAGGAATCGCTGGTCAGGTGCTCCATGAGCGCCGTGCCGGAGAGATCGTAGCAGTAGTCAACCCAGTTCGCCAGGCCGACCGGGCCGTTGACCTGGAACAGCGTCGGCGGATCGCTCTTCTCGATCTCGCTCATCAGCGTCTTCTCATAGTCGCCGGAGGCCGCGGTCACGACCGTCACCGGCACGCCGGTCTGCTCGGTGTAGACCTTGGCCAGCTCCTGCCACTGAGCATCCTGCTCGGGCTTGAAGTTGAGGTAGTAAACGGAGGCATCCGCACTCGCGGCGACAGCGAAGGTCACCATCAGGCAGATGGCCATCAGCAGGGCAGCACATTTCTTCATACGGGAAAGCTCCTTTCTTTATTTTGAACGGGCATTCCAGCCCGCTCAGAACTTGTCCGGCAAGCAGCGAAACCCTCGTAAACATTCGCCACATTGCACAATACCATTATAGATTCCATGAACGGTTTTGTCAACGATGAAATGATCGAACGATAAAATTTTATTCCATTGGTCAATATGCTTGCCAAACATATGCGTTTTGTGTGTATATATCGCGTCAATCTTTTCCGAAAACGACGGAAATCCGAACATTCGCCGCAAAACGGGTCGAAACATCCCGAAACGCCCGCGCCCTTCCCGCCTCATCCATCGTAAAAACCTATGGCAGCCGCCCGTTTCCGATCGTTCGGCCAGATACTTTTTGTGACGAGCAGGCAAATTCCAAGCGAAATCGCATCGGACACGCCCTGCGCCGCGATCAGCCCGGCAAGGCCGAACATCCGCGGCAGGATCGCCAGCAGCACGATGAGCACGTAGCCCTGCCTGCTCGCGCCCGTGATGCCCGCGCGCACGGTCATGCCCATCGCCTGCGTCAGCATGCCGCAGAGCACGACCGCCCCCTGCATGGGCAGCGCGATTCCCTGCACGAGAAGCGCCGCCGCGCCGATGGATGCGACCTGTTCCCCCGCGCCGAACGCCAGCAGCACCCGCCGCGCAAGCACCGCCGTCCCCGCGCCGATGACCGTCAGCGACACGGCGAGCACGCGCATACAAAAAGCATATGCCTGCCGCACGCGATTCATGTCCCCCGCGCCGTAGCACACGCCGCACACCGGCGCAAATCCCTGCCCGAAGCCGATGATGCCCGAGGACAGCAGCGCCCCCGCGCGCACGGCCAGCCCGATGCCCGAGAGCGCCTCCCGCCCAAAGCGCGCCGCGCACGACGTCACCATCGCGCCGGACACGGCAAAAAGCCCCTGCCGCAAGAGCGTGGGCAGGCCGGAGCGCATGATCTCTTTGTATATGGAAAGGCTCGGCTTCCCCGGCATGACCGACGGGCGCACGCCGGGCTGTTTCTTCCATATATACACGACGAGCGCCGCCAGCGTCGCGCCCTCGCGCACGAGCATGGCTATGCCCGCCGCCTGCGCGCCCATGTCCGTCGCCCACAGCAGCGCGGCCAGCACGCCGCACCCGCAGACCGCGCCCAGCGAGAACGCCCCGAGGTTCGCGAGCGTCATGCCCTGCGCGCGAAGGAGCGAGGAGAGCACGAGGCTCGCGCACATGACCGGCCCCGCCGCCAGCAGGCACCGCGCATAAGGCAGCGCTCCCTCCGGCACGCCGCCCTCCCCCGCCAGCAGCGCGAGCAGCGGCCCCGCGAGCATGAACGCGGGCAGGCACAGGGCCGCCGCGAGCACAACCGCCGTGAGCATGCCCTGCGTCGCGACATCGCCCGCGCGCGCCGTGTCGTCTGCGCCGAGCATGCGGCTGACCGCCGAGCCCGCGCCCATGCCCATCGTGAAGCCCACCGCCTGAATCATCGTGAGGATCGGGAAGCACAGCGCGACGGCTGCGGTCGCCCCGCTCCCCCTGCGCGCGAGCAGAAGCGCATCGAGCAGCGTCCCCGCGCCGGTCGCGAGCATCGCCCCCATCGACGGCCCGGCCAAGGCCAGCGTGACGCGGCGCACATCGCCCGAAAGCGCATTTTTCGCTGGCACAGCCATGCGAAATCCCTCCTTCTTGCGCACCATGACGGGCCAGATTCCCGCGTCGCGGCAATGCGGAATTGACGTTCCGCCAATGCCGTGAAAACCGATTGACAGCGGCCCGCCGTTGGTTTATCATGGGATATGCGGAACCTATACTGGGGCTATTCTGCGCAAGGGCGCGCATGCTTATCCCGGCCACATTCCCAGAACAAGGAGGAAATATCATGCTGATCGGAGCATTGGAGGCGGGCGGCACCAAAATGGTCTGCTCCATCGGAACGCCCAGGGGCGGCGTGCTTCAGCGCGCGAGCTTCCCGACGCTGACGCCGGAGATCACGGTGCCTCAGATCGTCGATTTCATCAAAAAGTTTAACGTGGAGGCGCTGGGCATCGGCTCGTTCGGCCCGCTGGATCTCAACCCGAACTCCCCCACGTACGGCCATATCACCAAGACCCCCAAGAAGGATTGGGAGGGCTATCCGCTCATGCCGGAGCTCGCCCGCCAGCTCGGCGTCCCGACGATGATCGACACGGACGTCAACGCCGCGGCGCTCGCCGAATACAAGATGGGCGCGGGCATGGGCAAGGGCAGCCTGCTGTATGTCACCGTCGGCACGGGCATCGGCGGCGGCATCGTCGCGGGCGGCGAGATCGTCCACGGCCTCGTGCATCCCGAGCTGGGCCACATGATTCTCGCCCCGGAGGAGGGCGACCCCATGCCCGACGGCATCTGCCGCTTCCACAGGCATTGCCTCGAGGGTCTGGCCAGCGGCCCGGCCATCGAGAAGCGCTGGGGCCTGTCCGCCAAGCTGATGACCTACGACCATCCCGCGTGGGAGCTCGAGGCGACGTATCTGGCGCAGATGTGCGCCAACGCGACGATGATCCTCTCGCCGGAGGTCATCGTGCTCGGCGGCGGCGTCATGCAGCAGACGCACCTGTTCCCCCGCATCCGGGAGAAGACGCTCGCGCTGCTGGGCGGCTACGTCGCCAGCGACAAGCTCACGCCCGAGGGCATCGACAGCTACATCGTCCCGCCCGCGCTGGGCATCAATTCCGGCGTGACGGGCGCGCTGCTGCTGGGCGCGCAGGCCATTGAGCAGCGGGCCTGAGACGCGGCGGGCGCTGCGCATGCTGCGCGATGAGCTGCTCGCGCGCGGGGAAAGCACGCAGGGGCTGTATGTCCCGCGCGGCGAGGCGGGCATGGTGCGCATGATATCGGCGCTGCTTGACATGGGCGCGGGCGAGGGCGCAGACGAGGCGCTTCGCTCCAGGATCGCGTGGTTTGAGCGCGAATTTCGCCGCCGCGCATGAGCCGGGAACGGCACACTTCCTGTTTTTTGACGCGCTTTTTCCGCGCTACATTCGCCCCCGCAATCCACTTATTCCGTTTCACAGCCGTTCGCGTTCATTCGCTTGAAATCGGATGTTGTAAATGTTACAATCTTTACATCCCCATTTTATAGGAAAGGAAGTGAACGGCGTGATCCGCATCAAGGAACTGTTCCGATTGCAGAGCATCAAGCATCTGCGCCTGATCGCGGGCCAGGACGGTCTTGAGCATACCGTGACCGCTGCCGTCCTTTTTGAATACGACCCCTCGCGCATCCAGCTCTCCGATTTCTATCGCGGCGACCTCGTGGTGACGACGCTGGCCTACGCGCGCGGCGATGCGCAGCTCGTCAGCGCCTCGCTCACGGCGCTCATGCGTCAGGGCGTGGCCGGCCTGCTGGTGAAGACCGCGTATTTTTCGGAGCTGCCCGCAGAGGTCACGGCACTGGCCAACCGGCTCGGCACGCCGCTTTTCCTGTTCGATGACACGTATCTGGAGGAGGTCATCCTCGAGGTCACCGACCTGATTCGCGGCAAGCGGCTGTTCTCTGGCTATGAGCGCGAGCTCGACGAGCTGGTGCGCGGCGACCTGAGCGCAGAGCAGGTACGCGAACGCCTGCACCGCATCGACCCGGTCGGCTCGGGGCTGTATCGCGCGATGGCGCTGATCCCGGCAGGGCATCTGATGACGCTCGAGGACGCCGTGTATGAGCTGATCGCCGGGGATAACACGATTGCCGGGCGCTTCGTGTTTATGGAATGGCGGCGCACGCTGCTGGTGCTCTCACGCGAAAACGAGCAGACCGCAAAGGAGGACGCGCTGTACCTGATGCGCAAGCTGCTCATCCGCGCGGGCATCGCGGCGCAGGACGTCATCATCGGCGTGAGCGGCGACGCATGCGAACCGGCCGGCATCCGGCGCGCGCTGTGCGAGGCGTCGTATGCGGCGCGCACGGCGAGGATCACGGGCAAGGTCGAGCTTCGCGCTGCCGACATGGGCATATACGCCTATCTGCTGCCGATGAGCGAGAATCCGCATATCTGCGACTGCTGCATGCGCACGATGGGCGCCATCCGCGCCTATGACGCGCAGACCCGCGCGAATCTGGAGATCACCGCCCGCACGTACGTCCAGCAGGGCATGGAGATCGCCAAGACCGCGAAGGCGCTGTTCCAGCATCCCAACACCGTGCGCTATCGCCTGTCGAAAATCCAGAAGATCATGGGCATCGAGGACGACGCGATGTTCGCCACGATGCTCAGCCTGACCATGCTGCTGCATCATATTCTCGAGGAGGAGAACCGCTGAACGGCGGGAGAAAGCATATGACCGATCTCAACAATCTGCGCATGAAGCCGGGCGATGTCGTCCGGCATTTTAAGGGCAATCGCTATGAAATCCTCTGCTTCGCCAAGGACAGCGAGACGCAGGAGGACCTCGTCGTCTATCGCGCGCTGTATGGCGAGGGCGGCACATGGGTGCGCCCGCTTGACATGTTCTTCTCGCCGGTGGACAGGGAAAAATACCCGCATGCGGCGCAGGCGTTCCGCTTTGAGCGGGAGGAGGCGGGCCGTGGCTGAGCAATCCGTCCGCCGCCGCGCGTTTCTGCTGTCGCTGCCGGTGATGTGCGGGTATCTGTTTCTGGGCACGGCGTTCGGCGCGATGCTGGCGCAGGCGGGCTTCGGCGTGCAGTGGGCGCTGCTGTGCAGTACGCTGGTGTACGCGGGCAGCCTGCAATTCGTGATGGTGCCGCTGATGGCGGGCGGCTCGCTGGCGGCGGCGTTTCTGACGGCGCTGATGGTCAATGCGCGGCATCTGTTCTACGGCCTGTCGTTCATCGAGCGCTTCAAGGGCATGGGCAGGCTGCGGCCGTATATGATCTTTTCGCTGACGGACGAGACGTATTCCGTGTTCTGCGGCATGCCGGAGGGCGAGAGCGACGGCGTGATGGTCCGCGTGGCCGCGTATGACCAGCTGTATTGGATCATCGGTTCGGTCGCGGGCGGGCTGCTGGCGAGCCGGCTTCCGTTCGATCTGACGGGCATCGACTTTTCAATGACGGCGCTGTTTATCGTCATCTGCGTCGAGCGCGCGATGAATGCGGCTGACCGCATGCCGATGGTGCTGGGCGCGGTGTGCGCGGGCGCGTGCCTGCTGGTGCTCGGGCCGGATAACTTCCTCGCCCCGGCGCTGGCGCTGACGGCGGCGGCGCTGACGATCCCCCACGTCGCGCGGAAGGGGGCGGGACAATGAGCACTGCGATGCATGCGTTTCTCGTGGTGGCCATCTGCTCGGCCGTGACGATCGTGCTGCGCGCCGCGCCGTTCGCGTTTTTCGGCGGAAAGAAGGGCGTGCCGCGCATCGTCGAGGCGCTGGGCAGGACGCTTCCGCCCGCGATCATGGCCGCGCTGGTCGTGTATTGCCTCAAGAGCGTGCCGTTCGGGACGATGAGCAATGCCGCGTCACAGATCATCGCGGCGGCGTGCGTCGTCGCGCTGCATGTTTGGAAGCGGAATACGCTGCTGTCCATCGCCGCGGGTACGGCGGTGTATATGATTCTGATCAGAATCATGTGACCGCGAGCGCGCAAACCCGTTCTCCCAATACCGCAAAACTGCCGCATCCTCACACCGCAACCCAAACGACGTCTTCCCCACTGGCATTTCCACGGATTTTGTGCTATCATAGTCAGGCAGCCCACAATGCGGCTGCCTTTGTTGAGCCCGAAAAACAGCCGCTCACCCGGCGTCCGCATAAAGGAGATCCCCCGCATGAACATCATCGCCCGCGCCGCCATCGCGCTCTATGACGGCAGTCCCATGGCCCCCGTGTTCCCCACGAAGATGGGCAAGCCCGCCGACGCCGAGGCCGAATACCTCTCCGCCGTCGCCGAGAAGATCATGACCGCCGACACCGCGCGCACGACCTGCGTCGAGCCCGGCGGCGCGCAGGAGGAGCTGCTGCGCCGGTTCGTCTCGATGCCGTTTGGCGAGGCCGCGCCCGCGCTGCTCACCGCCATCGACGAGAGCATGCAGGCGCTCGAGATCCCGCGCGAGGGCTTCGATCTCGCCGTGTTCTCGTTTGACCGCGACAACGACCCGCACCTGTGCGTCGCGATGCTCCCCTATCGCCGCGCCGTCGTCCACCGCATCGAGCAGACCGATGACGCGCTGACCACCGGCCTGCTCGCGCACGACAACGTGCTCCCCGCGCCCGGCAGCAAGGCCATCTCCGGCTTCGCCGTCAACCTCTCGACGGGCGACATCCGCCTGCGCGACACCGCCGTGCTCACCAACGTGGGCAACCGCCAGCTCTTCGGCGAGGCGATTTTCGCCATGGCCGCCACGCGCTCGGCCAAAGAGGCCGTGCAGGTTGTCGGCGAGATGATCGCGCAGGCCGCGCCGCAGATGCCCGAGGCCGAGCTCAAGCCCGCCGTCAAGCGCGCGATGGCCAAGTCCATCGAGGAAAAGGGCGTCATCGACGTGCAGGACGTCGCCGAGGAGGTCTTCCGCAGCGACCCGGAGCGCGAGGCCATTATCGCCGAGGTGCAAAGGCAGATGGAGGCCGAGCAGGTCGAGCCGGTCATCCCCGTCGAAAACAAGCGCGTCGTCTCCCAGCTCCAAAAGGTCAAGATCAAAACCGACACGGGCGTCTCCATCACGCTCCCCCGCACGCTCGCCGATGACGAGAACAGCTTCGCCGTGGTCTCAAACGACGACGGCACGATCTCCATCATCATCTCCCGCGTGCTCGAGCTCAAAACCGAATGAAAACAGCGCCGGATTCGCTCCGGCGTTTTTTGCATATTGCGCGCCGCCCATCGCATACTATCCGCAGGAGGGATCTGTATGCACACATTCAAAACGGCGATTCTGCTGCTTTTTCTGCTCGCGGCGCTGACCGGCTGCGCGGCCAGGGGCGCACAGTCGGATGACCCCGCGCTGCCCCAGCCGCAGAACACGCCCGCGCAAACCGCAAACACCGGCGAGCCCGGCACAGGCGCGGCGTCGCTCGTGCCCCGCAAGCTCGCGCGCGGCGAGGACGGCGTGCCCATCCTGCGCGTATACAACACAGGCACGGACGAGATCGACGAGCTGCCCGTCGAGGAATACGTGACCTGCGTGCTCGCGGGCGAGATGGCGGGCGATTGGCCGCTCGAGGCGCTCAAGGCGCAGGCGATTCTCGCGCGCACGTTCGTGCTGCAATTCGTCAGCGAGAAGACCTCGATGTACGACGGCGCGGACATCTCCACCGACATCCGCGAGGCTCAGGCCTATGACCCCGCAGGCGTCAACGACCGCATCCGCCAGGCCGTGAGCGAGACGCGCGGCCTCGTATTAAACGCAGGCGGCAAGCTGCCCTATGCGTGGTTCCACGCGCATTCCGGCGGGCTGACCGCGCGCGCGAAGGAAGGGCTTGACTACGAGAAGGACGAGCCCGGCTACACCCAATGCGTCAAGGGCATGGAAAACGACGAAGCGCCCGCCGAGGCCGCCGAGTGGACGGCCAGCTTCACGGCGGACGAGGTGCTCGCGGCTGCGGCGGATTCCGGCGCTGCGGTCGAGAGCCTGACGAGCATCTCCATCGGCGAGCGCGGCGAATCGGGACGCGCCAAGACGCTGCTCATCTCCGGCCGCGAGGTCAGCGCGCCCGCCTTCCGCATCGCCATCGGCTCAACGAAGATGCGCTCATGCCTGCTCACGAGCCTGCGCGTGGAGGACGGTGAGGTGCGCATGAGCGGCAAGGGCTACGGCCACGGCGTCGGCATGAGCCAGTGGGGTGCGTATGCGATGGCGAAGGCCGGCAAGACCGCCGAGGACATCGTGCTGCACTACTTCGCTGGCGTGACGATCGACAGGGCTTGGGGCGAAAGCGGTTCGCCCGATGCTTCCCCTTCGCCCGGCAATGGATGATTTTTTGGGGAACAGCAAAACCCCGGCGCGGTTGCGTTCCGTGCCGGGGTGATTTGTTTTTGGGGAATTTGGGGGATGGGGCGCGGCAGGGACCAGTCCTTACACCCCGCTTCGCGCCTGTTTGACGATGCCTTTTCCTGATCAGTGGCAGTGGCAGCCGCCGTCGTCATGATGGCCGCACTCATGCTCGCCGCAGCCGTGGTCGCCGCAGGCATGCTCATGGTGATGATGGTTGCAATTCGCCGCGGCGTTCTGCGGCAGCTCGCCCCTCAGCAGCGCCTCGACCGCCGCGTCCGGGTCGCCCGCCACGCCCGCGTAGAGCTTGATGCCCGCGCTCGCCAGCGCCATCTGCGCGCCGCCGCCGATGCCGCCGCAGATCAGAATGTCCGCGCCGATCACGGAAAGCAGGCCCGCCAGCGCGCCGTGGCCGCTGCCGTTCGTGTCCACAATCTCGCTGGAGAGCACGTTCTTGCCGTCCGTCTCGTAGACCTTGAACTGCGCCGTGTGGCCGAAGTGCTGGAAAATCGTGCCGTTATCGTAGGTCACCGCAATCTTCATGATGTCCGTCCTCCTGTCGCTCGTCTCGTGATTCCGTCTGCGCGCGCACCGGTGCGGACAACAGCCCGCCTCGCCCGCGCAGAGCTCATAATCCCCGCCCTCGATGGTCAGGGTCGCCTGCGTCGTCAGAAACATCGCGATCTTATGGCGCGCGCTCGCGTAAATCGCCTGCGCCGTCGCCCGCGCCACGCCCATTCTCGCCGCCGCCTGTTCCTGCGTCAGCCCCTCCATATCCATCAGCCGGATGCACTCGAATTCATCCACCGCCAGCGTCACCGGCGGCTCGTCCTCATCGCGCTGCGGATACGGGCCGAACCGCCTGCACGCGGGCATCGCGCAGATCCTCCTGCGCTTACACGGCCTTGGCATCGTGCTCGCCTCGATTCGCGTTATTTCTGGCATATGCCGGATATCCCGTATTATACACGGCGGCGGCGCGCCTGTCAACAGGAAAATTGCGCGCAAAAAAGAGGCCTGCCGCGCGGGCAGACCCCTCATATTCGCTTTACTCGCCTTCGATTCGGCTCTCGTATTTCTCGAACACCGCCTCGAACTCAGCAGCCCAGGCCTCGCCGTTCGCGTTGACCGTCTCGCCCAGCGCATTGAGCTCCTCGTCGCTGCTCGTGCCGTAGTCGACCAGCTCCACGTCCGGCAGACCGGCGTAATCCGAGCTGACGATCTCGCTGGTCACCTTCGCGCTCTTGATGCCCGCCTCCGGCATCGTGTACGACGTCTCCGTGACCATGGCGAAATCATCCCCGGACTTGGCGCTCATCGCGTTCACAGCGGCCTCAACGGACACGCTCTGGCCGTAGCCAAGGGGCATTTCGTAGGTCATGGTCATGGCCTCGGTCTCGCCGCCGTTCGCGTTGAGGCTGGACTCATCGGTGAAGGCGACCAGCATCGCCTCGTCCAGCACGTTCATCGACATGCTGCCCTCGGTCTTCAAGCCCGGCAGGCCGTCGTTCGTGGTGAAGGCCGACACCGTCACGTTCAGCGCCGCGGAGATCATCTCGCCGCCGCTGACGATGGACAGCTCGCCCTTGACGTGGCCCGGCTCGGTCTCGGTGACAGCGGACGCGGAGCCGTTGAAGACGAAGCCGTCGGTCAGCGCGCCGGTGGCCGCATCGCTGATCGTGATATAGGCCATGTCGCCCTCGCCCAGCGTGCTCTTGCCGATGTAGATGCGCAGCTGCTCGCCGCTTTCGGTGATCTGAAGCAGGCAGTAGAGCAGCCTGTTGTCCTCGTCAAAGCCCATCACGAACAGCGCCGGGTTCATCTCCTCGGCGGCGAGCTCGTCCAGCATCTGGCGCAGCGCGGCGCACAGCTCCTCGTCGGTGATGTCGCTGGTGCTCATGCCCACGCCCTCGCAGAAGCCCTTCTTGAACAGCGGCAGGCAGAACTCGTCCTTCTCCAGCACGTCAAGCAGCGCGGTCAGCACGCCGGCGATTTCCTTGCTGCCGAAGGTGTAGACGATCGCCTTGTCGGCATAGGGCACGAGATCCTCCTCGGCGACATCGGTGATCAGCTGCGGCTCGAGCGTCCCCACGTAATTGACGAGGGCGTCGGCGTAGGGCGCAAGCACAGCGCCGATCTGCTGCACGGCGGCGCTCAGCTGCTGCGCCATCTGCGGCAGCGCCGTCTCCCAATCCGTATGGAGCAGCTCGACGGCCATCGCGGCGGTCGCCTCATCCAGACCGAGTCCATCCACGAGCAGGCTCTGCCAGCCGATGAACAGGCCCTTGCCCGGCATCAGCCGCTCGGAGCGCAGCGTCACGCCATCCAGCGTCACGTCGATCGCGCCGTCGATGCTCACGCCGTCCAGCGTGAAGGCCGCATCCACGCGCGCGCCGTTCTCGATCTTCACGACGCCCGCCTCAATCACCATGGCGGCGAGCGCTTCCTTCAGCGCGGCGGTCTGGTCCTCGGCGACACCCAGCGCCGCGGCGTCCATATCCATGCTGGCCGTGCCCTTGTAAGAGATGTACTTGCCCGCGTTGAACGCATCCAGCACCAGCGCGCTGTTCACCTCGCCCGGCACATACAGCTCCGCGGAGGCCACGCCCATGCTCAGGAGCATCGCCAGCGCCAGAAGCAGCGAAACGATTTTCTTCATGTACTTTGTTCTCCTTCCATATTTTTCGTTCTTCATCACATTGTCCCCATGTTGAACGCTGTATTCATTATACAGGAGCGCGCGCCCGGTTGTCAACTACATACGCGCCGAACCCTCGCGCCGAAACGGTCTCTTTCGTGCGGTTTATCACACGGAAAATGCGCAGTGCGGCGGTCGCTTTGTCCCAAAAAAGACACCGCTATTGACAGCCGCACAATTTCGCCCTTATAATATTTACATTATCCGTCAATTTGCCCTCACCGACGACAGGAGGCCGCCGATGAACACCTCGCCCGCGACAGACCGGATCTACGACACCCTCGCCGGGGAAATCCTGCGCTTTGAGCACAAGCCCGGCGACCTTTTGAGCGAAAATCTGCTCTGCCAGCGCTTCTCCCTCTCGCGCACGCCCATCCGCAGCATATTGCAGCGCCTTCAGGAAAACGGCCTGGTGCGCATCGTTCCCCAGCGCGGCAGCATCGTCACACGCCTTGACCTGTTCGCCGTCTGCCAGCTGCTCTATGGCCGCCTGGCCGTGGAGAGCGCGGTGCTGCGCGATTTCATCGGCATCTGCACGCCCGAGCAGGAAGCCCTCGTGCGCGACGCCCTGTGCCGCATGCACGACGCCGCCCGGCCCTTCTTCGCCGACAAGGCGCATTTTGACGCGGCCCCCTTCCTTCACGCCGACCATGACATGCATACCATCTGGTTTGACGCCTGCCGCAAGCCCTATCTCTGGCAGCGCCTCTCCGGCGTCCATTCCAGCTACACGCGCTTCAGCATGCTCGACGTCATCAGCGGCGCGAACGTCGCCGATGTGCTCGAGGATCACGAGCAGATGCTCTCCCTCATCGCCTCCCATAACCCCGACGGCGTGCAGGAGCTCATGTACCGCCACCTCTACGGCGGCCTGCGCAGGCTCGCGGGCAAGATCACCACGGAATACGCGGGCTACTTCGAGCCCATCGACGAGGATGAGCTGCGCGCCGCGCTCCCCTGAAGCATTTTCTTCGCGCATTTTTCCTTTGCACGCCCCGCGCGCCCGTTTCCTATATTCTATACGCCATGCACGGCACATGTCCGCCGCGCATTTTATTTTTATGATATACCTTGACAGACGATGTATGTCGTGCTATACTCTATCTCGACGGAGGTGAGGATATGCTCAATTCATCGGATGTGCTCAGGGGTTACACCGATACCATCATCCTCGCGCAGCTCGCCCACGGCGACAGCTACGGCTACGTCATCAGCAGGAATGTGCAGAATATCACCGGCGGCGTGCTCTCGCTCAAGGAGGCGACGCTGTATACCACGTTCAGGCGGCTGGAGTCCGCGGGCGTGATCGAATCCTACTGGGGCGACGAGCAGGGCGGCGCGAGAAGGCGATACTATCACTTGACGGACGAAGGACACCGTCTTTATGAGGAAAACAAACGCGATTGGCTCACGTACAGCGCAATGATCAACCAACTGATCGGAATGGAGGAGCAGGAATCATGAAAAATTACAAGCTGATCCGCAGCATGATCGACGAGGCGTTTTCGGGCATGCCGATGACGGCGGAGAATCTCGCCCTGCGCGACGAGATGCTCGCCAACGCGCAGGATCGCTATGAGGACGCCATCGCCGCGGGCAAGAGCGAGAGCGCCGCAGCCGCCGATGTCATGGCCTCGCTGGGCGACGTTCGCGGTCTGCTCGAGCAGATGAACGCGCAGAAGACCGGCAGCGACGCTGAGCCCGCCGGTGCGCAGCCCGATGCCGCACCCGACGCCCCGAAGGCCGCGCCGCAGAACGATCTCGGCGACGCGCTGGGCAAGGCGTTCGGCGCGCTGGGCGATATCGGGCGTGCGGTCGTGCCGCAGACGAAGAAATTCATGCGGGATGTGGACAAGGCGACCGGCGGCGCGCTGGGCGACATCGGCCGCGCCGTCAACAAGGGCATGCGCGATGCGCAGAAGGCCGCGGGCGAGGTCATCGACAAGATGAGCGGCGATGCGGGCGAGCTGGTCTTCGACTTCGGCGGCAGCCGCAAGGAAGCGCAGCCCGCCGCCAGGACGCCGCAGGAGCTGCGCGATGAGGCCGCAGACCTGCGCGCGCAGGCCGAGATCAAGCAGGCCGTCGACGATCAGGAGGGCGCGCGCCAGCTCCGCGCCAAGGCGTACGCGCTCGAGACGCAGGCCGACGCGATGGAGCAGGCCGAAGCGATGCGCGCGGCACAGGCGCAGGCCGAGCACGAGAGCGCGCAGGAGGCCGCCCGCCGCACCGCCGAGACGCTCGAGGACGCCATCAACGGCATGGAATCCGGCATGCCGGACGCCGGGGACGCCTTCACCGGCGCGGTTGACGACATCACAAGGGACGCCGAGGACGCCGCGAGCGACGCGCAGTACACGAAAACCGACGCCCCGTTCACAGGCAGCCAGTCCTTCAGCCCCGCCGGCCTGCACGACATCGACATCCAGTGCGACGCGGTGAACGTCAACCTTGTCCCCAGCGAGACCGGCATGATCGACGTGACGTGGAGCGTGCGCGAGGCCGCGCCGGTCATCCGCATGGAGGGCCACAAGCTCATCGTGCGCCGCCGCAGCGCCGACGCGATTTCCTCCCTGTTCTCGATCTTCCAGCGCGACGGCGGCGAGATCACCGTCTGCGTCCCGCGCGGCTACGGCGTCAGCTGCAAGGCCGGCACGCGCTCCGGCGCGATCCAGCTGCGCGGCATCGACTGCGACGACATCAAGTTCAACTCGACCAGCGGCTCCATCCACATCGAGCCGGACGCCCGCGTGCGCGCCGGGACGATCGACGCCTCGACCGTATCGGGCTGCATCACCGTCTCCGCCTGCGCCGAGGACATCAACACGCAGACCGTCTCCGGCAGCACGTTCATCTCCTGCGACGCCATCGACATCGAGGCGGACACCGTCTCCGGCAATGTCCACGTCGAGGGCGCGTGCGACAGCTGCGACGTGGACGGCGTGAGCGCCGACGTGGAGCTGCTCTTCACCGTCGTGCCGGGCAAGAAGGTCGAGATCAACACGGTCTCCGGCTCCGCGCGCGTGGCGCTCCCGGGCGACATCCGCGGCTTTGTCGCCGAGCTGCACGGCATGATGGGCGCAAACGAAAACGCCATCATCAACGAGTTCGGCCCCAACCGCTACGGCACGTGCGCCCTGCCCATCAAGATGGACACGCTCAGCGGCAAGCTCATGATCACCCGCCTGTGAAAGATGCGGACATAAAATAACGGCGAATCGCCGGTTCGGAAAGGAATTTGCATCATGGATCAAGTCAAAAACGCGCTTGCGCTGTTCATCGGCGGCAGGCTGCTCATCGAGGGCCAGGGCCGCACGTTCGTGAAGGTGCCCATCTGGCTCACGGCGCTGGGCGTGGTGTGGAGCTTCAAGCTCGCGGTCGTCACATTCCTGCTCATCATCGCCTTCGGCATGAAGGCCAGCATCGTCAAGGCGTAAGGAGGGATCGTCATGGATTTTGAAGAGATCAAGCGGAATCTTTTGAGCGCGCTCAGCCGCCTGCTCGCCACGCGCGTGATCGTCACCTCCGCGCATGAGAAGGTCGCCGACCTGCCCGCGCTCTATGTGCTCGCCGCGGCGCTGCTCGCCCCGTGGCTGACGCTGACCGTCGCGGCGCTGGGCCTTGTGACGCATCACAGCCTGCGCCTTGAGACCGAGGCCATGTAAAATACAAAAACAACGGCGCTGCCTCTGCGGGGGCGGCGTCTTTCCTTTTGCCGCATGCAAAAAACCGGAGGCACACGCCCCCGGCTTTCGTTTTTTATTTATTCATTCGTCAATACTCGAACATCGCCAGCACATCGGCAGGCACGTCATAGCCGATGTCCTCGGCCATCGTCGTGTACTGCTCGCGCAGCGTCTCCAGGCGCAGCGGTGCGAAGCAGTACGGGCAGGGCGTCAGGTCCTTGTACGTGTCCTGCGCGAGGTCGCCGTATGTGAACCCGCCCTCAAGCGGCAGGAAGCGCTCCTTGACGCCCGAGCAGTTCTGGTCGAGGTGGTAGTTGCTGCCGCCGTTGGGATTGCGGTACAGCGGCGCCGCGCGGTCGGGGATTTCCGGGTCGTACATCTCGCGGCCGTACTGATCCCAGATAAACACGCGCGTGTTCATCTCCATGTTCTCCCAGAGCCAGTACATGTTCTGCCCCTGCGGATTCTTGTATCGCTGCACGCGTATGCAGGCGTGGCTCGCCTTGAAGCCCAGCCGCGCCTCGTATTTTTCATAGAACTTCGTGCCGTCCGCCGCGAGGTCGTGCAGCACCTCGTGAATGAGCGTGCCGCCGTTGATGCGCAGCGCGTATTTGCCGATGGCGCGCCCGCCGGAGTGGAAATCGCCCATCCAGCTGACGATCAGGTATTCGCCCGCCGGCGTCTCGAGGTAATTCTTCGTCTCCGTGTTCTTGCCCGTGGAGACGAGCAGCTCGCCGGTGATCCGCCCGTCCTCAAAGATGTACATCTTCTGGCGCAGCTTGTCCACCAGCAGCGCGTATTTCGTCGCGGGCTCCACCGTCTTGAGCACGCTCGTGCGGACATAGCCCTGTATCTTTTTCGCGTTCAGGCTCATCATGTAGTCGCTCTCGGTGTTGAGCGCGTCGTTGGAATACGCCTCGATGAGCACATAGCCGTCGCCGTCGGTGTCCTCCTCGAGCACATGCACGCCCTGGCTCTGGCCGTGGAGCTGGCCCGCGCAGTTGCCCTTGTAGGGCGTGCGCGCGCCGCCGGGCTCAAACGTCGGATAGACGTGCTCCTTCTGCTCGACCTCCAGCACCGTGATCGGCTGCATCATCAGGTCCCATATCGCCTGCTGATGCTCGGGATTTTTGAGGTCGTAGGCGTCCGGGTCCATGTCCCAGAAGCTCGTGGCATACGGCACAGCGTCCTCCGGCACGACGCCGTCCCACGTCTGCGCCTCCTCGAAGACCATGCCCTCGATGTCCAGCACATTGTCGTCATGCTCGGCCTCGGTCGCGAAAATGTGCAGCGCGAGGCTCTGTGCATCGCTCTGCTCGCCCGCGCCGTTTGTCAGCGTCACGCGAACGGTGTATTCGCCGGGGGCGGGCTTTTCGCCGTCCAGCGCGCCGTCCCACGTCACGCGCCCCGCGCCCGCCGCGACGCTCTTCTGCGCGATGACGCCCGCGCGCTCGCCGCTCTCGCTTATCAGCTCCGCGCAGATCACGCCATCCTCGCCCGCGTCGTAATCAAAATACCAGCCGTCTCCGGCGACAAGGCTCACGCCCTCCCCCGCCACGCCGCTGAGCTCCGGCTCGGCCAGAGCGGGCATCGCCGCCAGCGTGAGCAGCAGCATGAGCAGGGAAAGCATGCGTCTTTTCATGGTCATCATATACGTCCTTTCCATATGAAACAAGAGATGATGCGGTCGATCCCCGCGCGCAAAAAGGGGCTGCGGCGCATGGCGCTGACAGCCTCTTTCGTGTGTGTTTGCTTAGCCCGGCAGGTCGAGAATGTCGCCCGGCTGCACCTGCGGCGTCGTCTGCGGTCTGGGCGTGACGCTCGCCTCGTTGAACAGCGCCTCGAGCGTCATCTTGCCCGCGATGCCGTCGTCGTCCAGGCCGTGCTCCTTCTGGAAGTTCTTGACCGCCGTCTCCGTGCCCGTGCCGAAGTTGCCGTCCGTCGCGCCGGTCAGGTATCCCAGCTCCGCAAGCGCGACCTGCATGATGACGACGTCCTCGCTCCTGTCGCCCTTGCGCAGCGTCTTGTATTCGACCTCGACGGGCGCGGGCGTGGGCGTGATCTCGATGTAGGGCGTGGGCGTGGTCACCGGGCGCTCGGCGGGAACCGGCGTGGGCGTCGCCGCGCCGAAGACCACCAGCGTGCCGGGGTTCACCGTGTTCTGCGCGATCGGGTTGGGCGTCGTGTTCGCCGGAGCAGGCCCGCCCGCCGCGAACATGCTGCGCACGATCATCACGATGATGACCACGAGGATGAGGATCAGGCCGAACGCCACGATCATCGGCGTCAGGTCGGCCTTCTTGCTCTTGCCCTTGCCTCGGCTGCCCTTGGCGTAGGCCGTCGTCTTCTTGGCGCGCGGGGCAGCGCCTTCGCCGCCCTTGGACGCGCTGTCCGCGGCACCGGCCAGGCTCGAGCCGCAAACCGGGCAGATATTCGAACCGTCTGGGATCTTGCTGTCACAGCGGGGACAAAACATGGTCAACCCTCCTTAATGGGTATGCTTGTACTACCTTATAGTATAAACCAGATGCCGCGCGGATTGCAAGGGTTTTGCCAAATTCCGCCGTTTCCGGTGCAATTTTGGCGTCCGCATGCCTATACATATGCGCCGCATACGCCGTTTCATGCCATCACCTGCGCGCCATGGCGAGCCTGCCGCGCGCATCCAGCGAGCAAAGCGCCGCCGCAAGCGACATGCGCAGCGCCCCGGTCAGCGCGTCGTCCCCGCCGCCCGCGTCGATGCTCCCGCGCGCGATGCCCGCCGTTATCGCCTCAAGCTCCGTGCAAAAGTGCATGTAGCCCGCCTGCGCGCCGTCCTCGCCCAGCCACGAAAGCAGCGTGGCGATGTCCTCCATGCTCATCGCCTGCTTGAGCACAGCGATTTCCAGCAGCAGCGCCAGGTGCTCCCTGTCGTATTTCTTGCCCGACGGGCGCGGCAGAAGGCCCATCTTGACGTAGTTGTTGACCATCGCCTTGGTGATGCCCCCAAGCGGAAGCGCCCGCTCGGTCAGCGTCACCACCTGATCCATGTAAAGCCCGATGTCCGGCAGCGTCTCCCACGCCGGCAGGGTGATCTCCTTCATGCGCGTTCCTCCGATTCGTTTGTCTTATTATATCATATTTTTTTATTCAGTCAAACCGATCGCATGTGCCAGAAAACAATTTCCTATCGTTTTTGTGTAATTTGAGACTTTACAACCGCGCGCCGTTAGGATATTCTATCGTCACACAGACAAATGCGCTCATGCGGCGCATACCATCATATACGGGTTCGCGGCAGATGCCGCGCAAGGAGAGATCAGCATGACACTGGATCAACTGAGCATCGGCAAGAGCGCCGTCATCCGCACGGTCGGCGGCGAGGGCGCGCTTCGCCAGCACTTCCTCGATATGGGCGTCATCCCCGGCGCGGAGATCACGCTCGTCAAATTCGCGCCGATGGGCGACCCGATGGAGCTGCGCATCCACGGCTACGAGCTGACGCTGCGCGTGGCCGACGCCAAGCAGATCGAGATCGACAGCATCCACAGCCACGAGAAGGGCGACAAGACCGACGTGACCGCGCCGGTCGTGCCGGATGACAAGATCCCCTCGCCCCACCCCGGCCTCGGCGAGGGCGGCAAATATCACGTCAAGGCCGGCGAAAACCCGCTGCCCGAGGGCACGAAGCTCACCTTCGCGCTCGCCGGCAACCAGAACTGCGGCAAGACGACGCTCTTTAACCAGCTGACCGGCTCATCCCAGCACGTGGGCAACTTCCCCGGCGTGACGGTCGACCGCAAGGACGGCATCATCCGCGGCCGGGCGAATACGCTGGTCACCGACCTGCCGGGCATCTATTCGCTCTCCCCCTACACCGGCGAGGAGATCGTCACCCGCCAGTTCATATTGGGCGAGAAGCCGCGCGGCATCATCAACATCGTCGACGCCACCAACATCGAGCGCAACCTGTATCTCACCATGCAGCTCATGGAGCTGGATACCCCGATGGTGCTCGCGCTGAACATGATGGACGAGGTGCGCCAGAACGGCGGCTCCATCCGCGTCAACGACATGGAGGCCATGCTCGGCATACCGGTCATCCCGATCTCCGCGGCCAAGAACGAGGGCATCGACGAGCTGGTCGACCACGCGCTGCACGTCGCCCAGTATCAGGAGCGCCCCGGCCGCAACGACTTCTGCGACGCCGAGGGCGAGGGCGCGGCGGTTCACCGCTGCCTGCACGGCCTGATGCACCTGATCGAGGATCACGCCAGGGACGCGGGCATCCCGGTGCGCTTTGCGGCGAGCAAGCTGGCCGAGGGCGATTCGCTCATCATGGAGCAGCTCGGCCTTGACGACAACGAGCGCGAGACCGTCGAGCACATCATCGTGCAGATGGAGCAGGAGCGCGGCCTCGACCGCGCGGCGGCGATTGCCGACATGCGCTTCCGCTTCATCCGCAAAATCTGCGACCAGACGGTCGTCCCGCCCAAGGAGAGCCGCGAGCACGCGCGCAGCGAGAAGCTCGACCGCATCCTGACCGGCAGGCACACGGCCATCCCGGCGTTCATCGCGATCATGGGCCTCGTGTTCTATCTGACGTTCAACGTCGTGGGCGCGCTGCTCTCGGAGTGGATGGAGGCGCTGATCGGCTGGCTGACGGGCGTGGCCGACGCGGGCCTCACCGCCGCGGGCGTCAATTCCGTGCTGCACTCGCTGATCATCGACGGCATATTCGAGGGCGTGGGCAGCGTCTTGGGCTTCCTGCCGCATATCGTGACGCTGTTCTTCTTCCTGTCGATGCTCGAGGACAGCGGCTACATGGCGCGCGTGGCGTTCGTGATGGACAAGCTGCTGCGCAAGATCGGCCTTTCCGGGCGCAGCATCGTGCCGATGCTCGTGGGCTTTGGCTGCACGGTGCCGGGCGTGATGGCCACGCGCACGCTCCCCTCCGAGCGCGACCGCAAGATGACGATCCTGCTGACGCCGTTCATGTCCTGCTCGGCGAAGCTGCCGATTTACGCGTTCTTCTGCGCGGTGTTCTTCCCGAAATACACGGCGTTTGTGATGATCGCGCTGTACGTGCTGGGCATCCTCATGGGCATCGTCTCGGCGGTTGTGCTTAGAAAGACGATGTTCGCGGGCGAGCCCGTGCCGTTCGTCATGGAGCTGCCCAACTACCGCATGCCGGGCGCCAAGAACGTGGCGCAGCTGCTCTGGGACAAGGCGAAGGACTTCCTGCAGCGCGCGTTCACGGTCATCTTCGTGGCGACGATCATGATCTGGTTCCTTCAGACGTTCAACATTCACCTTCAGATCGTGGCGGACAGCTCGCAGAGCATCCTCGCGTCGCTGGCGGGCCTGCTCGCGCCCATCTTCGCGCCGCTGGGCATGGGCGACTGGCGCATCTGCGTGGCGCTGATCACGGGCTTCATGGCCAAGGAGAGCGTGGTCACGACGCTGATCGTGCTCTTTGGCTCGGAGGCGGTGCTGCTCTCCTCGCTCAGCCCGCTGGCTGCGGCGACGATGCTGGTGTTCTGCCTGCTGTATACACCGTGCGTCGCGGCGATCACGGCGGTCAAGCGCGAGCTCGGCGGCAAGTGGGCGCTGGGCGTAGCGCTTAGCCAGTGCGCGATTGCGTGGGTCGTGGCGTTCGCGTTCCGGCTGATCGGGCTGCTGCTCGGGTTTGGAGGTTAAATATGGCTTCTGTGATTGTGGCGGCGCTGCTCGCCGCGGCGGTCATCGCGGCGGTCGTCGTGATCCGCAAAAAGAAATTGCTCGGCAAGTGCGGCGGCAATTGCGACGGCTGCGCGATGAACTGCAAGAAAAACGGCTGATCGCTGCGTTTTTCTCAAAATCGAATCTTTCCGTTCCCCGATGCTTTTCTTCGGGGGACGGTTTTTTATTGCATATCGGAACTTTTTTCGCTCTGGCGGAGCCGGTGACGGAGCCCCCTTCGGGGTCTCCCGATGCGTTTTTTGCTTTAGCCCGGCGCAGCTTTACTGTCGCCGCAGCCTTTGTGCCGGGCCCCATGTGCGGCTTGGGTGGGCGGGGGTACGGACTTGGTGAGCGGGGCGTTTTCATCCTGTCGCAGCGCTGTGCAAAGCGATACTTGATCTATTCCCACCCACCGCCCTTTTGGTTACACCCCTCCGGCATGCTTCGCATGCCACCTCCCTCTCCGGGGGAGAAGCAACGCAACTTTACATATGGTGAAACTTTTCCGCTCTGGTGCAGCTTTGCCTTTAAGGGTAACGCTCCACGCCGTAACCCCGGTAGCCCCTATTGTCCCTAGTAGGGGGAACATTGTGACGTTAAGCGAAGCGAGCCCTCTCCGTCAGCCTGCGGCTGACACCTCTCCCAAAGGGAGAGGCAAGTATAGCTTTTTAGTATTGAAACTTTTTCGTTCTGGCGCTGCTTTGCATTTATCATCATTATCTACCGCGAGCGCAGCAGCCCTCTCCGTCAGCCTTCGCCTGCCACCTCGCGAGACCAGCCCTGTATAAGCGTCCTCACCCAACAAAAAACAGACCCCGCCAAAGGCAGAGCCTGTTTCTGTGCGATTCATTCTGCTTCCTTATTCCTCGTCCTTCTCCGGCATCAGCCCCATGTGCTCGCAGTATTCCTCCAAGCACCAATCGTTGCGCACCATCACCTGCGCCGCCTCGACGCCGACGTAGCGGAAATGCCACGACTCCGCGATGAAGCCCGTGATCTTGCGCTTCTCCTCGGTGAAGCGGACGACGAAGCCGTATTCGTGGCAGTGCTTGTGCAGCCACTTCTGCTGCTCGGTGCCGGTGAAGCTGACGCCCGGCACGGTGATGTCAAAGGCGAGGCCGGTCTGGTGCTCGCTCGTGCCGGCGGGCGCGACCGTGTTGTATGTCGCGGACAGGCACTTGGAGCGCGACCAGTCCGGGTAGTTCTTCTGGTATTCAGCGGCGGAATTGTCCACGAGGCGCTGCTGCTCGCTGTATGTGCGGTAGGCAGACGAGATCTGGAAGTTGTCAAGGCCGTCCGCCTGCGCCGCCTCGAGCATCGTGCGCAGCGCAAGCGCCGCCGTCTCGTTGGCCTGCGTGCCCTCGTATTTGATCTTGCAGACGCTCGAGGGGATCACGTCCTCCAGATCGACCAGATCGCTCGGGCGCTGGCCCTTGTCCATCGGGTATTCGCGGTTGACCAGCATCAGGAAGTCCGTCGGCGGGGCCTCGTCCATGGAAAGCGCCTGACCGCCGTTGATTACCTCGAACGTGTTCTTGCCCGCGACGCCGTCCGCCGTCAGCGAGTTGACCGACTGGAACGCCATCAGCGCGTCCGCCGTGTCGTTGCCGAATATGCCGTCCGCCTCGCCGTCCAGATACCCCAGCTCGATCAGCTTTTCCTGCATCTGGCGCACCTGCTCGCCCTTGGCGCCCTTGCGCAGAACCGGAACGGGCGATGGCGTCGGCACGGGCGACGGCGTGGGCACGGGCGTGGGCGTGAGCGCCGGGTCGGGCGTGGGCAGAAGCTCCTCGCCGCCGAAGCCGTACTGCGCGCCGAACGGGGCGTAAATCGCGGGCGTCGGCGTGATCGTCGGCACGGGCGTGGGCGTGGGCTCGGGCGTCGCGCTCGGCACGGCCGTCGGCACGATCTCCTGCGCCGTGGGCATCAGCTTCGTCGACAGCGCGCACAGCAGGACGATCATCACCACCGCAGCCGCAGCGATCAGCGTGCGTAGAAGCGGCGTGAGCGCGGCGCGTCTCTTTCGGGACGGCATGCGCGCCGTCCGCTCCGGTGTCCTTTCGATGTTGACCGACATAGGTCCTCCTTTATTGATCCCCGCGCGGCTCGTAGATCCACCCGCCCGCGTCGATGAGCGCATGCGCCCATGCGTCGAGCTGCGCCGTGGCCGCGTCGAGCTGCCCGCGCGATACCACGAGCCCGTCGCCCGACGCGATGCACGCGACGATCTCCTCGTTGATCCACTCGCCGTAGTGCAGCGTGTCCTTGTAATTGCGCATGTTAAGCACCCAATCCTCGCGCGCCGAGAAGTCGTATATGCACACGTTGGGATAGGCGCTCAGCGCGTCATAGCAAATCCCGCGCAGCGTCAGCATGGCGTCAAGCGTCCCCCTGGAGAGCATCGTCGACCACTCCGCCGCCGAATAAGGCGGGAAGAAGAAGTCAAACTGCGTGTCCGGGTGCGCCTCGATGAACGGGATGAGGTGCGTCTGTATGTTCTGCGTGCAGATGTCCGCGCGCGCGTCCGCCGCAAGCATCTCTTCCGGCTGCGGCGGGGTGAACTGCGCGTCGTACAGCCCGATGAGGCCGTATTCGTCGCCCGCGTTCGCCCAGTTGTACATGCTGTCGCGGATGGTGTCGTCCTGCCTCTGCCCCCATGCGCGCAGGCAGCGCGGCATGAACGAGGCGAGCACGGAGCGGTTGAGCCAGTAGTGCACGTCGTTGAATATGTTGCCGTCGTAGAGATACAGCGGCATCTCGGTCGGCGTCTCGTCGAGCTCGCCGATGAAGGAATACACGTCGAGGCCGTAGACGATGCGCCGCATGTCGTGCGTGTCAAACGCCAGGTTCATGAGCAGCGCGTGGCTGTATGCCGTGCCGCCGGACGAGCAGAGCTTGATGAAGCGCCCGCCGAGCAGCTCGTCCATCTGCGACGGGCGGAAGTTCTCGGTCACCGATGTGCCGACGATGGCGCTGTCGTAGTCGTAGCTGCGCGCAATGCCCGCGTTGGCGTAGACCTGCGTCGTCTTGTCGATCGGCGGCATGTAGCGCGTCGCCAGCCGGTAGACCTGAAACGGATCGACGTATATCACCGCCGCGCTGAGCACGAGCAGCGCGCAGACGAGCGTCCCCAGCGTCAGCAGGCCCCAAGTCTTTCTTTTCATGCTTGCACCGAATCAGAAGTTGAAGTAGAGGAAGACGCTGACCCGCGAGAGCGACAGCGTGACATAGAGGATCAGCACGACGGTGAGCGCCGCGTTTGCGAGCGTGGGCTTAAAGTCCATCGTCTTTTCATACGTATTGCGCAGGCCGAGGCAGGCAAACAGCGACAGCGCATACCAGACCATCATGTACAGCGCATTGTAGCCCGGATGGAAGCCGCCCGGCAGAGCGAACGCCGAGGTGATCGACTCGCGCAGGGGCCCAAAGTCCATCATGAACATCGACTTGACGATGGCCATCGCGTCGGCCATGCTCGTGGCGCGGAAGAACACCCACGCCACCACGACGAACCCGAACGTCAGCAGCCATTGCAGCGCCGGATGCAGCGCGTCGTATTGCTTTTTGAATATGCGGTAGAGCACGCTCGCCGCGCCGTGCATCAGGCCCCACAAAAGGAACAGCCAGCCCGCGCCGTGCCACAGGCCCGAGGCGAGGAAGACGATCATCAGGTTCACGCAGGTTCGCACCTGCCCCTTGCGGCTGCCGCCCAGCGGGAAGTAGATGTACTGCGTCAGAAACCGCGAGAGCGTCATGTGCCAGCGCTGCCAGAACTCGCGGATGTTCATCGCCTTGTAGGGCGAGTTGAAGTTGAGCGGGATCTTGATGTTGAACATCAGGCCCACGCCGGTCGCCACGTCGCAGTAGCCGGAGAAGTCGAAGTAGAGCTGGAGCGTGTAGCCCACGGCGACGAACCACGCCTCGGCGGTGTTGAGCGTCATGGCCTCGGCAAAGCCCGCCTCGACCGCGACGCCGAACGTGTCGGCCACGATGACCTTCTTAAACAGACCGAGCGCGAAGGCGTACAGGCCCGGCGCGAAGTTGTCAAAGTTGAAATGCCGGTTTTTGGCGTCGGCAAACTGCGGCACGATCTCGCTGTGCAGAACGATCGGGCCGGCGACCAGCTGCGGGAAGAACGTCACGAACAGCGCGTAGTCCAGGATGTTGTAGCGCGGCACCGTGCGCTTGTAGCTGTCGATCACGTAGGAGAGCTGCTGGAATGTGAAGAACGATATGCCCAGCGGCAGCACGAGGTGATTGAGCGTGAAGCTCGTGCCGAAGAAGCCGTTGAGGTTCTCGCAGAAGAAGTCGTGATACTTGAAATAAAAGAGCACGCCGAGGTTGAGCCCAAGGCCGGTGAGCATCAGCGGCAGGCGCACGAGCTTCTTGTCCGCCATGAGCATGAGCTGGGAGAGCGCGTAGTTGACCAGTATGCTCACCACGATGATCGGCACGTAGCTCGGGTTGTTGTAGCCGTAAAACAGGAACGAGGCGAGCACGAGGAAGAGCTTGTTGAGCGGCACGCGCTCGGGCAGCTTGCCCAGCAGGAAGTAGCCCAGCAGCGTCAGCGGCAGGAAGGCCAGCATGAAGACGTAGGAATTGAACAGCATAGCGGTGCTCCTTCGTTTTACTTGGAATCGGCCGGGAAGGCGTCGGGCCACGCGCCGGCCGCATGGACATAGGCGACATACTCGCGGATGACGGCGTTGTTTGCCTTGATCTGCGCGGGATCGGTGATCTCGAATTCGCCGGAAGCCATCGCCTGCGCCATCGCGTCGTTGATGTCCGGGCCATAATGCGACGTGTCGATGTAATGGTCAAGATCGAGAATCCACTCGAGGTTCGCCTGAAAATCGAATATGCGCACGTTGTCATAGCCAAGGAGCGCGCGCACGACGGCCTCCTTCTGGTTCATGTGGTATTGCATCTCGCCCGCCTGATCGAATTCGACCCAGCGCACGAGCGAATACGGCGGGAAGAAGAACGTGAACTGTGTGTCCGGGTGCGCCTCGATGAACGGCAGGATGTTGTGCTCGACGTTGAGCATGGTCTGCTGGCTCATTCCGGCGGCCTCATCCTCGCCCGCGACCGCCTCGCGCGGCTCGCCCGGCCCGGTGAAGGTCACGTTTTTCAGCACGGCGTCGCGGCCATAGGGGTACATATCGCCCCACGTGTACATGGTGTCGCGCTGCTGCGGATCGGTCCGCCCCCAGGAGGCGAGGCAGCGCGGGATGTAGTCGGTGAGCACGCTGACGTTGAACCAGTAGCGCACGTCGTTGAAGATGTCGCTGTCGTAGAGGTAGTCCGGCATTTCGCACTTGGGCGTGGTGTAAAAATACGTGAACAGTTCGATGTCGATGCCGTAGAGCACGCGCCTGATGTCGTGCGCGGCGAAGGCCATCTCCATCATCTGCCTGTGGTTATAGGGCGAACCGGCATTGATGGGCAGCTTGACGAAGCGCCCGCCGAAGAGCGAATCGAGCTGGCTGGGGCGGAAATTTTCGGTCATCGACGAGCCGATCATCACGCTGTCATATTCGTAGGATTTGGCGATGCCCGCGTTGGAATAGATCTGCGTGCCGTTGGCGATGGGCGGCGTGAAATGCTCCGCCTGATGGTAGACCTCGAACGGGTCGATGAACACGACCAGACCGACCATCGCGCCGAGCGTGCCGATGAGCAGCGTCAGGGTCAGCGCAGCCCATGTTTTTCGCGTCATATAGGCTTCTCCTTGGAATCGTGATGCTGACAAATGAACAAATTATAGCATCTTATTATACACCATTTCATTTGCCGTGTAAACCATCGCTTGCGCGGCGCGCGTTTCGCGGGCGTAAAGAAAAGGGCTGCGGCAAGCATGCAGCCCATCGAATTTCCCTCCCGCTCACCCCACGCTATCGACGACCGGCACCAAATCCGGCGTCATCGTCTCCTCGGGCGCGGGCGTTCCCGCCGCCTCAACAGGCGCGGGCGTCACATCCGGCGCATCAGTCGCCTCCGGCGTCGGGCTTGCCGCCGGTTCCATCCCCTCTGCAGCCACAGCCGCATCGGAGAACAGCACGCTCTGCGTCGCCTGCCCCGCCGCGCCGTCAACCGTCAGGCCGTTGCGCGCCTGAAACGCCTCGACCGCCTTGATCGTGCCGCCGTAGTAGCCGCCGGTGACCGTGCCGTGGTAATAGCCCAGCTCCGCCAGGCGCATCTGCACCATGTAGACGTCCTCGCCCTCGCGCCCGCGGTAGAGCGTGCGGTATTCCGCAGGCCAGTTCTCGCGCGCATACGTCGGCGTGGGCGTCGGCTCGGGGAGCGGGTTCTCGCGCAGGGTGCTTTGGTTGAGCGTGGGCTTGAGCGTCATCGTGTATTCGGGGTCGTATTCGCCCTCGTAGACGGTGATGATCGTGCCCTCCGCGCAGTTGTCGTAGATCCACTTCGCGTCGCTGACCAAAAGGCGCACGCAGCCGTGCGAGGCGGGCGTGCCCAGCTGCTCAAAGGAATTGACCGCGAGCGTGCGCTCGTCCGGCTCGGTGTAGAGCACGGAGTGGAACGCGTTGGCCGGGTCGATGCGCGTGAGGTACTGCGCGTGGCTGCCCCAGGTCGGGAAGTAGCCCCAACGCGCGCGCTTTTTGGGCATGATCGTCGTGCCCAGCGGCGTGGGATACCTGTCCGTGCCGGTCGAGCAGATCATCTCGCGCACGAGCACCGTGTATTCGCCGTTCGCGTCGTATGTGAACGCGCGCACGATCTGGTTGGCGACATCGACCATGAGCGTGTATTTGGCGGACGGCGCAGCGGCCTTCTCCTCGTCCGCGCTGCGTGCATCGTCGGAGAAAAGAAGCGTCTGCGTGTCCTCGCCCGCGATGCCGTCGGCGGACAGGCCGTTGTGCTCCTGAAATGCACGCACGGCGCGCTGCGTGGCGTCGTAGTAGCCGCCGGAGACCTTCGCGTCGAAAAAGCCCAGCTCTCCAAGGCGCGTCTGCACGGCGCGCACCAGCTCGCCGGAGTCGCCGTAGCGCAGAATCCGCCTGTATGCAAAGGGCGTGGGCGCGGGCGTCGGCGAGGGCGTGGCGTAGGGCGCGCTGCCGTCGCGGGCGATGGCCTCCGCGCTGAACATGCGCTGCCACGTGGCCGCGTCGACCTTGCCCGTCTGCGAAAGGCCGTTCATGCCCTGAAAGCGCCGTGCCGCCGCCTGCGTGCCCTCCAGGAAGTCGCCGGAGAGCTTGCCGTGGTAATACCCAAGGTCGGTAAAGCGCTGCTGGGCGAGCAGAACCTCGTCGCCGCTGTCGCCGTATTGCAGCGTGGCGGTGAGCGGCGGTACGGGCGTGGCCGTCGGCTCGGGCGTTGGCTCGGGCGTTGGCTCGGGCGTGATTTCCTCGCCGGGGACGTCCTCCTCGATGAAGAACTCGCCCAGATACGCCGTCGGGCCGGGCGTCGCGCCGTCGGGCGTCGGTGCGGGCGTCGTGCCGGGCGGCATGAGCGTGACCGTGCCGTCGTCGCCCATCATCAAAACGCCGTTCTCGTCCTCCCAGAGCACCGTCTGGGCGCACGCGGGCAGCGTAAACAGCGTCACGAGCAGAAAGAAGATCAATGTGCGTTTGATATGGAACATGGGAGCCTCCCAAATGACGGATCAGAATCGCGGCGCAGCCGCCTTTTGCATAAAAGACGAAAGGCATCGCGCGATTCTTCCCTGTGCGGTATGGAAAAGTATAGCATAAAGCCGCACGGGATTTCAAGGCGGCGAAAGGCTTGGCGCGCATGCGTTTTTCCGATGCAGCGCGCAAAAAAGGGACCGCCGGAAAATTCCGACAGTCCCTTTCTCTATGAGCCCTATCGCTTAATTCGTGGTTTCGACCTCGGTCGGCTGCGGGATGACGATCTCAAGCGTCGTCTCCTTGCCGTTGCGGTCGACGACGACCTCGACCACGTCGCCCGGCGTCTGCTTGGCCTTGACGGCGTTCAGGTCGTCGGCGGTCTTAACCTCCTCGCCCGCAAAGCCGGTGATGATGTCGCCGGTGCGCAGGCCCGCACGCTCGGCGGCGGAGAACTGGCTGACCTCGATGATGTAGACGCCCACCGGCATCTGGTACTGCTCGGCCATCGTCTCGTTGACGTCGGTGATGGTGATGCCCAGCATGATCTGGCTGCCCTTGGTCTGGTCCTCCAGCGCCTCCGGGTCGTTGATCATGGTGGTGATGAGCTCCTTGAAGTTCTCAATCGGGATGGCGTAGCCGATGTTCTGCGTGCTCGCGTTGCGGGCGTAGACCACGCCGATCAGGTTGCCGTAGGAGTCGAACAGGCCGCCGCCGGAGTTGCCGGGGTTGACCGCCGCGTCCGTCTGGATGGCGTTGATGGTCACGTCGTCGATGGTGACCTCCTGCTCGAGGGCGGAGATGATGCCCGCGGTCACGGAGCCGTGGATCAGGCCGGTCGGGTTGCCGATGGCTACGGCCAGCTCGCCGATCTCAAGCTGCGTGCTGTCGGCGAAGGCCGCCGGGACAAGGCCCTTGGCGTCGATCTTGATGACGGCGATGTCGTTGCTCTCGCTGGTGCCCACGACGCTCGCCTCGTAGGTCTCCTCCTCGCCCTCGCCGTCGGCGGGCAGGACGTAAACGGTGATCTTGTCCGCGCCGGAGATGACGTGGTTGTTGGTGACGATGTAGCCGTCCTCGGAGATGATCACGCCGGAGCCGTAGCCGACCTGCGTGTACTCGCGCTGCTGCGGCTGGCGGCCGTAGGGATAGCCGTAGCCGTAGCCGAAGAACATGTCAAACGGGCTGTAATAGCTGCTGCCGCTGTCGCTGTATGTGACCTTCGATTCGATCTCGATGGCGACGACGCTCGGGCGGCACTTGGCGGCGATCTCCGTCATGGAAAGCGCGTCTTCGGGCGTCGCGGCCTCGATCACGCTGAAGTGCTTGTCCTCGGCGCTCGCGGCGGCCAGGCTCAGGGTCATGACGAGCGCCAGCGCGACGGCCAGCGCGGTGATGCGGCGGATGAATGTGGTGTTACGCATAGAAACGATCTCCTTTCGTGAGATGAACCGGGCAAAGCCGGTGAAAAATAGTGCTTCGGGTCGCCCGCTTCATGCGGGGCCCTGCCTTTCGGCGATGGTTGTATTATACGGGGTTCTTTTGGAGGAAAAACGAGCAGATTTAGAAAAGATTGAGCAAATATTGTGAACGCAATGTGACACGTTCAATGCGCTGCGTTCATGCAGGCAAAGCCGAGCGCGAGCAGCTCAAAGCCCGCGTTCATCAGCGGCGGATTTTTCCGCACGAGCATCACGCCGTTGGTCATCACGCCCACGCCCGCGTCGCGCACGGGGTCGGCGAAAAGCTCCGCGCACATGCCGTAGGCCACGCCCTGATGCCCCACGGGGTCAAAGCCGCCAAACACGCCCGGCAGAAACGCCGCGTTCAGCCCGCGATGGCATGCGCCGATGCCCCCGATGCCGTCCTGCGCCGTGCGCATCATATCAAGCGACCTCCCGCTGAGCACGCCCATGCGCCCGTCGTCCGCCAGAAGCCGGACAAGTCGCCCCATGCCCGCGCTGTCTGTGATCATCCGCCCCGCCGCGATGAGGTAATCCCTCTGCGGGTCGAGGCCCGGCGCGGGTCTTTGGCTCACAGCCGCCGCGTCGTATTTTTTCTTTGGGGGAAGCAGCGGCAGGCGCACGCCGTAGCCGTCCGCCAGATCCTCGCGGGGCTCAATCAGCGACGGCGCGTAGCTCGCGCGCATGGAAAGCGGCCCGAACACGCAGCGCTGCATGATGGCCTCAAATGTCTCGCCCGCGGCGGCTTCCATGACGCAGCCCATGACGCCCGCGCCGAGGTTGGTGTAATGGAAGGTCTCGCCGGGCGCGCGGTCAAGCCAGTTCTGCCTGTCGCCGAGCAGCTCGCCCACGGTGCAGCCCGCCTGCATGCCGCGCGTGCCGTAATTGCCCTCGTCGCATATGCCCGACGTGTGCGTGAGCAGCATGCGCGATGTGATCGCGGCGTCCGGGTGACGCGGGTTGCGCACGGCAAAGCCCAGATAATCGGACACATCGCGGTCGAGGTCGAGCGCGCCCTGTTCCATCAGCGAAAGCGCGCCGAAGGCCATCACCAGCTTGCTCACCGACGCCACGCGGAAGCACGTCTTTTCGGTCACAGGCACGCGCGGACGCAGCCTTGCGTATCCGTGCGTGAACACGTCGCATCCCCCGCCTGGGTGGCAGAGCACCACGCTCGCGCCGACAGCGCCGTATTTTTTCAGCACGCGGACTGCAAGCTGACCAAACGCCTCGCGGCTTTTCGCGTCGAGCGTGCCGCCCTCGCCCATGCGCATGTCCGGCAGCGTGTTTGCGATCTGCGCGGCACGTGTGCGCAGCGCGGCGAGCTCCTGCGGCGTGGGATTTTTCATCGGGCGCATCCTCCTTCGAATCGTGAACGGCGTTATTGTACCCCGCGCGCGGCGGGCTTGTCAATGACCGCGCCCAATCTTCGCGATTGCATCTATGCCAAACGGGGCAAAATGTGGTATCATCATGGTATGAAGAAACCGCCGCGCGCATACGCTCTTTGTCATACGCGCGGCCATCGCCACCGAAGGAGGAACAGCGATGAAGACGATCTACGAAAACGGCACGATCCTCGCGCGCGGCGGCATCGCGCAGGCGCTCGTCACCGACGGCGAACGCATCTTGGGCGTCGGAAATCTCGACGATATGCGCGCGCTCGCGGGCAAGGATGCCGTGCAAATCGACCTCGAAGGCCGCACGCTCGCCCCGGCGTTCATCGACCCGCACAGCCACTTCATGGCCGTCGCCAACAGCATGCTCCAGCTCGACCTCGCCGATCTGCACAGCCTCGACGAGCTCAAAGCCCGCATCGCCGCGTATCTGGACGGCAGGAATCTCGCGCCCGGCGACTTCCTCGTCGGCACGGGCTTCGATCCGCAGGACATGGGCGGCTGGCCGGGCCTCGATGCGCTCGACGCGGTCGCGGGCGGCTATGCGCTCGTCCTGCAGCACAAGAGCGGCCACGCGGCGATGGCCTCGAGCATCGCGCTGACCAAAATGGGCATCACAACAGACACCCCCGACCCCGACGGCGGGCGCATCGGCAGGGAGAACGGCAAACTGACCGGCTATTTGGAGGAAAATGCCTTCCTCAACGCGCAGCACGCCTTCCCCGTGCCGGACATGGACGCGCTGATGGACGCCGTCGTGCGCGCGCAGAGGCTCTATGCCGGCCACGGCATCGCGACCGTGCAGGAGGGCCTGATGATGGCGCAGATGCTGCCGATGTATCAGGAGATGATGCGCCGCGGCATCCTCACGCTCGACGTCGTGGGCTACCCGACGCCGCAGGACTACGCCGCGTTCGCCGATGCCCTGCCGGGCTGCGTGGGCAAGTACAGCGGCCACGTGAAGATCGGCGGCCTCAAGCTCATCCTCGACGGCTCGCCGCAGGCCCGCACGGCCTACATGAGCGCGCCCTACGCAAACGCGGACGACGGCTACCGCGGCTATCCGGCGATGGCGGACGCGGACATCGTCGCCGCGCTGATGCAGGCGGACAGGCTGGGCACGCAGGTGCTCATGCACTGCAACGGCGACGCGGCGGCGCAGCAGATGATCGACGCATGCCGCGCGGCACAGGCAAACGGCGCGGACCTTTCCAAAATCCGCCCGGTGATGATCCACGCGCAGACGCTTCGCCCGGATCAGATGAAGGAACTGCCCGCGCTGCACATCACGCCGTCGTTCTTCGTGGCGCACGTGTATCACTGGGGCGACATCCACATCGAAAACCTCGGCATGGCGCGCGCATCGGGCATCAGCGGCCTGGCCAGCGCGAAGGCCCTTAGCCTGCCGTTCACGCTGCATCAGGACGCGCCGGTCATCAAGCCCGACATGCTCGAGACCATGTGGTGCGCGTGCGTGCGCAGGACGAAGCGCGGCGTGACGCTCGGCGAAGGCGAGAAGATCGACGCCAAAACCGCGTTTGACGCCGTGACGAAGAACGCCGCGATGCAGTACGGCGAGGCGGACAAGGGCGAGCTCGCGCCGGGCATGCGCGCGGACATGACCATTCTCTCCGGCAATCCGCTCACCACGCCCGCCGACGCGCTGCGCACGATCCGCGTGGAGCGCACGATCGCGGGCGGCAGGACGGTTTACGCCCGGTAACGCGAATACGCCAACAGAAAGGAGGCGGGGCGATGAACGCGATCGGCCAATTCGGACAGCCGCTTTCGGTTTGGGTGATCCTGCTGCGCATGGCGGTGGCGGTGGCCATCGGCGGCGCAATCGGCATCGACAGGGAGATCAAGAACCGCCCGGCGGGCATGCGCACGCACGTGCTTGTGTGCGTGGGCGCGGCGCTGGTGGCGCTCATCGAGTATCAGACGGTGGCGTGCGTGGTGTCGCTCAACCACGGCGAGGGCATCGGCGTGAGCATGGGGCGCATCACGGCGGGCGTCGTGTCGGGCGTGGGCTTCCTGGGCGCGGGCACGATCTTCATGAGCAAGCATCGCATATCGGGCCTGACGACGGCGGCGTCGCTGTGGTGCACGGCGTGCATCGGGCTGGCGGCGGGCTTCGGCTTCCACGCGATGGCGATTGCGGCGGGCGTGCTGGTGCTCGTCGTGCTGCGCGTGATGCAGCGCGTCGTGCACGTGCACACGTTCAAGGGCATCGAGGTGCAGTTCTGGCACAGGGCCGAGACGCTGCCCTTCCTCAACGACTACTTCGCCAAGGCCGGCATCAGGGTGCTCGACGTCGATTTCCACGCCGAGACCAAGCCCGAGGGCAATCTGTACACCAACATCTATCTGCTCTCGATCCCCAATTCGACGACGTATGTCGACATCATCGGCACGCTGTCCGAGCATCCGAATGTTCGGGCGGTGAGGACGCGGAATGTGTGAGCTGGCGTTTTCCGCCGCCCGAAGCCGCGCCGTGCTGTCTTTGTCATGATACGAAAAAGCATAAAGCAAACGGGACGCGTCCAGATCAGCTTGGGCGCGCACCGTTTCGCTTTGGCCGTTCTTTTGGCGAACTTTTCCCCCGCGCCGCCATGCCCCCATTCCACGAAAAAATCCCCCTTGACACCTGCCCCCACATCATGCTAAACTGTCATTAGTTAGTTCATTCTAACACATATGCATATTCCCCCCGCCCGCACCCCACCGCCGCGCGCATCCGCCACGGCGCTTTCTTCTCCCCATATGTTAGTTAGAACAAACTTATCTTCAAAGGAGGCCCATCCATGAGCGACGAATGTATCATCCGCTACTGCGCGCCGACGCTGGCGAGCATCAAGACCGGCAGCCTGTTCACATGCCCGTTCGACAGCCGCGACGCGATGCTGTGCGCCGTGCGCGCGTTCAACCGGCGCATGACGGGACGCGGGCTGTGCATGCTCCCGCTGCGCTGGAAGGATGGCGCGTGCCTTCTGTATCTCTACCGCCCCGGCATGCTCGCGCGCGACCTGACCGACTGCGACGCCTGTGCGCTGCTGCGCGCCTGCGGCTATCCCTGCGGCGACGTGAGCGGCTGCATCCGGCGGCTGATGGCGCGGCTTGCGGCGGGCGAGGGCTTCCCGCACGAGATCGGGCTGTTCCTGAGCTACCCGCCGGAGGACGTGCGCGGGTTCATGGAGGGCCTGCCCGCCAAGTGCACCGGCATCTGGAAGGTCTACGGCGACGAGGCGCGCGCGCAGCGCGTATTCGCCAAGTACAGGAAATGCCGCGACGTATACATGCGCAAGTGGAGCGAGGGCCGCAGCGTCGAGCGGCTGACCGTCGCCGTGTGAGCCGCCCTTGCGCATGGGATTTTCGCCGTGTATAATGGATGCAAAAAGGGAGGCGGGAGCATGGACATCCGCATCATGCGCATCGGGGATTACGGCGAGGTTTACGCGCTGTGGCGCGCCTGCGCGGGCATGGGGCTCAATGCCGCCGACGACACGCGCGAGGGCATCGCGCGCTTTCTGGCCCGCAACCCGGACACGTGCTTCGTCGCCGGGGACGGCGGGCGCATCGCGGGCGTCATTCTCGCCGGGCACGACGGGCGGCGCAGGCACATCTACCACCTCGCCGTGCGCCCGGACAGCAGGCGTCGCGGCATTGGCGCGCAGCTCGTCGAGGCGGCCCTCACCGCGCTCTCCGCGCAGGGCATCGCGAAGGTGTCGCTCGTGGCCTTTGCGCGCAACGCGGAGGGCAACGCATTCTGGGCGCGGATGGGCTTCGGCGCGCGCGAGGATTTGTGTTACAGGGACAGGGTGCTTATCGACGCCGAGCGGATGGACACGTGATTTTTGGGGATGCGCGGGGCTTGGCGGCGATGGGCGGTAAGCTGCTTCTCGTGAGGATGCGCAGCCGTTTACCGAAAACTGAACTTCGCTGAAAATATGCCGCATAAAAAACGGGGCGCGCCCATGTTGCTTTGGGTGCGTCCCGGTTGGTTTTTGGGGTTGTGATGAATCGGGGCTTTGGCGCGCTGAACCCGTCAGGTAACGCTTCGCATTCCGGGAAACTTTATAGTCGCGCAAGCGCTCCTTAAAGTTTCCGACGCTCCGCCTGCCTTCATCCGCCACTGGCGGCGGCAGGCTCCGGTCCCTGACTACTTTTTTGGAGATTGGCTTCGCCATTTTTGGGGTTACGCTGGGGCAGCCCCAGACCCCGCAAGGGGATGATCCCCTTGACCCCGGTTCGCTTCGCGCGCTTAAAGAAACTTTTTACAGCGTGCCGAAGGCATAGATCGTCGTGGTATCGTACTTCTCGCCCGGGCGCAGCGTGGTCGTGCCGGGGAAGTGCGGATGATGCGGCGTATCCGGGAAGTGCTGCGTCTCCAGGCACAGGCCGGAGTACTTGCCGTAATGGACGCCGCCCTTGCCGCCTTCCATATCGGTCGTGCACGCGGTGTACAGCTGGCAGCCCGGCTGATCGGTGATGACCTCCATCTTCCTGCCGCTCATCGGCTCCACGAGCGTCGCCGCGAGGCCGAACGCCATGCCCTTATTGAGCACGTAATTGTGATCATAGCCGCCCGCCATCTTCATCAGCGGCGTGCAGTCCGTCAGCACCAGGCCGTCGCCCAGCCTCTTGCACGCGCGCATGTCAAACGGCGTCCCCGCGACCGCCGCATAGTCGCCCGTGGGGATCAGCCCCTTGCGGACCGCCGTGATCGCGTCGGCGTACATCGTCAGCTCATGCCCGGCGATGCTGCCCGCGGCCTGGCCCGCGAGGTTGAAGTAGCTGTGGTTCGTCATGTTCAGCAGCGTCGGCTTGTCCGTCGTCGCCTCATAGCGGATCGTCAGCGCGCACGCGTCGCTCCACGTGAACGTCACGCTCACGTCGACCGTGCCGGGGTAGCCCTCCTCGCCGTCGGGGCTGACGTAGTGCATCTTCACCGCGTCCTGGCCCTCGCCCGCGATCTCCTCGGCCTCCCAGAGCACCGCCGAGAACACGCCGTGCAGATGGTTGGGGCCGTCGTTCGGCTCGAGCTGATAGACCTTGCCGTCGATCTCGAAGCGCGCGTCCGCGATGCGGTTGCCGAACCTGCCGATGGTGTCGCCCATGCAGCTGTGGTCGGCGACGTAGCCCTCCAGCGTGTCGCAGCCCAGCGCCACGTCCTCGAGCTTGCCGTCCTTATCCGGCACGACGATGTTCGTCACGATCGCGCCGTAGGTGATCACGCTCACCGACGCGCCGCACGCGTTCGTCATCGTATACATCGACACCTCGCGTCCGTCCGCGAGCTTGCCGAACGGCTTTTTGCAAATCGCCATTGGAATGTTCCTCCCGTTCCCGGCGGGCTATTTTCCGCCGCTTATATGTTGTAATTTCTGCGCGGACGGCGCATTTCCCTGCCCGCGCCGCAAAATATCATCACGCGCGGTGAAGCCTTTGCGCGAGCTCGGCCATCGCCTGCGCGCTCCAATCCTCGCCGAGCATGCACAGCCCGTCAAACAGCAGCTTTTCCCCCGCCGCGTCAAGGCCGTCCTTGCATCGCGCGGCCAGCCCGCGCAGCGCGTCGAGCAGATCGAGCTTGCCCGCGCGCGTCGCTTCGTCGAGCCGGTCAAGTTCGCCAAAGTCGTAAGCCGACGTGCGCTCGCAGGGGTGCGCGCAACCGGCGCAGTTCGGCGCGAAATACGCCTTGACATCGCGCGCCTGCTCAAGATACTCGCGTGCGCCGCCTTCGGTCGAGCCTTCCGCCGTCAGCGCGCGCTTGAGCAGCGCCATGAGCGCGTCCGTGTGCTCGTCGTAGCGGGCCGTCTTCGCCAGACCGACCGCCGCGCCCGCCATCTGCAAATCAAATTCGTTCATGCGTCCTCCGATTGCGCAAAAAACGGCCGCGAAGCGCCCATGCCCCGCGGCCGTTTCTGTTCACTTAGCGATCAGCCGCCCATCCGTGCCGATGACGGCGACGGTCAGCGGAATCTCCTTGCCGCTCATCCCGATGGCGCGGCGTACGGCGCTCAGCAGCCCGCCGCAGCAGGGCACCTCCATGCGCGCGAGCGTGATGCCCGCGATGTCGCTGCGCCTGAAGATCTCGGCCAGCTTGGGCGCGTAGTCCTCGTCGAGCTTGGGACAGCCCATGAGCGTCACGCGCCCGTCCATGAATTCGGCATGGAAATCGCCGTAGGCAAACGCGGTGCAGTCCGCCGCGATGAGCAGCTGCGCGCCCCGATAGTAAGGCGCGGTCAGCGGCGCGAGGCGAAGCTGAACCGGCCAATTGGCCAGGCGGCTCGGCGCGGGGCTGCCCTTTTTCGCGGTGTCATGCGCGATGGCGCGCGATGCCGTCCCCGGGCAGGCGCACGCAGGCTTTTCGCCCTTTTGTCCCTTCGCGGCGAGCACGGCGGCCTCGTCGTATGCCGGGGCCTCGCGCTCCTCGAACGTGATGGCGCCGGCGGGGCAGGCGGGCAGGCAGTCGCCCAGCCCGTCGCAGTAATCCTCGCGGGTGAGGCGGGCCTTGCCGCCGCTCATTTCGATCGCGCCCTCGTGACAGGCCGCAGCGCACGCGCCGCAGCCGTTGCATTTTTCCTCGTCGATACGGATGATGCGTCTGATCAAGCGTGGTTCCTCCGCGAATTACGCCTCGGAGAACTGGTCCTTGCCCACGCCGCACAGCGGGCAGACAAAGTCGTCCGGCAGGTCCTCAAACTTGGTGCCGGCGGGAATGCCGTTATCGGGATCGCCCACGGTCTCGTCGTACTCCCAGCCGCAAACGTCGCAAACATATTTCATAATGGTCAATCTCCTTTCGCGCAGGGCTTTCCGCCTTGCAATTCTGCTTATACTATACTATAATAGAGCGGAAAAGTAAGTTGGATTTCCAACAAAGGGGACGATTTTTTGAATTTTTCCGCCCTTACAGCATGCCCGCTCTTCGCGGGGATTGATACGCGCGAATTGAGCGGCCTGCTCTCCTGCATGAACGCCGCCGAAAAGCGCTTTGCGCGCGGGGAGATCATCTTCCGCGCGGGCGAGCCGCTCACGCGCTTCGGCGTGCTTTTGTCCGGCAGCGTGACGATCTCGCGCGAGGACGTCAGCGGCGCAAGGAGCGTGCTGGGCGTCTTCCGCGCGCCGGAGCTGTTCGCCGAGACATTCGCCTTCGCCGAGCCGGACGTGTCGCCCGTGACCGTCGCCGCCAACGAGGACAGCGCCGCGCTCCTGCTCGACTGCCGCCGCATCGCCTCGCCGTGCGCGAAGGGCTGCGCGTGCCACCGTCTGCTTTCCCAAAATCTGCTTGAAAACTTCGCGCGCAAGAACCTGCTGCTCAACCAGAAGATCGAGTGCATGAGCCAGCGCACCACGCGCGAAAAGCTGCTCACGTATCTGCAAATCGAGGCGCAGCACGCCGGGAGCAGGCGCTTCCCCGCCGCAATGGACAGGCAGACGCTCGCGGACTATCTGGGCGTGGAGCGCTCGGCGATGTGCGCGCAGATCGGCCAGCTCAAAAAGGAGGGCGTCATCAGGGCGGACCGCAAGTTCTTTGAATTGCTGTGAGGCGTTTGAAAGGCGGCGCTTTTTCATGCGATATTCAGGATTTCCAGACCGCGACGGCGCGCATAGCCGACCGTATACGCCGTCCCGCCCGTTGTGCGGGTCAGATAGCAGATGCACGCGCTGCTGTGATCGACGAGATGCCTGTTTCGCCTGAACATACAGTCGCGCGTGTAATCCCTCTGCAAAACGACAACCTTGTCCGCACGCGCTTTGATTTGTTCATATAAAATACGATCCGCCGCCCGCCATGCGTCGGCCTGCGTGATGCACGGGATCACGAGAATCAGCCGAATCTGCGGATACTGCGATTTCATGCTCAAAGTTGTCAGTGCCGCCATCGTGTCGAACCCGAGCGCCCCGCCTGCGCCAAAATACCGATATCCCCTTTCGATCAGCCCGCCGACGGCCATCGCAAGCCGCTCGCTCAGCAAATCGACCTGACCATCCGGGATGTACCTGTGTCCGGTGAAGCACGCCGTCTGATTTTTCATGTCTTTCCTCCGCTTTTTGCCCATTATATCGCGTTCTGTTGATTTAAGTCAACAATGCGCGATTCATCGTTTCGTCTGTTGTTGATATAATGTAACAGAAGAAGCAGAGGTGAGACGATGAAGGACGCAGAGCTGTGCCTTGCCGAGATCGGCAAGCGAATCATTGCGCGCCGCAGGAAGCTGGGCATGACGCAGGAAGACCTCGCGGAAAAGGCCGATGTCACGTCGCAATGCGTTTCCTATGCGGAGGCGGGCAAGCGCGCGATGCGTCCTGAGAATCTGCTGAAGATTTCCGCCGCGCTCGGGGTCAGCGCCGATTATCTGCTTACCGGCGAGATCATTGACAAGGATCAGCTGATCCTCTCCGACAAGCTGCGCAAGCTCACCCCGCAGCAGGTGCGCATCGTGGAGAGCATCATCGACGAATGTTGCGCGCTCTTTGCGCAGGAATAAAAATCACGCAAAAAGACCGCTTTCGGCAGCGCCGCCGCAAGCGGTTTTTGATTTGCTTTGCCGGGCCGCGCCCGTCACTTCTTCCGCCTCAGCTTCGCCACAAAGAATCCCTCGTAGAGCTGCGTCGGCATGACGCAAAGCGTTCCCGGTATCTTCGTGGGCAGCGCCGGCACGTCCTCAAACCCGGTGAGCTCCAGCGGCACGACCTCCGCGCCCCAGCTGACTGCCCGGCGCACAATCGCCTCGTTCTCGCGCTCCAAAATCGAGCAGGTCGAGTAGATCATCTCATGGCCGGGGCGCAGCAGCTTGAGCGCCTTATTAAGCAGCGCCGCCTGCGCCTTCGTCGTCTTGGCGAGGTTCGCGTCGTTGAAATTGCCCTTCGACTTCGGATTGCCCAGCTGCACCGTCCCGCTGCCGGAGCACGGCGCGTCGAGCAGAATCCTGTCGAACCTGAACAGGTCGTCCAGCTGCCCCGCGTCCGCCGTCATCACGGTCACATGCGAGGCGCCCTGCCGCTCGACGTTGTATTTGAGCCGCTCGGCGCGGATCTTATTCTTTTCGCACGCGGTGATCATCGCGCCGTTGCCCGTGAGCGCGGCGATCTGCGTCGTCTTGCCGCCGGGGGCCGCCGCCATGTCCAGCACGTTTTCCCCCGCCTGCGCGCCCAGAAACAGCGCCGGGATCATCGACGAGAGGCTCTGCATGTACACCGCGCCGCGCTCGTAAAGCGGAAGCGCCGTCACCGCGTCCTCGCGCGCATCGGTCAGAATCACCGCGTCGGCGTACCACGGCACGCCCTGCATTCCGATGCCCGCCGCCGCCAGCTCCGCGCGCGTCTGCTGTGCGTCGCCCCGAAGCGGGTTGATGCGCAGCGTCGCGGCGCGCCTCGCGGCGAACCCCTGTGCGATCTGCGCGGTGATTTCCTCCCCGTACTGCCCGAGCAGCAGCTTCTCCAAAAACGGCGCCATGCCCTCCATGCGCGTCCCTCCCGAGTCGTTTTTTCCCATTATACCACACGGCGCGGGAAAAATCAGCATGCAAAAAGCGCGCCCGTGTCATGCACGAACGCGCCTCGCCGTTTATTCAAAGAAGGGCTTCACGCGCTCGCCGATGCCCGTGATCATCGGCCCGAGGCAGAAGCTGGTGACGATCGTCACCACGCCGATGGTCGAGCCCAGCACGAAGCCGATCGTCAGCGCGGACACGTCCCAGATCATGCGCACGCGGCGGTACGCGCCCTTCTTCATGTTCGCGGAGATGATGACCGGCAGAGCGTCATACGGCGCGCTGCCCAGATCGACGACCATGTAAAACGACACCGCGATCATGAACAGGATGATCGCCGGGATGAACAGCAGGATGCGCCCCGCCATGCCCAGCGTGAACAGCCCCGGAATGAAGCCGAAGACCCACATGAACGCGTCGGCGATGTAGCCCACGAGCACCATGTTCGCCAGCGTGCCGATGCCGATCTGGCTGATGTCATAGCGGATCACCAGCAGCATGAGCACCGTGTTGAGCGCGAGCTGACACGTGCCGAACGATATCCCCGTCAGGCCGCTGATGCCCAGGCTCACCGTGGAGCACGGATCGGTGCCGAACTCGATGATGCGGAAGACCGCCACGCACAGGCCCATCGCCGACACAGCCGCCAGCAGCGCGGCAATCCTTCTGCCAAGGCGCGGACGCGTGAGGCACGCGGTGACGCCCGTCAATTTGCTAAGCATAATCGTATTCCTCATTTTTCTTTGTGTCCTATGGATATGTTACTCGCCGTGGCGCGTTTGAAGCCGCCCGCGCAGCACGCGGTCGATCGCCAGCCTGTACACGCATATGCTCGCCGCCGGGCCGACGATGTCGGAGATCGGCTCGGCATAAAACGCCGCGCGCGCCCCGAATATCGCAGGCAGGATGAACAGCGCCGCGAAGTAGACCGCCTTGCGGAAGAACGACAGCGCGAACGAGAGCCGCACCTGTCCCAGCGCCGTGAAGCCGTCCACGATCTCGTACTGCACGCCCAGCGGGATGATCGCCAGCGTGCACACGTGTATCGCCCAGAGCGACGGCTCCGCCGCCAGCGGGTCGCTTGTAAACAGACGCACGAACAGCGGCCCGGCGGCGTGCGAGAGCAGCATCAGTACCGCCGCATATCCCGCGCACAGGATCATGATGATCTTCTGCGCCGATTTGACGCGCTCCATCTTCATCGCGCCGTAGTTAAACGCCAAAATTGGTTGGGTTCCTCCGGAGATTCCGCCCATGGGCATGGTGACCACGAGCATGAAGCTCTGCGCAATGGTCGCGCAGGTGATGAGCGCGTCGCCCTGCTCCGGCCCGCCGTAGGCCTTGAGCACCGCGTTCATGGCGATGATCATGGCGTTGTCGATGGCGATGATGGAAAACGGCGAAAAGCCCAGCGTCAGCACGCGGCCCGCGATGTCCGCATGCGGCCTGCCGGGTTTCAATCGCACCGGCACGCTTCTGCCCATCAAAAAGATCACCGCGCCCGCCGCGCTCGCCATTTGCGAGAGCACCGTCGCCAGCGCCGCGCCGCGCACGCCCATGCCCAGCGCGAAGATGAACACCGGGTCAAGCGCGATGTTGAGGACAGCGCCCAGCATCACAAGCCCCATCGCCACGCGCGCAAAGCCCTGCGCCACGATGAATTGGTTGAGCCCCGTCGCCAGCAGCGCGAAGACCGTGCCCGCGATGTAGACCGAAAAATACGCCTCGGCGTAGGGGTACGTCGCCTCGCTCACGCCGAACACGCGCAGCATCGGCCCGCGCAGCAGATACCCGCCCACGGTCAAAACCGCCGCTAAGCCCAGCAGCAGCGACAGACAGGTCGAGAGAATCCGCCCGGCCTCGCTATCGCGCCCCTCGCCCATGCGCAGGCTCATCAGCGGCGCACCGCCGACCGCGACCCAGAACGCCGCCGACCCGATCATCGTGAGCACAGGCCCGCACACGCCCACGCCCGCCAGCGCCAGCGAGCCCGCGCCGGGGATGTGGCCGATGTACATGCGGTCGACGATGGAATAGAGCACCGAGACGAACTGCGCCAGCATCGACGGCGCGGCCATGCGCACCACGAGACGCCGGATGCCGTCCCGCCCCAGATCGTTTTCCAGCTTCACAACATTCCCTGACCTTTCGGCTAAACCCATTTTTGCGATGCTTACTATATCGCAGGGCGCGTGTGCTGTCAAGCCGATTTTCCGCGCAGATTTTCCCAACCGGCGCGGTGCGAAATTCCCATGTTTACGGCGAATCCTGTAAACCCCTTTCGGGCAGAATACGCATATCCTGCGTTAAATTTGCGTTCAGGCGGCCCCTCGCGCGCAAATGGGGGTTGACAAGGCGGCAAAAACGCGCTAATGTGCAATATGGCAAATCGCTTGTTTTAGAAAGGATGAATGACGATGGAAATCGCAAAGGATATCCGCTATATCGGCGTGAACGATCATGAGGTCGACCTCTTTGAGGGACAGTACGTTGTGCCCAACGGCATGTCCTATAATTCTTACGTGATTCTCGGCGAAAAGGTCGCCGTCATGGATACCGCCGACGCGCACTTCGGCGACGAATGGATGGCCAATCTCGAGGCTGCGCTCGCGGGCCGCACGCCGGACTACCTCGTCGTGCACCACATGGAGCCGGATCACTCCGCCAACATCGCGCGCTTCATGGAGAAATACCCCGCCGCGCAGGTCGCCGCCAGCGCCAAGGCGTTCGCGATGATGAAGAATTTCTTCGGCGACGACTTCGCCGCCCGCCGCGTGACCCTCGCCGAGGGCAGCGAGCTTAATCTGGGCAATCACACGCTCAAGTTCATCGCCGCGCCGATGGTGCATTGGCCGGAGGTCGTCATGAGCTACGACACGGCGACGAAGACCGTCTTCTCCGCCGACGCGTTCGGCAAGTTCGGCGCGCTGGACGTCGAGGATGAGGACGGCTGGGCGTGCGAGGCGAGGCGCTATTACATGGGCATCGTCGGCAAGTACGGCGTGCAGGTGCAGGGCGTGCTGGTCAAGCTCGCCGGGCTTGAGATCGAGCGCATCTGCCCGCTCCACGGCCCGGTGCTCACGGAGAACCTTTCCTATTACATTGACCTGTATAAGACCTGGAGCAGCTACGAGCCGGAGGACAGGGGCGTGACCATCGCCGTCGCCTCGATCTACGGCCACACGATGGAGGCCGCAAAGCTCCTCGCCGAGCGCCTCAAGGCGAAGGGCTGCGAGAAGGTCTCCGTGTTCGACCTCGCGCGCGACGATATGGCCGAGGCCGTCGAGGACGCCTTCCGCTATGACCGCCTCGTGCTCGCCAGCAGCACCTACAACGCCGACATGTTCCCGTGCATGAAGGCCTTCCTGCACGCGCTGACCGAGCGCAATTTCCAGAAGCGCACCGTCGCGTTCATGGAGAACGGCAGCTGGGCGCCGATGTCGGGCAAGGCCATGCGCGCCATGATCGAGGGCTGCAAGAACGTCATCGTCTGCGAAAACGCCGTCAAGATCAATTCCGCGCTCGCCGAGGACAGCCGCGCCCAGATCGAGGCGCTGGCCGGCGAGCTGACCGCCTGATCGGAGCAAAAACACATATCCGCCGCAGGGACACATACGCCCTGCGGCTTTTTGATGCATATTGTCATTGACACCCGCCGCGCATCCCGATATAATGAAGCCAAAGAAGCCATATATTTCCGTCACCCCCCGAAAGGAGATGCACGGCATGAAGAAAATGCTGACCCTGATCGCGCTGTTCGCGGCCATCTGTCTGGCGTTCGGCGCATGCGCGGAGAGCGAGCGGCCTGCGGACGCCAGGACGCCGTATTGCCGCAACGAGGCACATTGGGACGGCGACGGCCTTGACCACTATCGCCCCCAATCCTGCTGGACGACCGGCCATTTTAACTGCGACGGCATGAACCACGAGAAAGCCCCGTGCAAGCTGCACCGCCACTACAACTGCGATGGCCGCGAGCACCTGAGCGCCAGCTGTGGCGCGCCGGGCCATTTCACGTGCGACCGCAAGGAGCACGCGCCCGCGGCCTGCGGCATCGCCGGGCATTGCGTCAGCGACGATCTCAAGCACACGCTCGCCTCCTGCGGCCTGCATTACAGATGCGAGGGCGGCAAGCACGGCGCGGCGAGCTGCGGCATCGAGGGCCACACGGTCTGCGACGGCCTGACGCACGAGCGCGCGGTCTGCGGCAAGGCGCGCCACTACGCCTGCGACGGTCTGACGCATGAGACCGCCGCCTGCGGCCTCGCCCGCCATTGCGTCTCCGACGGCCTTGATCACACGCCGGCGGCCTGCGGCACGGAGGGCCATTATAACTGCGACGAGCGCAAGCACGTGCCCGCGGCCTGCGGCATCGCCGGGCATTACGCCTGCGAGCCGGGGCGGCATACCGGCAAGGTCATCAGCGGCTACTGCAACGCCGTCCCCAAGCACGTCGTCTGCGAGGGCAACCCCGAGCATTACTGCGACCCGGCCTACGGCGGCTGCGGCAAGACGTATGCCTGCTCCCGCTCCAATGCGCATACGGCGTGCAGGATGTGCGGCCTGCTGTGGTGCGACCGCTCGCTCGGCGCGCATAAGACACCCTGCGACGTCCCGGAGCACAGGCCCTGCGTCTACACGCTCAACGGCAAGGAATACAACATCGAGGAGCACAGCACGACGTGCGAGCTGTGCGGCGACCTCAAGTGCGCCCGCGAAGCCCACGGCCTCGGCGTGTGCGTGAGCATCTGCGAGGCCTGCGGCGGCCCGGAGCTCTACGGGTATAACCACTTCAACGTCGATTGCGAGCACTACTGGTGCACGACGCCCGGCCCGCACGGCGTGTGGTGCAACGCCTGCGAAGCGTATGTCTGCGAACCGGCATGCATGCATGTGGCGACCGACGAGCTGGTGTTCTACTATGCGCCCGAAGCCGCCGAGCTCAAGCTCAAGACGCTCAAGCCGCTGCCCGCGCAGCCCGTGAGCGTGTATGATCTGCTGCGCATGAAGGAGGACCCGTCGCTGCCGATGTATCCCCTGCGCTATCCCGTCCAGTGAACCGGTCACACAGCCCCTTTCCCGCGCGGAGAGGGGCTTTTTTTCATATGTATGCATAGAAAAAGCCCGCCCCGCAACTTGCCCGGAGCGGGTCGTATTGCCTGTCACGGCAGGTCCTTGGCCACGGCGACCAGATATGAATAAATCTGAAGCTTGTAGCGCTCGTAGAGGCCCAAATCCATGTAGAGCTTGCGGTAGTAGCGAAAGAGCGACGCCTTGGCGGAGAGCACCTTCGCAGGCGAGACCGCCGTGGAGAGCGACTTCTTCTTGCGGCGCTGGTAGTAGTAAACCGGCGTGCGCATCGAGCAGAAGCGCTCGGCGTAGCTGATGTATTCCAGATTGAACAGCAGATCCTCCGACCACGCGAATTCCTCGTTGCAGCGGATGCCGTGCTCCATGATGATGTCGCGCCGGTAGAGCTTGTTCCACATGACGCCGAAGTAGAAGCTCGCGGGCTCCTCCATCAGGTGGCGCGCGAACTGCGCCTTGTCCATCGTCGTGTCCGGCGGCAGGAAGCCGAAGACGTGAACGCTGCCGTCCGCGGGCACCTGGCAGTAGTGGCAGACGAGCAGGTCGCTTTCCGTCTCCTCCATGCGCTCGACCATCAGGCGCGTGGCGTTGACGTCGAGATAGTCGTCCGCATCCACGAATTGCAGATACTTGCCCGAGGCGCGCTCGATGGCGACATTGCGCGTGCCGGAAACGCCCGTGTTCTCCTTGTCGATGAGCACGAAGCGCTTGTCAAGGCGCGTGTACATGCGGCAGATCTCCGGGCTCGAGTCGCTGGAACCGTCGTTGACGAGCAGCACCTCGATGTTCTGATAGCGCTGGCGCTTGATCGACTCCAGACACGGCACAAGGTCAATCGCCGCATTGTAAATCGGCACGATGATGGATACGAGCGGACTGTCCATGCGTTCACTTCCTTTCGCGTCGGATTGATTATAGCATAATTCGACAGGGATTGCAAACATACATCGTAATAAATGACCGAAATCGGGCCGACATTCTGTTTTTAAGCAGAAAATACTGCTCATTTTGCGCACGCGCCCGCCGCAGGCAGCCGTTTCCGCCGCCAAAAAAAAGCATGGCGGCGTTTGACAAAAGCGGCGCGCGGATGTATGATAGGGGCATCAAAAGAGAGGAGTATGGCCGTGAAGAATATCGCGTATTATAACGGCAGGATCGCCGCCATTGAGGATATGATGATCCCGATGAACGACCGCGCGTGCTACTTCGCCGACGGCGTGTACGACGCCATGTTCACCGTGAACCACGTGCCGCTGTCGCTTGATGACCACCTCGCCCGGTTCTATCGCTCTGCACGGCGCATCGACATCGAGATTCCGATGCCCTATGACGAGCTGCGCGCGATGGTTGTGGATTTCTGTAAACGGGTCGATAGCCCCGACGCGATGGCCTATGTGCAGGTGAGCCGGGGCGTGGGCATGCGCAATCACCCGTATAAGGGCGCGCAGAGCGGCCCGAGCCTGTGGGTGTGGGTCAAGCCGGACGGCCTCGACCCGATGATGAGGGAATATGCCTGCATCACGGCGGAGGATACGCGCTATCTGATGTGCGACGTGAAGACGATCAACCTGCTGCCCAGCGTCATGTACGCCCAGCGCGCCGAGGAAGCGGGCTGCGATGAGACGATTCTGCATCGCGGCGAGCGCGTGACCGAATGTGCGCACAGCAATGTGCATATTCTAAAGGACGGCACGTTCATCACTGCGCCGTGCGATAACCTGATTTTGCCCGGCATCACGAGGGCGCACCGCATCGCCCAGTGCAAGGAAATGGGCATCCCGGTGGAGGAAAGGCCGTTCACCGTGAGCGAGATGATGGACGCCGACGAGATCTTCTTTACGAGCGCGAGCGCGCTTTGCTGCCGCGTGACGATGATCGACGGAAAGCGCGTGGGCGGCAGGGACACCGCGCTCATCCGTAAAATCCAGCAGGCCGCATGGGACGAGGCGATTGCCGAGGCGGGCATCGCGCCGGTTCCCTTCAAATAACGAATTATGACCGAAAGGCGGAATGGGAAGATGAAGAATATCGCGTATTACAACGGAAAGACCGGCCCGATCGAGGAAATGACCGTGCCGATGAACGACCGCGCGTGCTACTTCGGCGACGGCGTGTATGACGCGACGTGCGTGGTCAACCATGTGCCGATGGCGTTTGACGACCATATCGACCGCATCTACCGCAGCGCGAAGATGATCGACATCGACATCCCGATGGAAAAGGCCGAGATGAAGCGCATTTTGCAGGGGCTCGTCGATCAGGTCGAGGGCGATTGCCATATGCTGTATTGGCAGGTGACGCGCGGCGTGGGCATGCGCAATCACCCGTACAAGGGCGCGCAGAGCGGCCCGAGCCTGTGGGCGTTCGTCAAGCCGCAGGTGATGCGCGATGTGTTCGGCGCGTATAAGTGCGTGACCGTGGAGGATACGCGCTTCCTCCATTGCAATATCAAGACGATCAACCTGCTGCCCGCCGTGATGGCGAATCAGAAGGCCGAGGCCGCCGGATGCGACGAGGCGATCTTCCATCGCGGCGAGCGCGTGACCGAGTGCTCGCACAGCAATGTGCACATCATCACGAACGGCACGCTGAAGACCGCGCCCGCCGATAACCTGATCCTGCCGGGCATCACGCGCGCGCATATCCTCAAGATCTGCGAGAAGGTCGGGATTCCGGTCGTGGAGGCGCCGTTCACGATCGAGGAAATGATGCGCGCCGATGAGGTGTTCTTCTCCAGCTCCAGCGCACTGACGTGCAGGATTAAGGAGATCGACGGCAAGCCGGTCGGGATGAAGGATGAGAAGACGTTTGCCATGATCCGTGACGCGTATCAGGCAGAGCTGGAAGCCGAGTGCGGCAAGCGTAAATAAGCCGCTTTAGAGGCGCGAAGCGAAGCAGGGTCAAGGGGACCGGAGCCTGCCGCCGCCAGTGGCGGATGAAGGCAGGCGGAGCGTCGGGAACCTTAACGAGCGACCGAAGGGCGCGACTATAAGGTTCCCCGGATCAGCGTCCCTTGTAGGGTTTGGGGCAAAGCCCCAACGTAACCCCCGTTCCCCACACCATCAAAAACCTGCCCCACCCCCACCCACGCAGCCGCGAAATGGCCGCGGCTTCAGGCGCGGGCTAAGAGCGGGACGGGTTCAAGCGCACCCCGCCCCAACGCGCTCCAACCAAAAACCCCCGCCCCCGGACGCACCGCAATGCGTATCCGGGGGACGTTTTTTGTTTATTGCGAATTGAAACTTTTCCGCTCTGTCGGGAGCCGGTCACAGAGCCCCTTCGGGTCTCTCCGCTGCGTTTTTTGCTTTAGCCCGGCGCAGCCTGATCTGCCGCCGAAAGTTTTCCGCCGGGCGCCCATGCGCGGCCTGACTGCGCGCGGGGGTACGGCCGGCTCTGCGCGCATCGCGGCTTTTCCTCACCTCGCCGCAGCCCGCTCCCCCTTGCCTTCCGCCCTGCCGATCGCCCGCTCCAAATCGCGCAGGAGCAGGCCGTCGCTTCCCGTGATCTGCCCGCGCGTGAGCGAGAACGCCCCTGCAAGGCATAGCCGCGCGATGCCCACGCGCACGAGCGCCGGGATGAGCTGCGAGAGCCGCAGCCATGCGCTGTCGCACGCGCGCACGGGCGAGCCGTTTTCGCCGTAGAGCGCCGCGATTTCAAGGCGGTATCGCGCGTGCAGCTTCGCCTCAAGGCGCTCGGCGAGCTCGGGCGTGGTGAACGGATTTCTGGCGAGCATCCGGCGCGCCGCCGCCACGTCCGCAAAGACGCCCGACGCACATTCGCGGCGCGTGTACGGCGCGAGAAGAAGCAGGATGCGCTCGGCATCGGTATGAATTTCGCTCAGCATGGCATGTCCTCCTGAAAGCCTCGATTTCGTATTGCAGCATATGCCCCCGCGCGCGGCAAAAGAACGCCGGGCGGGAATAATTGTCCGCATATAAACGCAAAATAGATCGGGGACACCGACCGAGCCAAAGTTTTCGGCAACAATTGCAGCCGGGATATTGACAATCCAGCCAAATTTGGATAGAATATGGTTGAATACTCCGGTTGACAGCCCTGTGCAGGTGTAGTTTAATGGCAGAACTTCAGCTTCCCAAGCTGATCGCGTGGGTTCGATTCCCATCACCTGCTCCACAGCGACCACCGACAATTCGGCGGGCCGCAGCAACAACTGTCAGCCGAAATTATCGAGGAGGTTATTCCAATGGCGAAGCAGAAATTCGAGCGCACCAAGCCGCACGTCAACATCGGCACGATCGGCCACGTTGACCACGGCAAGACGACCCTGACGGCGGCCATCACGATGGTGCTGTCCACCTTCGGCGACGCGCAGGCGATGCGCTATGACGACATCGACA
>CALVTQ010000112.1 GCA_944362695.1 uncultured Clostridia bacterium
GCAGCAGGCGCATGGTGATGTCGCGGCTGACCTCGCCGGCCATGTAGTCGCGCTGCACGCTGTTGACGCTCGGGTCCTTGTTCGCGTTCTCCTGCTTGACTTCCTCGTTGTTGCATTCGATCAGCGACAGGATGCTCTCGTCGGTCGTGTTGCTCTTCCTGACGAGGCTGCGGGTGTAGCGATAGGTGATGTAGCGCTTGGCAACCTCGTAGGCGCCGTGGGCCATGATCTGCTTTTCGACCAGATCCTGAATCTCCTCCACGGACAGCGCGCGGCCCATCTTCTCGCAGACCTTCTGCACCGAGTCGGCGATGCGTTCAATCTGTACGGGCGTCATCTGCTCGCTCTCGGGCACGACGCCGTTTGCCTTGCCCACCGCGATGGCGATTTTGCTCTTGTCAAAATCCATTTCGGATTTGTTTCTCTTGATGATCTTCATGTTCCCCTTAACTCCCTATATCTGGTGTTTATTGGCGCCCGATGTGCCCTGCGGCCCCTATCGGTTGAGTATTTAGCGCCGACGTGTTCCTTTATACCACAACATCTTGTGTCTGTCAAGTGTGCCCGCGTGCTGCATATATTTATATTATGAGCATCATATTCAACCCGTTTTCCAATCATTGCATGAAAAAAGCGGCCTGCATGGTCTGCATAACCCGCCTGCATGGCCGCCCGTGAAGCAATAATTAACTTTTTGTCACACTATTTTTGGAATTTTATAAATCCATATTGTATTGATCTGTCCCGTCACTCGCGCAGGCTCAGGTCGCTGCGCCCGCCGGAGACGAGGTCGATGTTCTCGTAGTTCTCCGGCGAATCCAGCAGCTCGGCCAGTCCGTTGGCCACGCACAGCGCCGGCTCGTCGGCCAGCGTCGTCTTGATCTTGAGCTGCTCGCTGATCACCTCGTCAAGGCCGTAGAGCTGCGCGCCGCCGCCGGAGAGCGTGATGCCCACGTCGAATATATCGCTGGCCAGCTCGGGCGGTGTGCGCTCGATCATCCTGTGCAGCGCGCCGATCATCTCGCGCAGCGGCTCCTCGAGCGCCTCGATCATCTCCTCGGAGTTGATCGTCACCGCGCGCGGCAGGCCCGTCACGAGGCTGCGTCCGCACGCGTCCATCTCCAGCTTCGCCCCGCGCATGCGCGCCGAGCCGATGTTGATCTTGAGCTCCTCCGCCGTGCGCTCGCCGATGAGCAGATTGTGCTTCTTGCGCAGATAGGCGATGATCGCGTCATCGAACTTATCGCCGCCCACGTCGAGGATATCCCACACGATCTGATGGCCGAACGAGAAGACCGACACGTTCGTCCTGCCGCCGCCCACGTCGATGTTCATGCGGCCGTAGGGCTGGTCGATGCGCATGCCCGCGCCGATGGCCGAGGCCACGTTCTCGTCGACCGGCACGACGCTGCGCACGCCGCCGTCGATGAGCACGTCGACGAGCGTCTGCTGCTCGCTGGGGGCCATGCCGCCCGGCAGCGCCAGCAGGATGCGCGGCCTGAACGCGGCGCGCTTGCCGATCACCTTGCGCAGGAAATAGCGCAGCATTTTGCCGACAAGGTCAAAGCTGCGGATGTGGCCCTCGCGCAGCGGGCGCTCCACGACGAGGCCCGCGGGCGTGCGCCCGTACATGCGGCGGGCATCCTCGCCCACGGCCACGACGTCGCGCGTCTGGCGGTCGTAGGTCACGTACGCCGGCTCGCTGAGCACGACGCCCTTGCCCTGCACAACCATGTGCATCATGCTCGTTCCAAGGTCCAATCCCAGTTCGTCAATGCCAAACATGTGTACTCCTTTAAGTCTTCTCTCGGTCTGTCAGGTGGCGTCATGTGCGCCCTCCCGCATGCGGGCGTATCGCCTGCGCGTCGCCTCGCCCCCGCGGATGTGGCGCTCCTGCTTGTTCTTTGCGAATACCGCCTGCACCTCCTTGTAAAGCGCAGATGATATCTTCGGAAGCCTCGTCTCCATGTCCTTGTGTACGGTCGATTTCGATACGCCCAGCACGCTCGCCGTCATGCGCACGGTCGCCCCGTGCTCTGCGATGTATTCTGCGGCCTTCATCACCCTGCGCTCGATCGCCCGATTCACGCGCATCCCCCCAGACAGTCTCGGCAATCCGGGTTATCCTATGCGCCAAACCGAAAAAGGCGGCCAAAAACCGTTCGCGCTTTCCCGCGCAGGGTGTGTTGTGAATTCAGTTATTCCTCAAAAAACGAGAGCGCCAAGTCCTCCTCGCCCGCGTAGAGCGCCCGCATGAGCGTAAGCCCGCGCGCCAGGGCGGTCTTGCCCAGCAGCAGCCTGTCGCCCGTGGCGATGGCCCTTGCGATTGCGCCCGGCTCGCGCTTGCCGGTGCCCACTTCCTCCAGCGTCCCGGCGATGATGCGCACCATGTTGTATAGAAATCCGTCGCCGAGGATCAGCAGCGTCACGTCATCCCCGCGCCTTTCGATCTTCACACGGTGGATCGTCTTGACCGTCTGCCTGGCGATGGACCCGCTCGCCGCAAACGCCGCGAAATCGTGCCTGCCCAGCAGTGCGTCCGCCTCTTTCTGCATCGCGTCAACATCCATCGGAAGCGGGATGTGCGCGCTGTATTGCCGCCCGATGGCCCGGTCGTGGCGCGCGTTGTAAAATGCATAGCGATAGACCTTGCCCGCCGCGCTGTACCGGGCGTGAAAGTCCTCCGGCGCGGGGCCGCTCTCGCGTATGCGGATGTCATAGGGCAGCATGGTATTGAGCGCAAAGGCGAGCTTGTCCGGCGGGATGCGCGTCGCGCTGTCAAAGTGCGCCACGAGGCCCAGCGCGTGTACACCCGCGTCGGTTCGGCTCGAGCCCAGCACGGAGACATTTTCCCCCGTCAGCTTTGCGAGCGCTTCCTCGATCGTCTGCTGCACGCTCGGGCCGTTGATCTGCCGCTGCCAGCCGCAGTAGTTCGTCCCATCGTATTCGATCAGCAGCTTAAATCGCCGCTGGCCCTGCGGCGGATGGTCGGCGGCGCTGGGCCTGTGGTGCGCCCTCAGAATCAGGTCAGCCAAGGAGCCGTCCCTCGATCACGATCACCGCGATATACGCGACCGTCGCCAGCGCTGCATACGCGTCGAGCTTCGTATATTTCAGCTCGCGCAGCCTCGTGCGGTGGTCGCCGCCGCGATAGCAGCGCGCCTCCATCGCCATCGCCAGATCGGTCGCCCGCCTGAACGCGCTGACGAACAGCGGCACCAGCAGCGGGATCATCGCCTTCGCGCGCGCGATCACGTTGCCCGTCTCAAAGTCCGCGCCGCGCGCCATCTGCGCCTTCTGGATCTTGTCCGTCTCCTCCAGCAGCGTCGGGATAAACCGCAGCGCAATCGTCATCATCATCGCCAGCTCGTGCGCCGGGAAGTGCAGCTTCTGCAGCGGGCGCAGAAGGCGCTCAAGGCCGTCGGTGAGCTGCATCGGGCTGGTCGTCAGCGTCAGCACGCTCGTGCCCATCACCAGGAACACGAGGCGCAGCGCGAAGTAAATCGCGTTGGTGAGCGCCTCCTGCGTCAATTTGATAAAGCCGAACTCAAAGAGCACCGTCTCGCCCTGCACGAAGAACAGGTTGAGGATGAACGTGAACAGGATGATGAAGCGCAGGGGCTTCACGCCCTTGATCAGATACTTGAAGTGGATGCCCGAAATGCGCACCACCAGATACAAAAACGCCAGCGCGATCAGGTAGCCCGGCAGATTGCCCACCATGAACACGCCCACGATGTAGGCGATGGTCAGGATCAGCTTCATGCGCGGGTCCATGCGGTGGATGACGGAATCGCCGGGGAAATACTGGCCCAGCGTGATGTCGTTAAGCATTGGCCTTCCCCTTCCCGACGATCTGCTCGATCACCGTCTTGATTTCTTCCATCTTATACACGCCCTGCGGCACATCAAAGCCCCGCGCGCGCAGCTTGGCCGCCAACATGACCGCCTGCGGCACGTCCAGCCCGATCTCGCGCAGCCTGTCGCCCTGCGAGAACACGTCGCGCGGCTCGCCGTCCATGACGACCGTGCCGTGGTTCATGACGATCACGCGCTCGGCAAAGCTCGCCACGTCGTCCATCGAGTGGCTGACCATCACGATGGTCGTGCCGGATTCCTTGTGCAGATTCTTGATCAGGCCCATGATCTCCTCGCGGCCGCGGGGGTCGAGGCCCGCGCACGGCTCGTCCAGAACCAGCACCTGCGGCTCCATCGCCAGCACGCCCGCAATCGCCACGCGCCGCATCTGGCCGCCGGAGAGCTCAAAGACCGACCGCTCGGCAATGCTGTCGTAGTCAAGCGCCACGCGCCGCATGGCCTCGCGCACGCGCCGGTCGATCTCCTTCTCGTCAAGCCCCAGATTCTTCGGGCCGAAGGCGATGTCCTTGGCGACCGTCTCCTCAAAGAGCTGGTTTTCCGGGTACTGGAACACGAGGCCGACCCGCTGGCGGATGCCGCGCCTGTCGGTGTTCTTGTCCGCCAGATCGAGGCCGTCCACGGTGATCTTGCCGCTTGTGGGCATGAGCACGCCGTTTAAGTGCTGCACGAGCGTCGATTTGCCGCTGCCCGTGTGTCCGATCAGGCCGATGAACTCGCCGTCGCCTATCGTCAGGTTCACGTCGGTGAGCGCGTGCGTCTCGTACGGCCCGCCGGAC
>CALVTQ010000113.1 GCA_944362695.1 uncultured Clostridia bacterium
CCGCAGTACGGGCAGAATTTGCCGCCGGTTGCGCGCATCTTCCCGCAGTGCGGACACCTGCTCGAAACCGCCCTGCACACGAGGCAGACCATCATGACGCCCCAGCAGACCGCGCCGATCCATGCGCACGCCGTGATGCCGGCGTCGCCGCGCAGCAGCTTCACGCCGACGACGCCCCAGTCGATCACGAACACGACGAACGCGGCGATGAGCACCCATGTTGCGATTCTTTTCATGCGCACAGCCTCCCTTGCTTCCGATCGCATCGGCCTTTTGAACATGATTATTGTATTGCAGGACCACCCCGCGTCAACGCGCCGTCAGCCTTGCCATAAGCAAAACGGGCCATCCCGCCGATCGCAGGACAGCCCATTTGTTTTGTGATCGAACATTCGCAGCACGCAGCGCTGTTCACGTCGAAACCGACGCCGCGCAGCCCGTCACACCCGCCAACCGTAAAAGCCGCAATTCGTGTGGCCAAGCCGCTCTCCGCAGCAAGCCTCGTCGAATGTGCCACGGCGCAGCCCGTCACACTCGCCAACCTTGAAAGCCACAATTCGTGTGGCCAAGCCCCATGACCCAACAACTCACGTCGAAAATGGGTCCGGGCACCGCCCGGTTACCAGGTTGCGCCGAAGCCGGTGACGTACCACTTCTTGTTGTGCACCGTGTATTGGCAGTTTTCCTCGACGATCTCGTCCTCCGGCACGACCGACATGTTGTAATATTTGCGCTTGGGCGTCGCATCGTAGCGGTAGTTCATGCGCTTGATCGTCGAGTTGATGTTGCCCTCGACCGTCGTGAGCTCGTAGACGCCGTCGCCCAAATCCTTGACCGTCTCGACGATGCCCACGTGCGTGTAGGGCGTCGAGCCGCGCACGCCGTAGACCACGATGTAGCCCGGCTTCGGGATGGCCTCGACCTTGTCGGCCTGCTGCCAGCGCCCCTGTTCCTCGAAGACGTAGTAGACGTTGCCGACGCGGCCCTCCTGCGCGCTGATGCAGTCGCCGGGATTGACCGTCACGTCCTCCTTATATTTGACCAGTTGCATGCCGCTGTGGTACGCGCACCAGATCTGGAAGACCGAGCACCAGCCGATCTCGCGGTCGTCGTGGAAATACCAGTCCGTGTATTCGTTCGCCTTGGGCAGCTTCTCAAACGGGTGCTTCTCAAACTGCGCCCGCGCCAGCAGAACGAAGTTGCGCGCCGCCAGCGGCATGTCCTCCGGGAAGGTCAGGCCGTAGTCCTCGAGCTCGCCCTCGGCCTGCGTCTTGGTGGCGGGCAGGCCCGTCTCCGCCGTGTATGGCACGACATCCTCCGCCAGCGCCGCCGGAATCATCATCAGCAGCAGCAAAATCGCCGCCGCCCATCGCATCATGCGCATGCTTCTCGCCTCTCTCTTCCAAATTTATATCAGTCGCCGAGCACGCAGCTCCATTCGCCGTCGATGGCCGCCGTCTTCGTTTCGCCGTTCTCGGTGTAGCTGACCGTCCAGCCCGGCTCGCTGACGCGCAGCGTGTATTTCGCCTGGCTCGGGGACACGCGCTCGCTGATCACGTCCACGCGCGCGCCGCCGATCGCGACGTTCTCAAGCTTCCAGCCGTCCCAGCCGATGGGCGTGTGCGGCGCAAAGGCGATGACCTTCTCGCCCGCGTCGGGCTTGACGCCGAACAGACCCTCCGTCATCGGCCAGATCAGCCCCGCCGCCGCGCGCGACGCCAGCAGTGTTCCGGCGTCCGCCCTCGAGCCGCGCAGCGCGCCCGGCAGACCCGGCAGCCCGCTTCTCGCCATCTGCGCGAGGCAGCCGAGCATGCGCTCCACGTGGTCGAGCTCGCCGTGCCAGCGCGCCAGCTCCTCAAGCGTCATCTCGCCCGCCGCCGCGTCGAGTTCCTTCGCGGGCAGGCCTTCCAGCGCCTTGATGCAGGCCGAATCGTCCGCGCCGACCATGCGCAGGATGTACGCCTGACCCGCAAGCGCGGCGCGCACAGCCTCGCGAATGTCCATGCGCACGTCGGTGAAATCGCGCGTGCTGCGGCGCAGATAGCTCATGCAAAGGCCGGTCTGCGCAAGCATGTCCCCGGCGAACTGCCTGTCGCCCGTCCACAGCAGCACGCGATGCACGAGCGCCACGAACAGCGCGCTGTCCTTCGGGCCGCCCGCCTGCATGACCTTGCCGGAGAGCGACACGCTGCGCGCGAGCCTGCCCGCCGCCATCTGCGTGTCCTCGCTGATGCTCACCAGCGTGCGCAGCATATCCTGCACGCGTCCCGCTCCGCCCAGCGGCAGCAGCGCGCTCATCGCCGCATGCCAGCCCTCGCCGTATAGCCACGGGTGATCGGGCAGATCGGCACAGAGCGCCGTCCGTCCGCGCGGCAGCGTGCGCGTCATCCAGTCGCCGTAAATCTTCGTCCAGTTCCAGCAGCGCGAGAGCACCTCATCGGGCATCGCGGCGGCGCTGAGCGCCATCATCTCGTCGATGCGCGCGCGCTTTTCGGCGAGCATGCTCTCCGCGTTCTCGCGCACCATCGCCAGCGCGTCCTCGGCCTGCGAGCGCGAGCCGTAGCCACCCGCCACGAACAGGCGCATCGTCGCCCTGCCCCGCGCGCCCACGCGCATGCGGTAGAACAGGCGGCCGTTGATGCCCTTGCCCTGCGTGTTGCCGAAGCCATAGATCGTCTCCGGCAGGTCGCTCGCCAGCACGCGGCTCTTGCTGTCCGCGCCCCAGACGGCGTGCCACGGGTTGCGGCTGTCGCGCGCGTAGAACGCCTGCGAGCGCTCGTCGTATTCGCCGACATCGCGCCCGAGGTCGAGCCCCTCCTCGCCGAGCGCGGCGGCGACGCTCATGATGTCCGTGCGCACGGTGAAGGAGACCTCGACCATGCGCGGCGCATTGCGCAGATTCTCCACATCCAGCTCGATGACGCAGCCGCCGACGCCGTCCGGGATGAACTGGCGGCGGATGACGTGCATCTCCTCCTTCTGCATGCGGTAGTGGAACGCGGTCACGACGGGCTGCGTCTGGCACGCGTCGGCCTCGCGCAGCGGCACGTCGTCGATGGCGAAGAAGAAGCCGTCGCAGACCTTGCGCTCGCCTGCCCACAGGCCGCCCATCTCGCCCGGCACGGTGCTGCCGATCTCCGGGAACAGGCCGTTGTGCGCGCCGATGAGCACGGCGCCGCGGCCCGCGGTCACGCACGGGGCGTCCATGTGGTCATAGCGGTATACCTTGTATGTGGAAAGCATGGCGTACCTCCTGATTTTCGTTTTGATTCAAGCGGTTTTGGCCGCTGTGTTGTCCGGTGAATGTGTGCGCGGCAGCTTCGCGCGCCCTTTATTTTTTCAGTATCGCGAAAATCGTCCCGAAGATCAATTTGATATCCGCGACGGGCGAAATCTCGTGCAGATACTTCATATTCAGCTCGAGCTTCGCCGGCATGATCGTCTGGATGTACATCTTCTCCGGGTCGTCCGCGCCCGCGAGCATCTCGTTCTCGTTGCGGTATGCGATGGAAGCGTAGTCCGTGATGCCGGGCCGCACGAGCAGCACCTGCCTCTGATACGGCGTGTACATATCGACGTATTTGGGCACCTCCGGCCTCGGCCCGACGAAGCTCATCTGCCCGCCAAATACGTTGAGCAGCTGCGCCAGCTCGTCGAGCTTGGTCTTGCGCAGGAACGCGCCGACCCGCGTGATGCGGCTGTCGCGCCCGACCGTGATCTGAAGGCCCTTCTTGTCGGCGTCCACGATCATCGTCCTGAACTTGAATATGCGGAAGCGCTTCCCGTTCTTCCCGACACGGACCTGACGGTAGAACACAGGCCCCGGATCGTCGATCACGATGGCCGCCGCGATCACCAGCAGCACCGGCCAGAGCACAAGCAGCGCCCCGCCGGAGATCACCACATCCATCGCCCGCTTGAGCGCGAGCTGGACTTTCCTCTTTTCGAGCGTCTCGGCGATATCCATTCGGCCCTCGCCCATCGCCATCCTCCTCTTTTTCCTTTGCAGTCACGCGTTTTTGAACACGTATGTGTAAAGCAGCACGGCGCAAACCGCCATTCTGCGCTTCATGAGCATCGTCTTGACCGCCAGCGCGCGCGGCATGTTCTTGACTTCCACATCCGCGAACCACCCGCGCACGTCCTCACGGTTCATGTATGCGCGCGTGCGTTCCACCCGCTCGGCCAGAGAAAACGGCGAGCCGGGGAAGCAGAAATTGCGCACGGCGGTGATCGCCATCTTCCTTCTGCGGATCGTCATCCTGCGCACGCACTCCGGGTAATCCGCCAGCAGCGCCTCTATCGCGTCGTTGCTCCTGTCGTGGCTGTCCGGCACGTGCGGGCTGTATTTTTTCGTCACGCTCCCGCCGTGGAAGCGGTAATGATACAGCGCCTCGTCGAGCGCCGCGGCCTCGCGGGCCGCGAGCATCACCTCGACGATGAACAGCAGATCCTCGGCGTAGCGGATGTCCTCGCGGAAGCGAATCGCCCCGACGGTCTCCCGCCGGAACAGATTGCGCGGCGTATAGCCCGAGAGCGGCAGCGTGTCGCTGTCCGTCCTCTGCGCCAGCATCGCGGGGATCAGCGCATCGCGAATCGCCTTTTTGTCAAACCGCGTGCCGGTGTCAAACCCGAGCGGCACGTTTTCGCTCTCGATGCGCCCGTCCTTCTCCCTGTCCTTGTATACGCGGCAGAACGACACGTCCGCGCCCCTCGCCGCGTCATAGAGCTTCTCGTACATGTCCGGCTCAATCCAGTCGTCGCCGTCGCAGAAGCCGATGAATTCGCCCGTTGCCAGCTCAATGCCCGCGTTCCTCGCCGCCGACACGCCGCGGTTTTCGCTGAACGCAACCACCCGCACGCGCGCGTCCTCGCCCTCGGCCCTCCTCAGAATCGCGAGGCTGCCATCCGGGCTGGCGTCGCAGACGAAGATCATCTCGATGTCCTCAAGCGTCTGCGCGCGCAGGCTGTCGATGCACTGCTGCAAATATGCCTCGCAGTTGTACACCGGCACGATCACCGAGATCTTGGGCGCGCTCATGCGTGCTCCTCCGCCGTGCGCCGCGTCAGGTCGGCGCGCCAGAGCGGGGCCTGCACCAGCAGATACGTGCAGCCGATGACCGAGAACGGCGCATACACCGACTCGAACATGCCCACCAGCACGAACACCGCGCAGAACGCCAGCGGCGTCGCGGCATATGCGCTCTCCTTCCTGTGAATCCAGTAGTACCGCGCCGCGCGCCATGCCGCCAGCAGCGTATAGCCGATCAGCAGCGCGCCCGCGATGAAGCCGTTGTTGTATGTCACACCGAAAAAGGCGTTGTGCGCGTTGAAATGCCGCTCGCCCGCGCCGTCCTGTGCGACCCATTCCTTGACGACGCTCGTCTCGTGGCCGTTCCAGGTGAGGTTGTGAAGGATCGCCATCCAGATGCCCCAGCGGTCGCTCGTCAGGTCGTCCATCGAGAGCTTCCTGTCCTCGGGCTTGGGGACGGTGATCTCCTGGCCGTAGTGCTCGTTGTTGTACACCGCCAGCTCGTAGTCCTCGATGTACGCCTCCATCATCTTGTCCTTGGTGATGGCGACGCCGCCGATGCCCGCGATGACGATGAGCACCGCGAGAATCGCAAGCAGCCGCGCCGGATGCTTCGCCGTGCCCGCGATGATCGCCGCCGTGAGAATCACGACCACGCCGACCAGCGCCAGCAGGCCCGAGCGCGAGAGCGTCAGCACCAGCGTGACCGCGCCCACCAGCGCGCACAGCGCATACGCCGCCATCGCCTTGAACTTCCTGTGCACATAGCTCGCGTACGCCAGCAGCAGCGCGCTCGCCGTCATCACGATGCAGCACATCGACAGGCAGTTCGCGTCATAGAACACGCCCTTGTAGCCCGGATAGCCCACCGTCACCGGCACGGCGATATACGACCACAGCAAAAATGGCATCACCGCGAACACCACGCCCCGCAGGATCGAGCGGAACGTCGATTAGTCGTCGCGCGAGGCGAGCACCGAGAACACCACCGGATAGACGATCAGCAGCGACACGCTCTCCGGCAGCCAGTCCTGATAAAACAGGCCCGACACGACCATCATGCCGTGCAGCGCGAACCACAGGCCTGCCATCCCCTTGTGGAAATGGACGCGCGCCTTGACGCCCGTCCTCGCCGTCAGCGTCACGAAGCCCAGCAGGATCATGCCGAAGAGCACGAAGATCATCCAGCGCATCGGGAATTTGCGCTGTGTGAACAGCACGCAATACCCGATCAGCGCGAAGAACGCCGCCGTCAGCAGCCGCGCATCGAAGATCTCGTTGAATATGCCCGTCACCCTGTCGTACAGATTCAGCACGCCCGTGCCGTCAATGCCCTGTTTTTTCCGCATGCTTAAGCCTCCAAGCGTCGATTGCCTCGCGGTAGATGCCCTCCACCGTCGCGGCGTTTCTCTCCCACGTCAGCGCGCACGCATCCCTGCGGCCGCGTTCGCGCAGCGCCGCGTATTTCTCCCTGTTTTCAAACACATCGCGCATCACGCGCTCCGTCTCGCCGATGTCGCCCGCCGGGACGAGGAAACCGTTCTCCCCGTCGCAGATGGTGTCGCCGATGCCCTCGCCTGTCGCGCCGACGGATATGCAGCCCGCCGCCATCGCCTCGATGTAGACGATGCCGTATCCCTCGCCCCAGCTGGGCAGGACGAACAGGTCGCTTTGCGCCATTCTGCGCAGCACTTCCTCGTGCGGCAGCCCGCCGGTCAACGTCACGCGCTCCTGCAAGCCCAGCTCGGCGATCCTCGCGCGAAGCTGGCCTTCCATTTCTCCGATGCCCACGATGGTGAGCGTGGCGTCGGGGTATTCGCCCGCCAGATGCGCGAACGCCTCGAGCGTCCTGTCCATGCATTTGCGCGCCTTGAGCGTGCCGACCGATATCACCGCGCGCGGCCTGTTCTCCCGCGCGTCCGGCACGAGCGACAGATCGACGCCGTTTGGCACGACCCGCGTGATCTTGTCCTTCCCGCGGTACGGCTCCACGCGCGAGCGCAGGAGACTGCTTACCGCCATCAGCGCGTCCACGCCGCCGGCGATGCGCTGATTCCGTTTCCAAGGCTCCTGCCCCGGCACGAAGTAGCGGAAGATGTCCGTCCCGTGCACGGTCAGGCACACCGGCAGGCCCAGCGCCCGCGCGACGATCAGCCCCGCGTGGCCGTCCATGGGCAGCATGTGCGCGTGCACGATATCAAACGGTTTTTCCTGATGCAATTTTCTGGCCACGGGCAGCGCGGCATGCGCCATCATCCGCCCGCCGAGCAGCCGCTCGCCCGCGTTGCCCAGCGCCGCATAGCGCGGATAGATCACGCGGATGCCGTCGACGACAGCCTCTTTCGGCGTGGCGCGCTCCACGGCGCACTTCTCCGGGCGCAGCCTGCTCATCAGCGGCACGACGCCCACGCACGAGATCACGACGACCTCATGCCCGCGCGCGGCCAGCGCCTTCGCCTGCTCGTGCACGTAAAAGCAGTACGGCGAGTTGTCCGCCTGCCTGTGGATCATCATCAGAATCCGCAGCTTGCCTTCCACGCACACGCCCCCTTTCGCCATCGCTTCCTAATTATATATTCGCGTAGAACTGCGCCCATCTCGCCGCGACGTTCGGCCACGCATACGCCTTCGACCGCTCGATGCAGCGCGCGCTCCGCGTCTCGTAGTCCTCGCAAAGATCGGCAATGCGCGCCGCCTGCTCGCCGATGTCGCCGCAGGCCACGCTGTAACCGACCTCACCCTCGTCAAACTGCCCGTCAAAGCCCTGTCCGCGCGTGTAGAGCACCGGCACGCCCTGGCTCATCGCCTCGAGGTACACCATGCCGAACGTCTCCGCGCTCGAGGGCACGAGCAGCATGTCCACCCCGGCGTAAAAATCCTTCATCGCGTCCATGCCGCTGATCTTGCCGAGGTATGTGTCGCCCTCGCCCAGCGCCGCGCACAGCTCGTCCTTGAGCGGCCCGTCGCCCGCCGCGCGCAGCACGAATTTCCTCCCGCCGCATTTCGCCGCGTGCACGGCCTGCACCACGTCAAGCAGCCTCTTTCTCTTGGTTAAAACGCCCGCAAACCCCACGCGCACGGTCTCCCCCGGCGCGGCTTTCGGCTCGCCCGTCAGCCATTCGGGGCGTATGCCGTTGGGGATGATGACGGTCTTCTTCGCGATTTCCGCCCGCGCCTCGCCGCCGAACCATTCGCCGAGCACCTTGTCGCGGCTCGCCCTGCTCAAAAACACGACGCCCGCCGCCCCGCGCAGAATCCGCCGCGCCATGGGCCGCAGATGCGGTTCGTATTTCCAGATCGCCTCGATGTCGCTGAAGCGCAGCGTGATGCAGTACGGCACGCCCGTCTCGCGGCTGAGCTTCTCGGCGATCGAGCCGTCGGTGAACAGCGTGTGCGCGTGGATGACGTCGACCGTCTTCATATCGACCTTCTCGCGGATCACGGGCACGCTGCGCCTCGCCTTCATGAAGAACAGCAGCGCGTCGCTTCTCTTCACCGTCAGCTCGACGTGCGTCCTGACGCCCTTGGGCATGTTTTTGCCGACATCGCCCGCGCGCTTCTCCGGCACGAAGACCTCCTGCTCGAGGCCCGCCGCGTCCAGCGCCTCAAAGAGCTGCGGGAACACCGTCGATCCCGCGAGGTTGCAGCAGATGTGCAGCAGCTTCACGCGCCCGCGCCTCCCTTGGCCTTCTTCTCCTTCTCCTCGCGGATGAACCGGGGCAGCGCGCATATGCCCGCCAGCGACCCGAAGCCGTAGGCGAAGTGGAACGCCGGATAGAGGATCAGCTCGACCGGCAGATATTTCATGCCCTTTTCCTTGGCGATGGTGTAGGAATAGAACGCATCCAGCAGCAGATACGCGCCCCATTCAAGCGCCAGCAGTCCGCCGAACAGCCAGCTGCGCGTGATCAGCGTCAGCAGCACGAGCAGGATCGTCGAGAGCACGAACGCCAGCGGCACGAAATGCCGCACGCCCATCGAGCCCGGCACGAGCGTCATCGTGACCACGTTCCATTTGCCGTTTTGGAAGCCCATCTTGAGGATGCCGCGCATGGTGTCGCGGCAGTAGTAGATCACGCGGATGTTGTGGTTTAAGTAGATCTTGCCGCCGTTTTTGCGGATGCGGTGGTTGAATTCGTTGTCCTGGTTGCGGGTCATGCGCTCGTCGTAGTAGCCGATTTTGTCAAACAGCTCGCGCCGGAAGCACCCGAACGGCACGGTGTCGACGTATCCGTCCTGATCGGTCAGCCGGAAGGTCGAGTTGCCCACGCCCAGCGGCGTGCTGAGCATCTGCGCAATCGCGTCGCCCATGAAGCCGCGCCCGCGCGTGACGGCCACGCCGCCCGCGTTGTCGCAGTCGACGGAAAGCAGCGTCTGCACCGACAGGCGCACGTAGTCCGACGGGTACTCGGCATGCGCGTCAAGGCGAACGATGACCTCGCCGCGGCTCGCCCTGATGCCGATGTTCATGGCGTAGGGCACGGTGCGGTTGGGATTGTCGAGGACGACGATCTGCGGGTGCTCCTCACGCATGGCGCGCAGCATCTCCACGGTCCTGTCCTGCGAGCAGCCGTCCACGAAGATGACCTCCATCTTCTCCGCCGGGTAATCCTGCGAGAAGATGGACTGCACACAGGCCGTGATGTATTTTTCCTCGTTGCGCACGGGCAAAATGATCGAAATGAATGGCAGCTGCATGATCCCTCTCCCAACTTCATCTAAAGAATCAGTTTATTATACCACATTTGATGATTCACCACAAGCCACAACCCGCGCGCGCTGCCGCCGCAAAGTTTTCGTCAAAATACATCCCAAAACGATCTAAATTTCTTTCTTTGATGTGTATTTTTCTGTCCGTTCAGGATATCATGTGGGTATGAACTTTTCGAGGGAGGAATCACCATGTACGTCTCTTACAAGGCCATCGGCCGCAACATCCGCCAGGCCCGCACCAACGCGAATCTGACGCAGGAGCAGACCGCCGAGCGCCTGCGCATTTCTCTGCTTCACTTTGGCCGTCTCGAGCGCGGCGACCGTCCCGCATCCCTCGAGCAGATCGCGCAGATTGCGCACGTGCTGGAGGTGAAGCCCTCGTCCCTGCTGGTCGGCGCCATCGAGGGCGACGATCTGGACGCCAACGTGCCGGAGAGCGCGACCGCGCTGGGCAAGGCCGTGGGCAAGCTCGCCGCCGGCTGCTCCAAGCAGGGCTGCCGCACGATCTACGCCGCCGCCCGCGCCATCGCCGAGGAGGACAAGCGCGCCGCCGAGGAATAATGTGCAAAAAACGCCCGAGGCCGTCAAAAGCCCCGGGCGTTCTTATTTGTTTTGGCGAATGCTTACCACCCAAGACGGCGGTAGTAGCTGAGGAAATTCCCTCCGGCGATGTCCGAAATCGCGTCCTCGCCGTAGCCCCTGCGCCGCAGCTCGTCAAGGATAGCGGGTACGTCCGCCGGGCTCTGGCAATCAACCGGCGCGCACTCGATGCCGTCAAAGTCGCTGCCGAAGCCCACGTGCTTCTCGCCGCCGAGCTGGCAGATGTGGTCGATGTGGTCGGCGATGTCGCGGACGGTCGCATGCGTGCTGCCGGTCAGGAAGGCCGGATAGAAGTTGACGCCGATCCAGCCGCCGCGCCCCGCCATCGCGCGGATCTGCTCGTCGGTCAGGTTGCGGAAGTGGTCGCAGAGCTTCTTCGCGCAGGAGTGGGACGCCATCGGCGGCTGGCTGTGTTTGTCGATCAGGTCCCAGAAGCCCGCCTCGTTTAAGTGGCTCGTGTCCGCCGCCATCTTCAGCGCCGCCATCTCGCGCAGGATCTCCCAGCCCAGCGGCTTGATGCCCTCTTTGCTGCCGCCCTTGGCCGGGTATGCGATCTCGTTTTCGTTGTTCCATGTCAGCGCCGCCATGCGGATACCGCGCTCATAGAACTCATGCACGCGCTCAACCTTGCCCTGAAAGATCTCGCCGCCCTCGATGCTCAGCAGGATCTTGACCTTGCCCTTCTCGGCCTCCAGCGGCGAATTCACGGCCTCCCAGCCCTCGCGCTCGCGCAGCTTCTCGAACGCCGTGTATTCCGCCATCGCCTTTTCATACGGGTGGCCGTGCACGCCCTGCCCGCCCGCGAACAGCGTGCAGGTCTGGAGGCTGACGCCGCCGCGCTTCATGGCGTCCATCGTCACGCAGGGGGTGTGATCGGGCTGAAGCGCACGCATGTACAGCGTGTCGCAGTGCGTATCGCAGATGATCATGTGCATTGCCTGCCTTTCGTTTTTTATGATACGGCGTCCTGCGCCGGTCAATAGTACATCCAGTTATCAAACCAGTTCATCATGTCGCACCACGCGCGCGGCACCTCCATGCCCGACGCCAGCGGATAGAACCCGATGAACAGCACCAGCGCGATCACCACGAGGATGACCATCAGCGCATTGGTGAGCCTGGGCCTGCTGCGCTCCATGTATCTGGCCGCCTGCGCCGTCGCCAGGATGATGAACGGCACGCTCGCGAAGTAGTGATAGATGAACGTCAGCCTCGCCACCAGCACCCACGGCAGATACGCCGACAGGAAGCCCATCGCGATCACCGGCATCGCCCGGTCAAGCTCGTCGCGCCTGCGCGCGCACAGCCCCAGCGACGGCGCGGCGTTGCGGTATGCGCTGTACGCCAGCACGAATATGATCGCGACAAGGCCCGTCCACCAGACCGCCGGGTTGCCGAACGAGAGGATGCTGCTGGCCATGCCCGCGCCCTTGTAATCGGCGTTGTAATACCACATCGGCTTGGCGATCACCGGCCACTCGTACCACATCGAGGCGAACGAGTGCGTCGCGTTGAGGTCCGTGTGGTAATTCCACATCGAGATCTGCAGGTCGATGATCCGCCGCAGCGACTCGAGGTTCAGCTTCACAGGGCCGAAGTAGCGAAGATACGGGATGTGGCTCAGGCCGTAGATCACCACCGGCACGATCACGAAGAACACCACGCACCACAAAAGCGTCAGCACCGCATGCTTGGGAAAGACCGCCGCCGCGTGCGCGCACGTGTCGCTCTCTCGCGCGTGCCTGTTGGCATAGGCCGCCTGCACGCACAGCGTGATGAACCGCGCGAAGAACAGCAGCGCAAGGCCCACCGCGCCATAGCAGCCGATCCACTTGCTCGCAATCGCCAACCCCATGAACAGGCCCGACAGCGCCAGCGGCACCAGCGTGTCGCGCAGGCGCTGCGTCAGGAAATTCATCTGCATCCAGCGCGCCATGAACAGGAACATCACCATCATGAACAGCACCGGGAACGAGTCGATCGTCGCGATGCGCGTCTGCGTGAAGTGCATGCAGTCCAGCGCGAGCAGCAGCGTGGCGAACACCGCAAACTTCGTGCGCTTAAACAGCTGCATCGCCAGGATGTATATCGCCGGCAGCATCAGAACGCCCGCCAGCGTGCCCGCAAACCGCCACGCAAACGGCGTCATGCCCATGAGCCTGATGCACCAGCTCATCAGCACCTTGCCCAGCGGCGGATGCGTCCACTCGTATGTGCTCAGCGCATGCGCGTGCTCGTAACCCGTGCGCGCGTGGTAGATCTCGTCGAAGTACATGCTGTTGTAATAGGAAGGCACGTCCGGCACCGCGTCCTGCTCGTCGATGAGCTTGGCCGGGTCGTCCTCGCGGCCCTCGCGCGCCCCGCCCGACGCGACGAGCGTGATCGGGTACGGCTCGCCGTTTTCATCGACAGCCGCGATCTCCCACAGCGACGCGCCCGCGTTTTCAAACGTCACGCGCAGATAGCGCCCGCTCATGTTCAGCATGCCGCCCGACGCCTGCAATTCGCCGCTGCTGTTGGTGAACGTGTCGCGCAGCGCCAGCCACTTGAAGCACTCGCCCCTGCCAAAGTACGCCAGATTCTCGCCGGTGTAGCTCTCGCCGTCCTCGCTCGTGGCGAAGGAGAACGTCGTGTCGCTGATGCCGCCGTAGTAGTAGATGTGGAAATTCTCGCGGTGCTCGCCGAGGTCGAAGACGGCGTATTCGCCCGCCTGCGTGGAGGCGTAGCCCGTCTGCGGGGCCTTCGTCGCGCCGAGGTGCCAGAAGCCCACGACCGCGTAGACCGCCGTGATGCCCAGCATCAGCGCCCAGTCGCGGCGCGTCATGTGCATGTGATGATCCAGCGGCCTGCCAAGCAGCTCGCCATAGCGATCCGCATCGCTCTCGCCGCCCTCGCCCGCGCCGTCGGCCTTCTTCTTTTCCGGCACGCGCAGACGCATCGGCGCGCGTCCGAGCGCAGCGCACACAGCCGCCCAGACCGTGAGCCCCGCCGCAATGATCTGCGCGACGGAAAGCACATAGCCCAGCCACAGGTTCGGCGCGATCAGGTAATCAAACGCCAGCACGACCGCGATGTTGACCGCCGACGCCGAGCTCGCGAGCGCAAACGCGCCCATCATGCGCTCGTCCGCCGTCTCAAGGTATGCCAGCAGCAGCAGGATCAGCGCGGGCAGGATGTAGCGCTCGTGCATCTTGCTGCCCAGCACGAACACCAGCTGCATCGTCATCGCCGCGCTGAACATCAGCCGCGAGCGGCCCTTGCCCGTCAGATACAGCGCGATGCCCGCCGCGAACGAGAGCACCATCAGCGCCATGCCCAGCTGCCCATATGTGATGCCGAAGATCACGGCCTCGCTGTTCTTGACCCAGTTGCCGCCCAGCAGGAACATGAGGTTGCCCGTGGAGAGCGTCGCGTAGTCGTAGCTCGAGAGCGTCTCGATGTATTTGCCGACCAGCCAGAACGGGTCGTCCTGTTTGACGGAGAACGGGATGACGATCAGCGCCGTCACCGCCACGCCCGCGGCAAGGCCCATGCCGATGCGCTTGGCGCTTTCCTTGCGCGTCTCTTTGTTTACGATTTCCTTGACCAGCGCGGCCACGCCCAGCGGCGCGAGCAGACCGGCCTGCGGCTTGGCGAGCACGGCCAGCGCGAACACGGGGATGGCGATGTGCCAGCGGCCCGCCTTCGCCTCAAGCAGCATGACGGCCAGCAGCAAGGCGAGCACCGCGTCGATCTGGCCCCATGCCGCGCCCGTCACGATGAACGCCGGATTGAACGCCACCAGCGCCGACAGCATCAGCCCTGCGCGCCGATACGATATGCGCGCCACCAGCGCGTAGACGAGCGCCGCCAGCGCGATATCGCACGCGATCGGCGAGAGCTTGATGAGCACCTGTATGCCCATGCCGCCTGTGATGCCAAAGAGCTTCGCGACCGCGCCCGTCAGCCACAGCACCAGCATGTACGCCGGCGGATAGTCGCAGAAATAGCCTTCCTCATAGAAGTTCGCCGGGCCGCCGCTCGCCATCTTCCCCGCCCACGCGGAGAAGCAGCCCATGTCCACGCCGTAGCCCTCGACGGTGAACGCGATCAAAAGCCGAAGCGCAAACGCGAGCACCAGCATCGCGGGCATCGCCCCGCGCGGCACATTGCCCAGCGGGCCGAGCATGCGCACGAGCACAAACGCCAGAGCCAGATACGCCGCGAACACCGCGAGCATGCCGGGGATGACCAGCACGTTTTGGCCCTTCTCGCCCTCGGCCTTCTCCTCTTTCTGCGGCGCGGGCGTGGAAAGGTCGAGCACGAACGCGCCGACCGGGGCGCTCTCCACCTGCTCGAGCACGACGTCGGTGAAGTACGCCTTGCCCGACGCCTCCGAGCCGTAGCCGCCCACGCGCACGCAGACCGTCGCCTCGCGCTGACCCTTGCCCGTGTGCGCATAAAGCTCCACGGTCTCCCACTCGCCGTGCGTGTCGTGTACGTCCTCGCTCGCGCCGTATATGCCAAGGAAGCTGACGTTCGCGCCCATCTTGCTCTCGTCGCAGCCCTCGGCCATGACCTTCGCGGTCAGGCGGTACGTGCTGTTCTCGCGCACGGCCACGCTCTGCTCAAATCGCGCGTCGTTGGGCGCGACGTTTTCCACGAGCACGGCGCTCGTGCCGTCGGGCGCGCTCGCCGCCTCGAGGTAGGACGCGCCGGGGCTGGTCACCCACATGCCGGTCACCCAGCCGTCGGGCATGCCGCCCGTCACGGCGGAAAAGTCGCCGTTGGTCAGAAGGTTGCCCTGCGCAATCGGCTCGTCCTTCCCGCCTCCGAGCACGAGCCAGCCCGCCGCCGCCAGCACGATCACCAGCACCAACGCCAACGCCGCGATCCGAATCGTCTTTTTGTTCATGCAAAGCCTCCGGTTCCGGGGCCGTCAGAACGCCGGTCCCTGATACGCAAACGCGTTCTCGATGTACGTCACGCGCTCGCCCTGAATCTCGATCACATCAAACCGGGCCTGCCGATTCATCAGGCCGTTCTTCGTCAGATAGTGCAGCGCCGCGCGGCAGATGCGCTTTTGCTTGGCGGGGGTCACGCTCTCGCGCCCGAGGCCCGTGCGCGCCGTCGTGCGCAGCTTGACCTCGATGAACGCGATGACGTTCCCGTCCATGGCGATCAGGTCGATCTCCGCGCCGGGTATCGTGTAGTTCCTCGCGAGGATTTCGCATCCCCGCTCGCTGACGTATTGCTCCGCCCGCAGCTCGCCGAGCGCGCCGCGCGCCCTTCCCACCGTGTTCACAGCGCGTCCGCCGGCACAAAATGCCCGATGAACGAGCGCCTGTGTACCGGCGTGGGGCCGTATTTCTTCAGCGCGGCGATGTGCTCCGCCGTGCCGTAGCCCTTGTTTTTCGCAAAGCCGTATTCGGGGTACTGCGCGTCCAGCTCGCGCATGATGCGGTCACGCGTCACCTTCGCCAGAATCGACGCCGCCGCAATCGAGTAGCACAGCGCGTCGCCGTGCACGATGCCGCGCACCTCGCCCGGCACGTCGAGCTTGCTCACCGCGTCCACCAGAAACAGGTCGCAGGGCGCGTCCTTCGCGGCGTCGGCCATCGCGCGCTTGGTGGCATTTAAGATGTTCACGCGGTCGATCTCCTCCGGCTGCGCGAGCACCACGCGGGCATAGACGGCCGTCTGCATGATCTGGTCGTAGAGCATCTCGCGCCGCTTTTCGGTCAGCTTCTTGCTGTCATCGACGTACAGCAGCAGCGGCTCCTTGGGCATCACCACGCACGCCGCCGCCACCGGGCCGCACAGGGGGCCGCGCCCAGCCTCGTCGATGCCCGCGAACGCGCGCCCCTTCGCCCAGATTTCGCGGTCGGTCTGCGCGATTTCCTCAAGCCGCGCGTGCCAGTCCTTGCGTCCCGCCATCATCCCTGTCCTCCGTCCGTGTTTTCCCGATTTTCCTTTGTATTTTGGGGATTTTCGCTCTCCGCAGGCTTTTGCGGCTTGTCCTGCTTGGGCGCATATTGCAGTGTGATGCGCCCCAGCCGTCCCGCGCGGAACTCGTCGAGCACGACCGCCGCGCCCCTGTCCGTGTCCGCCACGCCGCCGGGCATCAGCCAGCCGCGCCCTCTGCACGCCGCCTCCAAAAGCGCCGCGCCGGTGAGCGTGCTGTCCTTAATCTTAAAGCGCGCCGCCGCCGCATCGGGCTTGATCTTCATAAGCAGCTCGAGCAGGCGGATGGCGAGCATCTGGCTGTCCATGATCTGATCGTTGATCGTGCCGACGAACGCCAGCGCCCGCGCGTCGTCCTGATTGTCCAGCTTCGGCCAGAGCAGGCCGGGCGTGTCGAGCAATTCGAGATACGGCGTGATGCGCACCCACTGGTTGCTGCGCGTGACGCCGGGGCGGTCGCCGGTTCTGGCGATGGACGAGCCGTTGATCTTGTTGGTGAACGTCGATTTGCCGACGTTGGGCACGCCGACGACCATCACGCGTACGGTCTTGCGCACGCCGCGCGCCGCCATGCGCTCGACCTCGTCCTTGGCCGCGCGCTCGATGCGGGTGAGCACGTCCTTGGCCCGGCCCTTCGCGCTGTCAAAGCTCATCGCGTCGATGCCCTGGCTGCGGAAATGCGCCAGCCACGCGCGCGTCGCGCCCTCATCGGCGAGGTCGGCCTTGTTGAGCACGAGCAGGCGGCGCTTGTTCTTCACCAGCTCCGCGAGATCCGGGTTGCGGCTGGCCCGCGGGATGCGCGCGTCGCACAGCTCGACGACCACGTCCACGCGCGAGAGCTGCTCCACGAGCAGGCGCTTGGCCTTGGCCATGTGGCCGGGATACCAGTTGATCTTCTTCTCCTGCGCGCGCAGGATCATGCTCTCGTCCCGCCCGCCGTAGTTGTCAAGATTCATCGTTTTCTCCTTACATATATATAGGAAGGGTTTGCCGCCGATGCCGCGGCACCGTCTATGTCAAACGAGGTCACTCGTCTATCAAATCATAAACAAAAAGACCGCCGGAAATCCGGCGGCCGGTGAAAGCACAATTACTTCTCCTTAATCTTGGCGGCTTTGCCGGACAGATTACGCAGATAGTAGAGCTTCGCACGGCGAACCTTGCCGCGGCGAATCACGGTAATCTTGTCAAGACGCGGGGAATGCAGCGGGAAAGTACGCTCCACGCCGATGCCGTAGGAAACACGGCGGAGGGTGAAGGTCTCACGGATGCTGCCGTTGCGCTTAGCGATGCAGATGCCCTCGAACGCCTGAAGACGCTCGCGCTCGCCCTCGACGACCTTCACCATCACACGCAGGGTGTCGC
>CALVTQ010000114.1 GCA_944362695.1 uncultured Clostridia bacterium
CAGCCTTGCGGCTCAACTGGAGGCATCAGAACTCGACCCTGCTGTCCTACAGCTATTGTATCACGGGCATCTCATAGCCTGTTGGTACCCGAAATATTAACTTTGAAACTTATTATACGAGGAGGCAACAACATGAAGAAGACCCTGATTGCGCTGGCCCTCGTGCTGGCGATGCTGATGCCGGGCTTTGCGTTGGCGGATCAGCTTTCAGACATTCAGGCCGCGGGCAAGATGATCGTGGCGACCGAGGGCGCGTGGGCGCCGTGGACGTATCACGACGAGAGCGACGCGCTGGTCGGCTTTGACGTAGAGGTCGCGCGCGCCATCGCCGCAAAGCTGGGCGTGGAGGCCGAGTTTGTCGAGAGCGAATGGGATGGTCTGTTCGCCGGCATGGACGCCAAGCGCTATGACATCGTGGCCAACGGCGTGGAGGTCACCGCCGAGCGCGGCGAGAAGTACGACTTCACCGTGCCCTACGGCTACATCCGCACGGCGCTCGTCGTGCGTGGCGACAACGAGGAGATCGCGAGCTTTGAGGACCTGGACGGCAAGCGCACGGCGAACTCGCTGGCCAGCACGTACATGACGCTCGCCGAGAGCTACGGCGCGGTGGCCGTGGGCGTGGACACGCTGGATCAGACGATCGAGCAGGTCATCACCGGCCGCGTGGACGCCACGCTCAACGCCGAGGTGTCCGTGTATGACTACCTGCGCGTACACCCGGATGCGAACATCAAGATCGTTGCGCTGACGGACGAGGCGTCGCTGGTCTCCATCCCGCTGCGCAAGGGCGAGGACAGCGCGAGCCTGCTGGCCGCCATCAACACGGCGATTGAGGAGCTGGCCGCCGAGGGCGAGCTGACCCGCATCTCCGAGAAGTATTTCGGCAGCGACATCAGCAAGGCGCCGGAGGCTGCTGAATGATGCGCATCGAGGTAAACGGAAAGACGTTCGCGCTCGAGCTCGCGGACAACGCGACGGCGAAGGCGTTTGAAAACCTTCTGCCGATGGCGCTTGACATGAGCGAGCTCAACGGCAACGAGAAGTATCACTACCTGATGGGCCCGCTGCCCGCGAAGCCTTCGCGTGTGGGCCGCATCGAGAAGGGCGACGTCATGCTCTTTGAGGACAGCTGCGTCGTGGTGTTCTACAAGAGCTTTGGGACGCCGTACAGCTACACGCGCATCGGCAAAGTCACGAACCCCGACGGGCTGGAAAAGGCGCTGGGACGCGGGAGCGCGACGGTGACATTCGCAAAATAAAGGAATAAAGGGCGGTCTTTCCCGACGGGCGGGGAGGCCGCTCTTTTTTGCGCAGTGGGTTTGAAAATCACCCGAAACATGCTATACTGAATGAAAGAAATCGAGGAGAGGCGGCGCGCGTGTTCCTTGACACGACGTTTCTTAAGAATGAAGAAATCGAGCTGCGGCTTGAAAAGACCGTGGAGGGCGACCCGGCGAAAAATTGGGTTCCGGCGTATCACTTTCACATCTGCGGGCGCGGCGGCGCGGTCATGGGCAGATGCGACCTGCGGATCGGGTATAACGACAATCTGTATTACGGCGGGCGCATCGGCTACACCGTCTTTCCCGAATACAGGGGGCGTCACGTCGCGGGCAAGGCGTGCCTGCTGCTCTTTGAGCTGGCGAAAAGGCACGGCATGGATCACCTGTACATCACGTGCAGCCCGGAGAACATCGCGTCGGCGAGGACGTGCGAATACGCGGGCGGGAGGCTCGTGGAGATCGCCGAGCTTCCGGAAGGCAATGATATGCGCCAAAGCGGCGAGACGCGCAAACGCATATACCGCTTTGATCTATGCGGGCAGAAATATTGACCCGTGTATGGGAACAAAGAGGAAAAAGGCGCACGCGGATAGAATTGTATAATTCAGAAAAATGCGCAGAATAACGCGCACAGCGCGAGAAGGAGAGACGCATATGAGCAAGTATACCGGTGTGATTTTCGATCTCGATGGCGTGATCTGCTCCACCGACCGATTCCACTATCAGGCGTGGAAGGCCGTCGCCGACAAGCTGGGCATCCCGTTTGACGAGACGGTGAACAGCCGTCTGCGCGGCGTATCGCGCATGGACAGTCTGGAGATCATTTTGGAAAACGGCGGCAGGGTGCTTAGCGAGGACGAGAAGCTCGCCGTCGCCGAGGAGAAAAACGAGATCTACAAGGGCCTGCTGTCCAGCATGACGGAGGCAGACCTTTCCGATGAGGTGAAAAACACGCTGCTGGCGCTTCGCTCGGCGGGGCTGAAGCTGGCCATCGGCTCATCGAGCAAGAACACGAAGTACATCCTCAAGCAGATCGGCCTCGGCGATTTCTTTGACGCGATATCCGACGGCACGAACATCACCCGCAGCAAGCCCGACCCGGAGGTCTTCCTCAAGGCGGCGGAGTTCATCGGCCTGTCCCCGGCGGAATGCCTCGTCGTGGAGGACGCGCAGGCGGGCATCGAGGCGGCTGTCGCGGGCGGCTTTGACAGCGCGGGCATCGGCGACGCGGCGGCCTGCGGCAAGGCGACCTACGCCATGAACGGCTTTGCGGACCTGAAAGCCATCTGCGGCGTGTGACATCACAAACCAACCTGAGAGGGGCATACGATGATCGAGATTCTTTCCGAAAACGGCTATGCGCAGGCCATGCGCGAGACGGTCGAACCGGCGCTCAGCGCCATGCGCGAGGACGTGTATCTGCCGCTTCAAAACGGCGGTTCGCTGCACGTGGAGTGCTATGAAAAGGCGGACGCAGAGCGCGCCGTCGTGGTCTTCCACGGCTACACCGAGTCGGCGGAGAAGTTCCGCGAGATGATCTGGTATTACATAAACGAGGGCTTTTCCGTCTTCGCGCCGGATCACCGCGGCCACGGCCAGAGCGTTAGGCAGGTGCAGCCGACGTGGCTGACGCACGTGGACAGGTTTGAGGATTACTTAAACGACGTCGACGCGATGATGGAGCAGATCGTGCTCCCGCGCACGAAGGGAAAGACACTCACGCTCTACGCGCACTCGATGGGCGGCGCAATCGGCGCGATGACGCTGATCCGCCATCCCGATTGGTTTGCGCGCGCCGTGCTGACCGCGCCGATGATCGCGCCTGTGACGGGCGGCCTGCCCAAGCCGGTGACCAAGGCCATCACGGGCATCGCCTGCGCGCTGGGGATGAACAAAAAGACGGCGATTTCGTTTAAGCCGTTTGACCCGGCGAGCGAGACGTTTGAAAAGTCGTTCGCCACGAGCCGCGCGCGCTTTGAGTATTACGAGGCGAAGCGTTTGGCCGACCCGAATCTGCAGAACTGCTCGCCGACGTACAGCTGGGTGCGCGAGGCGGTCGGCGTGACGGACTTCCTGCTGAGTCCCGAGAACACGAAGAAGATCAGGACGCCGCTGATGCTCTGTCAGGCGGGGCAGGACACGATCGTCAAGCTGCCGGAGCAGAATCAGTTCGTCAGCCAGGTTGCGGGCGCGAAGCTCGTGCGCTTTGACACGGCGCGCCACGAGATCTACTGCTCGGACAACGCGACCGTGCAGCCGTATGTCAATCAGGTGATCGGCTTCCTCAAGGGTGAATAAGGCATAATAAAATCCGCTCTCCATGCGATGTGGAAAGCGGATTTTTTGTTGATTTGCATGGTCAGGAAAGCGCCTGCTGCGCAGTCTCAAACGCCTCGCGCGGGGTCTTGAAGCCGAAGACGACCTCGAGCAGCCCGTCGCCGAAGCGGTCGAGCATCAGAAACGGCATCATGATCGCCAGACGCGCGCCGGACATGGAAAGCGGATGCTCGCCCGCGTGGACGTACGTCTTGTAGCGGATCTCGCCGTCGGCCATGTTCATCTCGAAATTTCCGTTGCGCAGATTGAAATTGACGCGGGTGAGGTATTCTGCGGCGGCGAGGCGGTGGTTTTCGTCGGCGGTAATCGGGATGGTCGTCAACGTGGAGAAGTTGTCCTGACGCACGATGACGAGCATGCGCGCGCTTTGCAGCTTGCAGCGCAGCTTCATGTTGATGGTAAACAGCCCGTTGCCGTCGCGCTCCTCGAAGCCGGAATTGATGCCCATGCGGGCGAGACATTCGCGCAGCTGGTCGGCGAGCTCGGTGGAATATGCCATGGCGGCCTCCGTAAAATCTTGATAGACCAAGTATAGCGCATTTGCGCGGCGCTGTCAAACCGGGCGGCGTAAATGATGGATTGATTTGCATAACAATCAAAAATGAATCATACGGCGCGTAAAATTTGAGAAAAATGAGATTTTTCTCTTGACACGTGCATAAACCTGTGATATCATGCACACCATAGCGACGAGAAATCGCCATAGACAACGGCCAAGAAGGAGACGAGTACCCCGCGATTTCGATCAGGGAGGCGCGGCCATGGACTGAGAGCCGCGCGAAGAAACCCCGCGGGAGGAAAGAACACTCCGGAGCCGATGCGCC
>CALVTQ010000115.1 GCA_944362695.1 uncultured Clostridia bacterium
GCGTGCACAAGCTGCGCATCCTGATGAAGGATCGTCCGGGCCAGCTGGAGATCGTCAGCCGCATCATCGGCAGCAACGGCGCGAACGTCATGGCCGTACACCACGACAGAACCGACGTCGATCTCGACATTCGCGACGCCATCCTCGAGATCACGATGGAGACGCAGGACCGCGAGCACGCCGGTCGCATCATGACGGCGCTGCGCGAGGCGGGCTTCACCGTGTCCTGATCGGAAAGAAGGCGATGGAGCATGAAAGAAAAGAAGCCCCAAAAGGAGCGCAAGCTCACACAAAAGGAGCTGCGGCGCAAGGAACGCTTTGACGCGGTCTGCGCGCAGATGGAGAGCGACGGCTACGCCAAGACGCTGCTGACGGTCGATGTCGCCAAGGCGAACGTGCTGGCGGTGATCGTGATGCTGCCGTTTGTGATCGTCGCGGTCGCGGCGTACCAGCTGACGGCAAAGGGCGTGGCTTTGGCATCCTTAAACATCTTTGTTTTCCTGCTGCTGATCGCTGCGTGTATGGTGATCCACGAGGGCATACACGGCCTGACGTGGGGCTGCTTTGCAAAGAGCGGCTTTCGGTCGATCGACTTCGGCGTGATCTGGTCGATGCTCACGCCGTACTGCACGTGCAGCGAGCCGCTGGGCAAGGGCGTGTACCTGCTGGGCAGCATGATGCCCACGCTGGTGCTCGGGCCTGTGCTGACGGTCGCGGCGTGCGTGACCGGGGATTTCACGCTGCTGATGACGGCGGTCGTGATGATCATCGGCGGCGGCGGGGACTTCCTGATCGTGCTCAAAATTCTTTCGCACAGGGCGAAGGGCGGCGAGGTGCTCTTTTACGATCACCCGACGGAGCTGGGCCTTGTGGTGTTTGAAAAATAACGCAAACGGGACTGCCCAAAGCGGGCGGCCCCGTTTCTTTTTGTTATATATATGAAAGGAACAGAAGCGGCGCAAACGGCGCGCACACGGGCGAGCGCAGGAGCAGGGCGTGCAAGGGATGGCCGAGCGCGGCGCAGACGAGGCAGAGATAGCTCACATCGTCTGGCGCGTCCGTGCTTTGCGGCAGACTGCGCAGGAAGGCATGCGGATGCGTGAGCGGGAGAAGGCGCGAGTCGGAATGGGGTTTGCGCGGGTACTCCGGCGGGAGGAAGGGCAGGTCGAGCGCGTCGGGCTGGCTCGTGCGGATCAGCGTGCGAATGGCGGTCGAGCCGCTTCCCGTGCGGCAGGCGCGCAGGAACACGGCGAGGCGGCTTTCCCCGGCGGGCAGGGGGAGCGAGGCGGCCAGCGCGTCGATCTCGCCGGGCAGGGCGCGAAGGGCAGCGTCGCAGTCGGCCATGCGCTCGCGGAAGAACTGTGCGGCGCAGAGGAGGCACGCCTGATCAAGCGCGCTGCTTTCGGCGGATATCGTCGGGCGCGCGAGCTGGGCTTGGACGATGCGGGCGGCCTCGTCCGGCTCGAGCACGCCGAGCATGCAGCCGATGACGGCATCGAGCATGCGCGCGGCGGGCGGTGCGTCGGCGGGCCTCGCGGCGTATGCGGCGATGGCGGCGGCGCGGAGCTTGGCGGCCTCGGCATCCGTGAGCGGGATGCGCTGAACGGCGGGCAGATCGAGCGCGGGGACGATCAGCGGCGCGGCCATCCACAGCAGCCCGATAAACAGCAGCGGCACGAGCGCACCGGCGCTGACGATGCCCAGCGCGACGAGCAGACCGCCGAGGACGGCACAGCCCTCCGGCGTGAAGAACATGCGCGGCACTTGCAGACGAAGGCCCGGCGAGCGGGCGAACGCGCGGGAAAGCAGCGCATCCCCGGCGAGCGCGGCGTGGATGGGGAGCAGCGCTGTGCGGATCAGCGCACAGGGCAGGCGCGCGATATGGCGCAGCGCGGGCAGCTCCGGGGCGAGGAATGTAAGCATGGCCAAGGAAAACGAGCCGGTCACCGCCGCCAAAATGAGCAGGGCGAGCTGCACGACGGGCAGGAGCGCCGCGCCGCCGCCGTGGGTGAGGCAGTCCATGCGGTAGGCGTGCAGCAGGGCGGGCAGCGCAGGCGTCTGCTTCCATAGAAAGAGGCAGTTGTTTGCGGTGTGCGCTGGCGTCGGCCAGTTCTGCGGGGGAACATCGGCGAGGCGGGCGAGGGCTTCGGCTGCATAGAGGACGGGCGCGTCGGGGCATGCGGGTGCGGCGAAGCGGCGCGCGGCGTCCACGGCGGAGGGCGTATAGCCGAGCGCGAGCAGGCGGCGCAGCGGCGAATCGTGGCGCGTGACGGGGAGCATAACGCGGGCGCGGATGCTGTCTGCGCCGAGGGAAGCCATGCGGCGGAGCATGCGCGCGGACGTGTCGGGCGTGCAGGCGAGAGACGCACTGTACACGAGGACAGCGTCGAACGCGTGCGCAAGCGAGGCGGGCGCGGCGCTGGCGGCGTCAAAGGGCGCGGCGGTCTTTTGCCCGGCGAGGATGCGGGCGACGGTCTGCGCGGGGGACGAGGGCTGTTCGTCGCCGAGGTACGCGCGGGCGGCGTCGCTCCACACGCGGCCGCGCACGAGCAGCATGAAGCGCCCCGGGCGGCGGCTGTCCATCGCCATCACGCTGGATTGCAGCGCGCGAACGATGGGCGCGTCGTCGGGCGAATGCGGGGCATCGGCTGCGGGAAGGCTGCACAGGAGCAGATAGGCGGCGTCTGCGGAGGGTTCGATTCCCGCCGCATGGCGCAGGGCTCGGACAGCCTCGCGCGCGTCACCGGCGCTTGACACACGGGCATGAAGGACGACGAGCAGGCGCACGGCATGGCCACCTCCGAAAAGAGAATGGTTTCAGTCTGCGCGGGGATGGGGCGCGTTATGCGGGACGATTGGTGGAATTTGGCGGGAGGGGCGGCAAAGGCGCAGGCGAAAGAATAAAAAAAAGAAACGCACGGGCGTGCGGGTGAACGCTTGATACGGCTGCGCGGGCGCGACAAAAAAGCGCGCGGTCAATGGCGGGGAATCGGGAACGGTATGCAAAAACGCGCAAAAATCGGGCGCATGAATGCGGCGGGGCGCGCATAAGATGGGGCAGGGACGGTAAAACGCCCAAAAATCCAGCGATTTTCGCAAAATACGGGGCGATTGAGGATTGAATTTGTGGCCATGACGTGATATAATGCAAAATAGCGTTTTGGGATTTCCCGTGCGCAACCAATACATGGAGGAGCAAAAGAATGAGCACCACCGTTGAAAAGATTGCAAGCAATAAAGTGAAAATGAGCTTTGACATCGACGCCGCGAAGTTCGACGAGGCGATGAACAAGGCTTACCTTAAAGTCCGCGGCCAGGTCAACATCCCCGGTTTCCGCAAGGGCCGCGCGCCGCGCAAGCTGATCGAGAACATGTACGGCGAGGCCGTCTTCTATGACGAGGCGTTCGAGCTGGTGTTCGACGAGGTCTACGGCCCGGCCGTGGAGGAGAACAAGGTCGAGGTCGTCGACCGCCCGGAGATCGACATCCAGGAGATTGGCAGCGGCAAGAACCTCAAGTTCACCGTCGAGGTCTTCGTCAAGCCGGACGTCACGCTCGGCGAGTACAAGGGCGTCTCCGCTAAGAAGGAGAGCGCCGAGGTCACCGACGCGCAGGTTGACGCCAAGCTCGAGGAGGAGCGCGCCAAGCAGGGCGCCGAGGTGCCGGTGGACGACCGTCCCGTGCAGAACGGCGATACCGTGAACCTTGACTACGCGGGCACGCTCGATGGCGTGGCTTTCGCCGGCGGCACCGCGCAGGGCCAGACCCTCAAGATCGGCTCCGGCAGCTTCATTCCGGGCTTCGAGGAGCAGATGGTCGGCATGAACGTGGGCGAGGAGAAGGACCTCAACGTCACCTTCCCGGAGCAGTACCACGCCGAGGAGCTGGCGGGCAAGGCCGTCGTCTTCCACGTGAAGGTCAACAGCATCACCGAGACCCAGCTGCCCGAGCTTGACGACGATTTCGCCAAGGATATCAGCGAGTACGACACGCTGGACGAATACAAGGCGAGCATCCGCGCCAAACTGGAGGCTGACGCCGCCGAGCGCGTGCAGAACAACTTCACCAACGCCGTGATCACCAAGGTCGTGGAGAATGCGACCGTGGAGATCCCGGAGGCGATGATCGAGCGCCAGATCGACAGCATGATGCGCGACTTCGAGTATCGTCTGGCGGGCAACGGCCTGAAGCTGGCGGACTTCATCAAGTACACCGGCCAGGACGAGAAGACCTTCCGCGCGGGCTACCGCGAGCAGGCCGAGCGCAGCGTGAAGGCGCATCTGGTGCTCGAGGCGATCGAGAAGGCCGAGGCCATCGACGCCACCGAGGAGCAGGTTGACGAGCAGATCGCCAAGTTCGCCCCGCAGACCGGCAAGACCCTCGAGGAGCTCAAGGCGACCTTCAGCGAGGCCGACCGCGAGTACTTCAAGGCCGATGCGATCCGCGACAACTGCATCAAGTTCCTGTGCGACAACGCGCAGGTTGAGGCCTGATTCCGGGCGTGAAGGACCACGCCTGAAAAGGAGGCGTTCCCATGCCGAACACGAAAAACTATTACTTCGAGCCGAGCGTCATCGAGAAAACGCCCTACGGCGAGCGCTCGTATGACGTATACAGCCGCCTGCTCAAGGACCGCGTGGTGTTCCTGCGCGGCGAGGTCAACGAGGCGCTGGCCAACAGCATCGTGGCGCAGCTGCTCTTCCTTGAGATGGAGGACCCGGATGCGGAGATCTCGATGTACATCAACAGCCCCGGCGGCAGCGTCACCGACGGCATGGCGATCTTTGACACGATGCGCTACATCAAGCCGAAGGTCCGCACGGTGTGCCTTGGTATGGCCGCGTCGATGGGCGCGTTCCTGCTGATGGCGGGCGAGCCGGGCATGCGTCTGGCCCTGCCCAACAGCGAGGTCATGATCCATCAGCCCAGCGGCGGCGCGAGCGGCCAGGCGACGGATGTGCAGCTCCACGCCCAGTGGCTGCTGCGCACCAAGACGAAGATGAACAAGCTGATGAGCGAGATGACAGGCCAGCCGCTTGAGCGCATCGAGCGCGATGTGGAGCGCGATTACTTCATGACGGCGGAGGAAGCGCTCGCCTACGGCATCATCGACGAGATCTACCAGCCGCGCAAGAAGTAAAAAAGGTTTCCCCGGATGCGTCCGCCCGATAAAGGAGGACGCATCCATAATATCAGTAAGAGGTGCGAAATGCCAAGAGACAAGGACGAAACCAGACAGCCGCGCGTGGCGCGCTGCTCCTTCTGCGACAAGACGCAGGATCAGGTGCGCCGCATCATCGCGGGCAACGGCGTGTACATCTGCGACGAGTGCGTGGCGCTCTGTCAGGAGATCATCGCCGACGACCTGGGCGCAGCGCCCAGCCAGGAGCCGTTCACCCTGCCCAAGCCGGCCGAGATCAAGGCCGTGCTCGACGAATACGTCGTGGGTCAGGAGAAGGCCAAGCGCGCGCTGGCTGTCTCTGTCTACAACCATTACAAGAGGATCAACGCGCCCAGAAAGCGCGACGATGTCGAGCTGCAGAAGAGCAACATCGTGATGGTCGGACCGACGGGCTGCGGCAAGACCTTCCTTGCGCAGTCGCTGGCCAAGATCCTCAAGGTGCCGTTTGCCATCGCGGACGCGACCAGCCTGACCGAGGCGGGCTACGTCGGCGAGGACGTGGAGAACATCCTGCTGCGCCTGATCCAGAACGCGGACTACGACATTCAGGCGGCGCAGCGCGGCATCATCTACATCGACGAGATCGACAAGATCGCCCGCAAGAGCGAGAACCCGTCGATCACGCGCGATGTGAGCGGCGAGGGCGTGCAGCAGGCGCTGCTCAAGATCATCGAGGGCACGGTCGCCAGCGTTCCGCCGCAGGGCGGGCGCAAGCATCCGCATCAGGAGTTCATCCAGATCGACACGACGAACATCCTGTTCATCTGCGGCGGTGCGTTCGACGGGATCGACAAGATCATCGAGAAGCGCAGCGGCGGCGGCGGAATGGGCTTCGGCAGCGAGGTTCGCAGCAAGGAGAAGCGCAACGTCGGCGAGGTTCTGGCGGACATCCGCCCGGAGGACCTGCTCAAGTTCGGCCTGATCCCCGAGTTCGTGGGCCGTCTGCCGATCATCGTGACGCTGGATAACCTCGACGAGGAGGCGCTGGTGCGCATCCTGACCGAGCCGCGCAACGCGCTTGTTCGCCAGTACAAAAAGCTCATGGAGATGGACGGCATCGAGCTCGATTTCGAGGACAAGGCGCTTTCCGCCATCGCGGCCAAGGCCATCGCCCGCAAGAGCGGCGCACGCGGCCTGCGCGCGATCATGGAGGACGCGCTGATGGGTACGATGTTCGACCTGCCCAGCCGCACGGACGTGGCGCGCGTGGTCGTCACCGAGCAGACCATCACCGAGAACCAGGCCCCGACGCTCGTCCCCGGCGAGCCCAAGCGCAAGCTGCCCAGCGGCAAGACCCGCCGAGACAGCGACAGCGCCGCCAACCGCAGGCCGTCGGTGTCCTGACAATCAAACATAAAGAGCCGGAGCGTTTGCTTCGGCTTTTTCTTGTGATACATAGAAAAATGCCCCTGTATCCGTGACGGACGCAGGGGCGTTTTACATGTGAGATTACAGATCAAGCTGCTCGATGCTCACGTCCATCGGCTCAAGGAATTGCGCCAGCCCGTCCGCAGAATCGAGGGACAAGCTGTCGTTGACGATGAAGATGCCTGTGGCCGTGACGGTGTCATCCTCGCCGGTGATGAAGGTGACGGCGGCGGGCACGGCGTCCTCATACGTATAGAAATAGATCACGTCGCTTGCGCCCTCGCAGACGAATGTCTTGTTTGCCATACAGATGGTGACGGCGGCGAGGGTTTCGGCGCCGCTTGCTGCGGAGAGCTGAGAGGGAATGGCGGCGAGCAGGCGGTGATCGAGATAATCCGCAAGCGCGGGCGAAAGGCCGCTCGCATCGCTGAGACCGGCCATCTCAAGGAGTGCGTCGCTGTCCATGGTCAGCGCATAGACGGCCTTGGGTGCGGCGATATCGGTGTTTACAAAGTCCGCACAGATGCCGGAGACGATGTCGTGGAGTGTACCGCTGCCGGAGAAGGCGGAGATATACGCATCGCTCTGGGCCATCTCGACCATCAGCGAGACGATGTCAAGACCGTGCTCGTAAAGCGCGGCGGAGGGCGAAGCGCTCTCCCCGGCGAGGCAGGGGGCGAAGGTCAGCACGAGCAGGATTGCCGCAAGCGCAGGGGACAGAAGGATGCGTTTCATGGTCATTCCTCCTTGATTTGTTGTGGTTTATTTGCTGCCGAAGGTCTCGATGCCGCGCAGCAGCTCGAGCTCGCGGATGTCGCGCGCGTTGGTGAACGCCTGACGCGAGAGCAGCACGCCCGTGCGCCAGTAGAGGCAGATATAGGGCATGTCCTGCTCAAACTGATCCTGAATGAGGCGCATGGCGTTCTGGTAGCTCTCGGGCGTGTAGGACGAGCGCATCTGGCCGATCAGGTCGTTCATGTCGTCTGTACGGTAGCGGGTGTAGTTGCACGCGCCGGTGGAGGTCAGCGTGAAGCCGGGGTCGGGGTTCACATCGAAATTGAAGCCGACGAGGGCGAGCGTGTAGTCCGCCGCCTTGAGCTTGCCGATGACGAAATCGCGCGAGCGCGTGGAGACGTAGACCGTCATGCCGACCTCGGTGAGCATGTCCTTGATGCGGTTGGCGGCGTTCGTGCGCGCGGTGGAGCCGGGCTCGTCATAGACGAGGATGTAGATGGTGGGCATGGCCTCGCCGTCCTTGTAGCGCTTGCCGTCGTCGGCGAGCTTCCATCCGGCGGTGTCCAGAAGGGACGCGGCCATCAGCGGGTCGTAGATGTCGTGGATGGTCGACTCGTTGGAGATCCACGTGCCGGCGGGGACGGGCGTGTAGGCGATGGTCGCCATGCCCTGATAGGCGGAGGAGATCAGCTCGCTGCGGTCGATGGCATAGCTGATGGCGCGGCGCACGAGGTTGTCGCCGGAATCGTCGTTCTTAAAGAGCTTGTGCGCGCGGTTGATGAGCAGCGCCTCGAGCTGACGGGTGCGCGCGGTGAGCGAGAACGTCGTGAGCGAGCCGGAATAACGCGAGGCGTTGATCGAGCGGGACATCGCGATATCGACCTCCTGCAGATCAAACGCATTGAGCGCGAGCTCGGAGTCCTCGTAGATGTTGGCGCGGATGTACTTGACGGACGGGCTGCGCTGCCACCAATGCGGATTGGCGGCGAGCCAGATGGAGCCGCCCGGCTCGTAGCCGTCGTACTTGTAGGGGCCGGTGCCCGACGGCATGTCGTTGGCGACCTCGGAGGCGGGCAGGATCGGGAACGTCAGCGAATACAGCGAGCCATAGCTGGCGCGGCGCAGGCGGAAGGTGATCGTGTAATCGCCCGTGGCCTCCCACGACCTGATCGAGTAGAACGTCGAATAATACAGGCCGCGATCCTCGAGGGCGACCTCGGAGTTGAGGTCCTTGTCAAAGCCGGAGAGCGCGAACATGTAATCCAGCGTGGCGCAGACGTCGGCGGAGGTCAGCGGCTGGCCGTTGTGGAAGGTCACGTCGTCGCGCAGCGTGACGGAGAGGACGTTGCCCTCGTTGCTGAAGCTGAAGTCGTAGACGAGCTCGGGCTGGGGCTGGTAGTTGTCGTCCATCGTGAACAGGCCCTCGTAGACGAGATCGACCACGGAGCAGACGTCGCGCTGGTTGAGCTCGAGCGGGCGGATCACGAGGTCGCTCGTAGCGACGATGGCGCAGGAGAGCGCCGCAAGGCCCTCGGCGCCGGCGAGCGCGGGGCAGAGCGCCACGGCCATGCACAAAAGCAGGGCGGCGGCGCGGCGGATGCGGGATTTGAACATGGAAAGCTCCTTTGGATATGCTTGATTTACGCGCGGTCAGGGCGCGGGGGAGGCGGAGGGCTCCGGCGTGGCGACGGGGAAATAATGCTTGCGATAGACGTCGCGGGCGCGGAGCACGCGGGCGGCGTATGTCGCTGTGTCCTGCGTGGGGATGGTGGTGAGGGTCACGCCGTCGGCGCTGTACTTGGGGTTGGAGAGCCAGCTGTCGACATTGCCCTGCCCGGCGTGATAGGCGCAGACGATCTTCGTCGCGTCGCCGCCGAAGCGCCGGGAGAGGTAGCCCAGATACCACGTGCCGTAGCGGATGTTGGTCTCCGGGTCGTAGAGGCTGTCGATCGTGTAGCTGCCGTCCTCGTCCAGCTTCTCGGCGACCCACTGCGCCGTGTCGGGCATGAGCTGCATCAGGCCGCGCGCGCCCAGGTGGCTTTCGGCGTGCGGATCAAAGCTTGACTCGCAGAGGACGACGGCGCAAACGAGCGCGGGGTCAAGGCCCTGCGCCTGCGCATAGGGGACGATGATGTCGGCGTAGTAGAGCGGGTGCTGCGCGCGCTCGGCGGCTTCGGCCTCGAGGCGTCGGCGCTCCTCCATCGCGGCGAGATAGCTCTTTGTGATGAACACGGCGCAGACAAAGAACGCGATGATCAGCACGGCGAAAATGGCGATGCGCAGCGGCGCGGGCAGCGAAGCGAGCGGGCCGTGGGTGCGCTTTGTCTTTTTGCGGCTGACCGGGCGCGGGGCCATCTCGCCTTGACGTCTGCGGCGGACGATCTCCTCGCGCGGGTCGCTGCTGCGCGCGCGCTCGAACTGCGGCGCTGCGCTCGGACGGGTGCGCTGCGGCGCGGCCTGCGGACGGGCATTCTCGCGGGTCAGCTCGCCGACGGGCTCGGAGGGCTGCACGGCGTCCGGGTCGATTGGACGGCGGCGTCTGCGCTGCGGGGCGGGGGACGGCGTGTCGTTCATGGCAGGCTCCTTTCCGCCGCAGTGAGCAGCGCGCGCACGCGGGAGAACGTGTCCTCGAGCGGGCAGTCCGTGCGGATGACGGCGTTGGCGAGGCGCTCTTTTTCGTCAAGCGGCATCTGCGACCCGATGCGGGCAATCGCCTGCTCGCGGGTGAGGCCGTCGCGCTGCATGATGCGCGCAATCTGCGTTTCGCGCGGCACGCTGGCGACCCAGACGGCGTCAAACCAATCCGCCATACCGCACTCATAGAGCAGCGGCACGTCGGCGAACACGATGGGATGCGACGCGGCGAGGTCGTCGAGATCGTCGCGAATCTGTGCGAGGATCATCGGGTGGAGCAGGCCGTTGAGCCGCTCGCGCTGGGCGTCGTCGGCGAAGACGATGGCCGAGAGCGCGGGGCGGTTGAGGATGCCGCCGTCAAAGATGGCGTCGCCGAAGGCCTCCCGAAGCGCGGGCAGGGCGCGTCCTCCCGGCGCTGTGACGGCGCGGGAGATGGCGTCCGCATCGACGACGGGGCAGCCGAGCTTGCGCAACATCGCGGCGACGGTCGATTTGCCGCAGGCGATGGAGCCGGTCAATCCGATTTTCATGTGGCCTCCAATATGCAAAGCAGGATATGCGCTGTTTTCCGAATATAAGACGAATGGGCGGGCCAAAACCCTGCATCATTTCGTATCGAACCACGAATGTCCGGCGTGGACGTCGGCGATGAGCGGCACGCGCAGGGTCGCGGCCTTCTCCATGCAGTCCTTGACGAGGGCTGTGACGCGCGCCTCTTCCTCAAACGGCGTCTCGACGATCAGCTCGTCGTGTACCTGAAGGATGAGGCGGGCGGCCAGACCCTCGCGGCCTAGCGCCTCGCGCACGGCGTTCATGGCGATCTTGATGATGTCGGCGGCGGCGCCCTGCACGGGCGTGTTCATCGCGGCGCGCTCGCCGAACTGGCGGCGGTTGTAATTGGCGGAGGAAAGCTCCGGCAGCGGGCGGCGGCGTCCATATATGGTGACGGAGTAGCCCTCGGCCTTGCCCTGAGCCACGCACGCGTCCATGAAGCGGCGCACGGCGGGGTAGCGCGCGAAGTAGCGGTCGATAAACTCGGCGGCCTCTTTGCGGCTGATGTGCAGGTTGCTGGCGAGGCCGAAATCGCTGATGCCGTCGACGATGCCGAAATTGACGGCCTTGGCGCTGGAGCGCATCTGCGGCGTGACCTCGTCAAGCGGCACGCCGTAGACCTCGGCGGCGGTGCGGGCGTGGATGTCCTGCCCGCGGCAGAAGGCATCGCACATGGCCTCGTCGCCGGAGAGATGGGCGAGCAGGCGCAGCTCGATCTGCGAGTAGTCAGCGTCCACGAGCACGCAGCCCGGCTTGGCGATGAACGCGCGGCGGATCTCGCGGCCCATTTCCGTGCGCACGGGGATGTTCTGAAGGTTCGGCTCGGAGGAGCTGATGCGGCCCGTGGCGGCGATGGTCTGGTCAAACCACGTGTGGATGCGCCCGTCGCGCCCGGTCAGGCGCAGCAGGCCGTCGATGTACGTGCTGTTGAGCTTGCTGACCTGACGATAGGCGAGGATCTTGTCGATGGCCGGGTGCATCGCGGAGAGCTCGGCGAGCGTGTCGGCGTCGGTGGAATAGCCGCGCTGGGTCTTCTTGCGCGCGGGCAGGCCGAGCTTGTTAAAGAGCACGTCGCCCAGCTGCTGCGTGCTGTTGAGGTTGAAGGGCGCGACGCCGCACAGCGCGAAGATCTCGTCCTTGAGCTGCGCAATCTGCTCGTTATACTGCGCGCCCAAACGGGCCAGCTCGTCGCGGTCGACGAGAAAGCCCTCGCGCTCCATCGCGTAGAGCGTATGCAGAAGCGGCAGCTCGATCTCGCGGTAGAGCCTGGTCATGCCCTGCGCTTCGAGCTCGGCGCTCATGGTCAGGTATTGGTCGTAGAGCGCGGCGGCGGATTCGGGCTGCTCGTATTTGCCGGACTGCGGCGCGAGCAGATAGGCCATGATCTGCACGTCGTCAAAGGCGGCGGTCACGGCGATATCCCACTGAGCCAGCTGCGTCATCAGGCGCTTGCCGTTGAACAGCACGAGCGCGCGGCTGCCTGTGAGCAGCGGGATAAGCGCCTTCGCCGTATCCAGCGGGTCGAGGCCGTCGCCCAGCAGCCCTTGCGCAAACGGAATCGCGGCGGTCGTGCCGTCGGAGGCGGCGAGGGAGACGGCGGTCTCGTCCATCATCAGCGCGACGCGGGCGTCATCGGGGAGGGCGGAAAGCAGCGCGGAGACGCCGTCGAGCGAATCGAGCGTGCGGACTTCCTTCCAATTGATATGGGCCACGTCCGCCTTGGGCGCGGTCTCGCCGCCGGGGACGCCCATGCGGTCAAGCCGGGCGAGCAGCGAGCGGAGGTTGAGCTTTTCGAAAATCGGGCGCGCGCCGGACATATCGCGAAGGCGGCAGTCCTCAAGCGACACGTCGTCAAGCGGCACGAAGCGCGTGATCGTGGCGATCTGCTTGCTCATCAGCCCCGACTGGCGGCCGTCGATCATCTTCTCGCGCTGCTTGCCCTTGAGGTCGGTCTCGGCGTGGTCAAAGGCGTTTTCGATGGTGCCGTATGCGTCAAGGAGCTTGACGGCGGTCTTCTCGCCGATGCCCGGCACGCCGGGGATGTTGTCGCTGGCGTCGCCCATCAGGCCCTTGAGGTCGGGAATCTGCGCGGGCATGACGCCGAAGTCCTCCTTGACCTTTTCCGGCGTATAGCGCACGATGTCGCTGACGCCGCGCTTGGTGTAGAGCACGCTCGTCGTGTCGGTGACAAGCTGCATGCTGTCGCGGTCGCCGGTGACCAGCAGCGCGGGGATGCCGGCCTCCTCGCAGCGGCGCGCGAACGTGCCGAGGATGTCGTCCGCCTCGAAGCTGGGGCATGTGAGCTGGCGCACGTTCATGGCGGTCAGGCACTCGCGCACAAGGTCGAACTGCGGGATCAGCTCCGGCGCTGTGGGCTTGCGGCCCGCCTTGTATTCGGCGTAGTCCTTGTGGCGGAAGGTCGGGCCGTGCATGTCAAAGGCGACGGCCAGATAGCCGGGCTGCTCGTCGCTCACGATCTTGAGCAGCATGGACAGGAAGCCGAAGACGGCGTTGGTGTAGATGCCGTCCTCGTTGGAAAGCGGCGGCAGCGCGTGGAACGCACGATGCATCAGGCTGTTGCCGTCGATGATGACGAAAGGTTCAGCGCTATTCATGGCAATCTCCTTGATGGTATAGATACATTTATCATACCACAGATGCGCGCAAATTACAAATCCGCCGGGCAAAAAGAAGCGCCATCACAGCTTGGCGATGGCGTCTGTCGTTTGTTTGTGGGCGTACTTGACGGCGGCGAAGGCGAGGGCGGCTGCGTCCATGTCGTCGGGGCGCTCGCGAAGGAGATTGCACAGCGCGGCGCTCGCTTCCTCCAGTGCGGTGAGGGCGAGCTGCGCGCAAAGGCCCTTGAGCATGTGGGCATAGCGGAAGGCCTGCTGTCCGTCGCGCGCGTTGATGGCGGCGGCGAGGCGGGAGAGCGTGTCGTCCGAGGGAAAGCGGCGCAGGAACTCGAAATAGAGCGCCTCGTCCTGCCCGGTGAGCTGAATCCCGAGGGCGGTGTCGATGCACGGCGCATTGCTGGCGGTGGACATGAGCATACCTCCTTGGCAAGATATATCAAATATATCCATTGTAGCAGACGAAGGGTGCGGCGGCAAGCGATTGCGCGAAAAAAGTGCGGAAAGATCAGGAAGAATGATTTTTTTGCGGATCGGGCAGGAAAAAGCGGGGGATAGGACGAAAGAAGAACATCTGCCGGACTGTACCCATTTGAACAAGCCCGGCAAGGAAACCGGAAAAGGAGCGAATCATCGTGATGTTACATAGAAAAATCATGCGCGCGGCGGCGGCTTTGTTTGCGGCGCTTATGCTGCTCGCGTGCGCGGGATGCGCGGCGCAGGCGGACGGCGAAAAGGTCATCGTCACGTCGTTTTACCCCATGTACATCTTCACGCAGAATGTCGCGGCGGGCGTGCCGGGCGTGCGCGTGGTCAATATGGCCGACCAGAGCGCGGGCTGCCTGCACGACTACCAGCTGCAAACGCAGGACATGGTCAAGATCGAGGGCGCGGCGGCGCTTGTCATCAACGGCGGCGGGATGGAGCAGTTCATGGACAAGGTCGCGTCTCTGCGCGATGATCTGCCGGTGATCGACGCGAGCGCGGGCATCACCATGCTCTGCGCCGACGAGGGACACGACCACGAGCACGGCCACGAGGGCGAGGTGCTCAACGCGCACGTGTGGCTTGACCCGACGCTGGCGATGACGCAGGTGCAGAATATCGCCGAGGGACTGGCCGCTGCCGACCCGGACAACGCGGACGCCTACCGCGCCAATGCAGAGAGCTACATCGCCAGGCTCACCGCGCTCAATGAGGAAATCAAAGCGCAGCTCGCGCCGCTGGCGGGGACGAGCATCGTGACGTTCCACGAGGCGTTCACGTATTTTGCCAACGCTTACGGATTGAATGTCGCGGGCGTCATCGCGCAGGAGCCGGGGCAGGAGCCGAGCACGCGCGATATCGCGCAGACCTGTGATTTGGTCAAGGAGCAGGGCGTCACGGCGCTGTTCATCGAGCCGCAGTATCCCGCGAAGTCCGCCGAGACCATCGCGCGTGAGACGGGCGCGGCGATTTACACGCTCGACCCGATCGTCTCCGGCGACGGCACCCCGGAGAGCTATGAGAACATCATGCGGGAGAACGCCCGCGTGCTGACGGAGGCATACGCAAAATGACGCAGAAAATCACCCCGCCCACCGGCCATCGTCACGGCGCGGACGATGAGGTCTGCCGCCAGAACGCGGCGTGCAAGCTCTGCCGCATCGAGGTGGACGGGCTGAGCGTGGCGTTCGGCGGGCAGACGTTGCTCAAGGACGTGAGCCTGCACATCCACTGCGGCGAGCTCACGGCGCTCATCGGCACCAACGGCGCGGGCAAGACGACGCTGCTTCGCGCCCTTTTGGGTCAGGTCGAATACAAGGGCACGGTGCGCCATCTGACGAGCGACGGACTGCCCGCGGCGGCTGTGCGCACGGGCTATGTGCCCCAGCAGCTCGAGTTTGACCGCTCCTCGCCCGTGACGGTCATGGACTTCATGGCGGGTGCGCTGTCGAGGCGGCCCGTGTTCCTCGGCGTGTCAAAGAGGACGCGCGCGAAGGTCATGGAGGCGCTGACCCGCACGCACTGCGAAAAGCTGGAAAACCGGGCGCTGGGCGCGCTCTCCGGCGGCGAACTGCAGCGCGTGCTTCTGGCGCTGGCGCTGACGCCGCAGCCGGACCTGCTGATCCTCGACGAGCCGGTCTCGGGCGTCGACCAGAACGGGCTTGAGACGTTTTATCAGACGGTGGACGAGCTCAAGCGCAAGAACCACATGGCCATTCTGCTGGTGTCGCACGACCTTGACGTGGTGCAGCGCTATGCCGACCGCGTGGTGCTCATGCAGGGCCGCGTCATCAAGCAGGGCTCGCCGGAGGTCGTGTTCGACTCGCCGGAGTTTGAACAGGTGTTTTACGCGAGAGGAGGGCGCGCATGAATGCGGTTTACGCGGCGATGGACGCGCTGCTTCCGTTTGAATGGCTGGGCTACACGTTCATGAAGAACGCCTTGCTGGCGATGCTGCTGATCACGCCGCTGTTCGGCATGCTCGGCACGATGGCGGTCGACAACAAGATGGCGTTCTTTTCCGATGCGCTGGGCCACAGCGCGCTCACCGGCATCGCCATCGGCGTTGTGCTCGGCTGGCAGAGCCAGATGGCGTCGATGTTGATCTTCGGCATCGTGTGGGCGGCGCTCATCACGTTTGTCAAGCACAATTCAAAGATGAGCGCGGACACGATCATCAGCGTGTTCTCGTCCACGTCGATCGCGCTGGGCCTCGTCGTGCTCTCGCGCGGCGGCGCGTTCGCCAAATATTCGAGCGTGCTGGTGGGCGACGTGCTGTCGGTGACGCAGGGCGATTTGCTCGCGCTGCTCGTCACGCTGATCGTGACGGCGGCGGCGTGGGTGCTGCTGTTCAATCCGCTGATTGAAACGAGCGTCAACGCGCCGCTCGCGCAGAGTCGCGGCGTGCACGCAAAGGCGACGGAATACTGCTTCACCATGCTCGTGGCCGTGGCGGTCATGATGTCGATTCGCTGGGTCGGCGTGATGCTGATCAACTCGCTGCTCATCCTGCCGGCGGCGGCCTCGCGCAACGTGGCGCGCAGCGCGGCGGGCTACATGCGCCTGTCGGTTTTGATCGCGATGGTCTGCGGCGTGGCGGGTCTGATTCTTTCCTATTATATGAATACATCAGCGGGCGCGGCGGTCGTGCTGATCTGCGCGGCGGTGTATTTCGTGACGCTGCCCCTGCGCAGGAAGTGAGCTGCGATTGATGGAATCGACCGGCCTAAGCGACATTTCAGCCCGGATGGGTTGGCAGGGCGGCGGGGCATGTGCTATAATTCGGCTGTACACAGTGGGGAAGGAGGCGCGGCTGTGCTGGGCGTGATGACCGTCCGCAAGGACGAGCTGAAGATCCGCGAGTTCGACCGGTACCGCGGGTATTACTGCGGGCTGTGCCGCGCCATCGGCAGGCGCTGCGGCTCGGCGTGCAGAATGGCGCTGAGCTTTGAGATGACGTTTCTGGCGCTGCTGCTCACGTCGCTGTATGAGCCCGAGACGAGCGAGGAAAAGCGCCGCTGCCTGCTGCATCCCGTGCACAAGCGGCTGATGCTGGGCAATGAGGCGATTGACTACTGTGCCGACCTGAGCGCGCTGATCTCGTATTACGATCTGCGCGACGGATGGGACGACGAGCGCAAGCCCGGCAGTCTGGCGGCGAGCGAGCTGCTCAAAAAGGCCGCCCAAAAGGCCGGCGAGGCGTGGCCCAGACAGAAGGAAGCCGTTGAAAAGTATGTCGCGGCGCTGCACGAGATCGAGAAGCGCGGCGAGACGAACCTCGACGCGGCGGCGAACCTGACGGGCGATATGCTCGCGGAGCTGTACGTGATGCGCGAAGATGTCTACGCGCGCGACCTGCGCGAGCTGGGCTTTTACACCGGCAAATTCATTTATCTGTGCGACTGCTACGAGGATATCGAGCACGACATCAAAAAGAAGAATTACAATCCGCTGATCGCGCGCAGCACGCAGGAGAGCTTCGTGCAGGACTGCGAGCGGATGCTCAGCGACATGATGGCCCGCGCGGCCCTCGCGTTTGAGCGGCTGCCGCTGCTGAGCGACGCGGAGATCATGCGCAACATCCTGTATTCCGGCATTTGGGTGCGGTTTGAACAGGCGACCATGCGAAGAAAGGCGAAAAACGAGCAATGACAGATCCGTATCAGGTGTTGGGCGTATCCCCGACGGCGACAGACGACGAGGTGAAGCGGGCGTATCGCCAGCTCTGCAAGAAATATCACCCGGACGCGAACATCGGCAAGCCGGACGCCGCGCAGGCCGAGAAGAAATTCATGGAAGTGCAGCAGGCCTACGAGGAGATCATGCACGGGCGTCAAGGCGGCGGCGCGGCGAGGCCGGGCAGCGGATACAACGGCGGGCAGCAGCAGAGCCAGCAGCGCTACGGCGGCTACGACGATCCGTTCGGGCCGTTCTGGGGCGGTGCGTACGGCGGATACGGCCAGCAGGGCTACGGCAATGCGGGCTACGCCGAGCAGGACACCAACATCGAGATGCGCGCGGCGAAAAACTACATCGACACGGGCCACTACGCCGAGGCCATCAACGCCCTGAACAGCGTGCCGCCGGGGCAGCGCAACGCGCGATGGTATTACCTCAATGCACTGGCGCAGTCGGGCCTGCACAACAACGCGCAGGCGATGGAATACGCCCGGCAGGCTGTGAGCATGGAGCCGGGGAACATCCTGTATCAACAGCTGCTTTCCCAATTGCAGAGCGGCGGCGCGTGGTATGGCCAGCGCGGCGAGCAGTACGGCCGCCAGACGTTCGGCGGGTCGAACATCTGCTGCACGCTCATGGCGCTTGAGCTGTGCTGCATGTGCTGCGGCGGCGGGCGGATGATGTTCTATCCGCTGTTCTGCTGCCTGTGATTGTGCGCTCAGAGAGGATGACGGCGATGACGGAAAGAGAGAAAATGCTGGCCGGAATGCTGTATGACCCATCCGATGCGGAGCTGAGCGGGCTGCTCCTCAAGGCGCGCAAGCTGGCCAGACGATACAATCAGATCGACGAGGACGAGGCGGAAAAGAGAGCGGCTGTCCTGCGCGAGCTGCTTCCCAATTCGCCGAATGTGCCGTTTTTGCAGGCGCCGGTGTATTTTGATTACGGCTGCAACACGTATTTTGGGCGCTTTTGCTCGGCCAATTTTCATTTCACATGCCTTGACGTATGCCCTGTGCACATCGGGGATAACGTGATGATCGGACCGAACGTCACGCTGGTAACGCCGATGCATCCGCTCGTGCCGGATGAAAGGAATGTCAGGCGGCGCGAGGACGGCAGCTGCTACAATCTGGAGTATGCCAAGCCGATCACGATCGAAAACGATTGCTGGATCGCATCCAACGTCGTCGTCTGCGGCGGCGTGACCATCGGAGAGGGCAGCGTCATCGGCGCGGGGAGCGTCGTGACCAGAAACATTCCCGCGCACAGCCTGGCGGCGGGCAATCCCTGCCGGGTCATCCGCAGGATCACCGATGCGGACAGGATGACGAGCAGAGCTTGACGCGCGGTGGACAAAAGCACAAAGGCGGCTCACGGCGGTATGCCGGGGCCGTTTTTATATTCTATTAGATATATAAAAATACAACTGTCAGTTTGTTTTCCCGGGGAGAGCCATCGTGTACAATATGGTTACAAATTTCAAAAGAAAGAGGGTAATCATATGACACCGGAGAAAATCGGATGCGCGCTGATGACGCACGTATACACGAGGCTGACCTGCATCATCGGGCATGATGCGAGCGGCAATGTGGCCGACGGCTATGTGCTCGATACGATGTATGCGCGCGAGGCTGTGCGTCCATGCGAGGGCGCAGCGGGGTATTGGGTGATTCTGGGGCATCCCGGCGGACTGACGGAGATGGACGATATGGACGAGGACGTGCTCGCCAGACTGCGTGCGTGCGCCGGGGAGACGCCCATCCGCGTGTTTGCCGCGGGCGAGGATATCGGCTGCGCGGAGATCGAGGCTTCCCAAGGGCGCGGGGGTGTGCTATAATCGGCATAATCCACGAGGGAAGGACGGACATTTGTTTTGAAAACATATCGGACGGGGAGCGCGGCGCTGGCGGCCTTGCTGGCGGTGATCGCGCTGGCGGCTGCGCTGTGCGGCTGGTGCGCGCTGCGGGCGAAGACGCTGGTGGAGCTGACATTCGGCGAGGAGACGCAGGCGGATGCACAGGAGGAATATGTCTCCTATTTTTCGCTTCGGGCCGAGATGGTCAGCGAGCAGATGCGCACGCGCATACGCGGCTGGCAGTCCATCGCGCCGGGCGAAGATGCCGTTCTCGAGACGAAGGACGGCGCGCTTTCAGGCGTCGTCTATCCCGCCGTGCAGGGCGGCGAGCATCCCGCGTGGGCGCTGGTGCTCGGCGGGCGGGAGAAGGTGCTCGACATGGCGTGCATGCTCTCGCTGTCCGGCTATCGCGTGCTGATGCCGGAACTGACGCCGGAGGGCGGGCTGGACTCGCTCGGCCCGGCAGAGGCGGAACGCGTCGGGCTGTGGGTGAGTTACATTCTCGCGCGCGACCCGGACGCGGAAATCGTGCTCTTCGGACAGGACACGGGCGCGGCGGCTGCGCTCATCGCGTCGGGCGAAGGGCTGGACGATGCCGTGCGGGCGATTGCCGTGGACAGCGCGTATGCGTGTCTTCGCACGGTGGCACGGACACGGCTGACGGCTGCCGTGCCGGACGCGGGCGAGCTGGACATGAAGCTGCTGGAGCTGGGATACCGCGCGGCGTTCGGTGTGACGATGGACGAAGGCGACATCGCGGCCTGCGCGCATGAGACGGACATCCCCGTGCTGCTGATTCACGGCACGGGCGACGAGATCGTCCCCGCGTGGCACAGCGAGGACGTGGCGGCGGCATGCGGCGGGGAGCTGCTGCTCATCGAGGGCGCGGGCCACGGGCTGTCGCGCTTCGTCGATTACAAGGCATATGAGGAAGCGCTGCTCGCGTTCTACGAAAGCGCGCTCAGGTAAAATACATCAGGAAAAGGCGGCATCGTCCCACGTGGGCGGGCCGCTTTTTGCATGCAGGCGCGCGCAGAATCGGCGGGGCGGGCGCGGCATAGCCTTGCATGAGGTGATGGAGATGATCGAGCAGCTTGTCCTGTTCATCCTGCGCGACGCGCTGTTCCTGCTGGGGTATCTGACGCGGGGGAGCTCGTTCCCCAAGCCGCTCACGCGCGAGGAGGAGGCTGACGCGATTGCGAAGATGGCATCGGGCGACGCGCGGGCGCGCGAGACGCTCATCGAGCACAACCTTCGTCTGGCGGCGCACATCGCGCGCAAATACACGGTGCCGGGCTACGACGCGGACGACCTGGTGTCCATCGGCACGGTGGGCCTGATCAAGGGCGTCAACACGTTCAAGCCCGGCACGGGGACGCAGCTGAGCACATACTGCGCGCGGTGCATCGAGAACGAAATCCTCATGTGCCTGCGCGCCAGCCAGAAGCGAAAGGGCGAGGTATCGCTTCAGGAGCCCATCGGCGTGGACGGCGAGGGCAACGAGATCACGCTCATCGACGTGCTGGGCACGGACGGCGGCGAGGTACACGGCGAGGTCGAGCGGCGCGTCAGTCTGGCGGGCATACGCAATCTGGTGGAGACGTGCCTTGATGGGCGGGAGAAGACCGTCATCAAGCTGCGCTACGGCCTGCACGACGGCACGGCGCATGCGCAGCAGGAGGTCGCCGACATGCTGGGCATATCGCGCTCATACGTATCGCGCATCGAAAAGAAGGCCATGCAGCGGCTCAAAGAGGCGTTCGAGACGGGAAAATGAGCGCCGGAGGACCGCTGACGGCGGAAAACGCGCACAAAATGCTTGATCTTTTTGTGAACTCGTGTTAGAATGAAAACACGAATGCACATTGCTGATACGCTGCGCTCCCTTGCGGAGGGTATGGCATGCATCAATAAAGATCAAAATTGTATGGAGGGATTCCACATGATTACTGCGGGCGATTTCCGTAAGGGCGTGACGATTGAGTGGGAAGGCGGCGTTTGGACGATCGTCGATTTCCAGCACGTGAAGCCGGGCAAGGGCGCTGCGTTTGTGCGCACCAAGCTCAAGAACGTCATGACCGGCGCTGTCGTCGAGCGTTCCTTTAACCCGACCGACAAGCAGCCGCGCGCGACCATCGAGACCAAGGAAATGCAGTACGTCTACAACGACGGCGAGTTCTACTACTTCATGGATCAGGAGACCTTCGAGCAGA
>CALVTQ010000116.1 GCA_944362695.1 uncultured Clostridia bacterium
CGGACTGCTGCAGGGCGTGGCGCTGGCGTCGGTGCTGCTTGGCACATATGCGGTGCTGCGGGGCATCGCGTCCGCAATCACCGGCAGAAGGAAGCGGCGGTCATATTAGGCCGTCGTTTTTTTGTATACCGAAAACCACTCGCCAGGCGAGTGGTTCAAAAGAAGCCTTCTGGCGATGATGCAGAAAGAAAAACTCCTTTTGTTGTATACTGAAAATGCGGTCTGGCAGCTGCATCATGAACAACAAAAGGAGGTCATTCGGATGAACGACATAGACAGTTTAACACATACAAAATGGAAAAGTAAATATAAAAAAGCTGAAAAGATAGAAAGGACGGTCTAATCGGAGATACAAGAAAAAATAAAGAATGCTAAGAAATAATGCGCAAACGTCATTGAATACAAAAGAAGCCGAAGGGAAAGCGGTTAAGAAGTATGAGAAATAACGTGTGAGCAGTTAAGCAAAGAGGAATGAGAAAGAAAGCTGAAAGGAAAAAACTTCTGAAGCACAGAGCCCGTTTACGGGTAGCAAGCTTATGCGAGTGCCGGATCGTACCAACGCGACGTGACGCGTGGCCAGTAACAGAGGGCTTTGCCCGTCTGGGAAAAACCCCAGCCAGGCCGGGGAATCATTATTTACGCAGAGTAAATCGAAGTTTTTGAAGTAAAAAGGATATTTTTGGTATAAAAACAGAAAACATTGTGAAAAATTCGCGCTCAAAGACTTCCTCTTTGTTTGCGGCTGTGCTAAAATAGCGGCAGAATGGGGAAGATGTCGCCGGCAATGGGGCCGGACTGGAAGGACACAAAAGCCGCGCGGCGCATCGAGAGCGTTCCAAGGGGCGGCGGGGCGCATAGCATGAAAAGGGCGGCATGTGCAGCCGCATGTGCGCCGGAACATTTCACCGGCTGGCCCGAGGGCGGCCGGGAAGAACGAAAGGGAAACATGGCCGAAACGATCAGCGTGATTGTCGCCATATACGATGTCGAGCGATATCTGAGGCGATGCATTGACAGCATTCTCGCACAGACGTATCGCGAGCTGGAGATCATATTGGTCGACGACGGCTCGACGGACGGCTGCGGCGCAATCTGCGACGAATACGCCGTGCGGGACAGGCGCGTCAAGGTGATTCACAAGGAAAACGGCGGGCTGGCGGACGCGAGGAACGCGGGCATCGCGGCGGCGACAGGCGTCTTTTACACGTTTGTCGACGGCGACGATTACATGTCGCCGCTGATGATACAAAGGCTATACAACGCACAAAAGCAATCCGACGCGGACATCACGATCTGCCGCTACAACTGCGTGGACGAGGAAGGGCATGAGGAGGCGCTGCGCCACAGCATGCCGCATGCGTTCCGGCGGGCGCGCACGGGGCGCGAGGTGCTCTCCGGCACGGCGCTTGAAAAGACGTGGGTCTATTGGCTCGTCGCGTGGAACAAGCTCTATCGCGCGTCGCTGTTTGACAAGCTGCGCTATCCCGCGGGCAAGCTGCACGAGGACGTTTTCATCATGCACAGGCTGTATTACGCGGCCAATCGCGTGGACAGCTGCGACGATGCGCTGTATTACTACGTCCAGCGCCCGGACAGCATCACCAACCGGCGCTATACGGCGCAGCGCCTTGACGAGGCGGAGGCGTTCCTCGACTGGATCGACCTCGCGCTTGACAAGGGGCTCGGCGCGCATGCCGTCCGCGCGTTTTTCTATCAATTCGAGCACATCATTCGTCTGAGCTATGACAGGGCGGAGCACGGCGATGCGCGCGTGCAGGCCCGGCGCGTCAAGCTCTACGGGGAATTCAAAAAGCGGTATCCGGTGCTCATGCGCTTCGGCGGCGGCCCGGCCTTCAAGCTGCGCGTGATGCGCATGAGGCTGCGCGCGTGGCTGGCCGAGCGGCAGGCGGCGTGACGCCGGGGCGCGAACACAGGGGGCACGGCTTGCCGTGAACGACGATCGCCTATGGGCATGAACACGAAACACATCGGCGCGAACATGATCTTCGGCGGCGCGGCGATGGCGCTCAATCTCTTCATCAACTTTTTCATCACGCCGTATATCACCGTGCGTCTGGGCGCGGAGGCATACGGTTTTATCAAGCTGGCCAACGATTTTGCAAATTATGCCTCGCTGATCTCCATTGCGCTCAACTCCATGTCCAGCCGCTTCATCATGCTGGAACGCGAGAACGGGCGGCTTGAGGCGGCGAGGCGGTTTTATTCCTCGGTGACGGTGGCGAACATGGCGCTCGCGGCGGTGATGGTGCTGCCCGCGGCGGTGTGCGTCGCGCTGATCGACAGGATATTTGACGTGCCGCCGGGGCTGCTGTTTCAGGTGCGGCTGACGTTTGCGCTCGTGTTCACGGGCTTCATCGTGCATCTCGCGTTCACGACATATGAAAATTGCTATTATCTGACGAACCGGCTTGATTTGCAGGCGCTCTCGGGCATGCGCTCGGAGACGGTTCGCGTGGCGGTGATCATCGCGCTGTTCGCGCTGTTTTCGCCGCAGATGAGCTTCATGGTCATCGGCGAGCTGGTCTCCACGGTCTATCTGATCGTCATCAACCGGCGCTATCACAAGAAGCTGACGCCCGATCTGGCGTTTGACCGCGCGAGTGTGGACAAGGGGACGATCCGGCGCGTGCTCCATTCGGGCAAGTGGAACAGCCTGACGCGCCTGAGCCAGATCTTCACAAACGGCCTTGACCTGATGATCACGAACATGATGATCGGCGCGGCGCAGATGGGCCTTCTGTCGGTCGCGCAGACCGTGCCGAACATGATCGTCACGCTCAATGCGGCGGCGGCGAGCGCGTTCGGGCCGAACATGATGCAGATCTACGCGCGCGGCACGAAGACGGAATTCCGCGACGCCGTGATGACCGCGATGCGCTTCATGTGCCTGTTCACGACGGTGCCGGTCGCCGTGCTCATCACGATGGGCCGCGAGTTTTATGCGCTCTGGGTGCCGGGTCAGCCCGCCGCGCTGCTGAACACGCTGTCCGTGCTCATCATCATCAATTCGTGCGTCACCGGCCCGATGCAGCCGCTGTATCAGGTCTTCACCATCGCCGACAAGGTGCATCAGAGCTCGAAGGTCATGATCGTCTACGGCGCGGCGAGCCTGATCGTGACGTGCCTGTGCCTGAAGGTGACAAATTGGGGGCTTTACGCGGTGGTGGGCATCAGCCTGATCGGCTCGCTGATCGTGGCGCTTGGCTATCACCTGCCGTTCGCGGCGATTCACATCGGGCAGCCGTGGCATACGTTTTTCCCGCCCGTGGTCAGAAACGTGCTCTCGCTGGCGCTGGCGTGCGCAATCGGCTTTGCGGTCGAGCGGGTCGTCCCGGTCGGGCGGTCGTGGGGCATGCTGGCGCTGGGGGCGGGGATCACGGCGGTCTGCGCGTTTGCGCTCAATGTGATGATCGTGCTCACGCGCGAGGAGCGCGGCAAAATCGCGGCGGCCTTGCGCCGTCTCATGGTAAGGAAAAGATGAAGGACATTCTGATCTGCAATAATGCGGTTTATGGCGGCGGGGTGGAGATCGTGATGCGCGATTTGGCCTGCGATTTGGCGGGCCGAGGGTATCGCGTGACGGTCGCGGCCGAGGCGTGCTCGCGCAGGGCGTTCTACGCGCGCTATCCTAAGACGGTGCGCTATGCGCGCCGCGAGCTCGTGCGGCTCTACGGCGGCGAACCGATGCCCAAAACGGTCTTTGCGAACGCGGTGAACGCGCTGTACGCGCCGCTGTTTAAGCTGTTTTTGAAAAAGCGCTTTGACGTGGCGATTGCGATGAAGGAAGGCGCGTGCATGCGCGACATCGCGTCTGCGAACGCGGGCAGGCGCTTTGCATGGGTGCATACCGATTATAATTACGATCATTGGACGAAGCTTTTCTTTCCGAATGACGGCGACGAGTTGGCTTGCATGAAAGAATACGACGGCGTCGTCTGCGTGTCGCGGGCCGCTGCCGATGCCGTGCGCGAAACCGTGGGCGACCCCGGCAATCTGGTTGTGCGCTATAACCCGATCGACGTGGAGCGTATTCGCGCGCTGGCGGAAGGCGGCGTGCCGGGCGACATGGACGGAGGCGGGCTGCATATCGTATCGGTAGGCAGGCTGGCGCAGCAGAAGAATTTCGCGATGCTGCTGCGCGCATGCGCGCGGCTTGAAAAGAAGCATGATTTTACGCTGTACATGATCGGAAAGGGGCCTCAGCGCGCCATGCTGGAGGGCATGATACGCGAGCTGGGCCTCGAAAACGTGCGTTTGCTCGGCGCGCGGGAGAATCCGTATCCGTATATCAGGCACGCGGACGTGCTCGTGTCGTCCGCGCAGTGGGAGAGCTATGGGCTTGCGATTGCCGAAGCGCAAGTGCTGGGTGTGCCGGTCGTGACGACGGCTTGCCCGGCTGTGTGCGAGGTGTTCGATCCGGGCTGCGGCATCCTCTGCGAAAACGACGAGGATGCGCTAACCGATGCGTTGGACAGGATGCTGGGGGACGCCCGGCTTCGCGCACAGTGCAGGGCGTATAGCGAGGGACGTTGCACACACAAGGCGTTATTTGAAGACAGGATGCGCGCGATTCGCGGCTTGTGGGAAGGGGAAGACGATGCGCGTTGAGATCATGAGCATGCAGCGGGTGGTCAACTACGGCTCGTTTTTGCAGGCGCTGTCGCTGAAAAATATGATCGGGTCGCTCGGTCATACGGTGTCGATGGTCGATTATCATCCTGGGCGTGTGGCCGTCGAAAAGAACAGGCTCGCGGCGGAGCTGCGCTATCGGACGAGCTGCGCGGGCCGCTTCCTCGAATCGACGCGGGCGGCGAGGATGGCGCATGTGGCGATGCTTCGCGGCAGGGAGGACGCGGGCGAGGCGTTCCGCGCGTGCTATCCCATGCTGGGCATGGGCGACAAGCCCGCCTATCAGAGCGGCGCGGATGCGCTTGTTGTCGGCAGCGACGAGGTGTTCAACTGCCTGCAGCCGTATGACGGCGTGGGCTTTGCGCGCGAGCTGCTCGGCGGCGATTGCCGGGCAAAGCGGCTCATCAGCTACGCGGCGTCGTTTGGCTACACGACGGTCGAGGGCCTGCGCACATGGGGAAAGGATGGCGAGGCGGCGGCGCTTTTGAAAAACTTCGACGCGATTTCCGTGCGCGACGCCCATTCCCGCGAGACGATCCGGACGCTTTGCGGCATCGAGCCGCAGGAGCACGTCGATCCCGTGCTCGCGGGGGATTTGGAGACGCGCGCGTGGACGCCGGTGAACGAAAGGAAATACATGCTCGTCTACGGCTATGGCGGGCGGTTTACGCACGCCGAGGGCGAGGCCATACGCGATATGGCAAAGCGGCGCGGCCTGACGACGATTGCGGCGGCGGGCAGGCAGCCCTTCTGCGACAAATTTACGCAGTGCGGGCCGGATCAGATTCTTTCCTATATCAAGGGTGCGTCGTGCATCGTGACCGAGACGTTCCACGGCGTGATCTTCGCGGCGATCTGTCACAGACCGTTTGTCGCGATTTGCAGGCGGAGCGGCGATGTGAAGCCGGGCCATGTGCCCAATGAACAGAAGATGATGGACCTGCTCCAAAAATTGAACCTGATGGACAGGGCCGCGCGCACGCCGCAGGAGATCGATACCATCATGGACAGGCCGATCAACTTCGACGCCATCGACGCGTTCAGGGCGCGCGAGCGGGCGAGGACGATGCAGTATTTGAAGGAAAATCTGGCGGGGTGATGCGGATGGAGATTTGCGAGGCGGCGCGCTGCATGGGCTGCTTTGCCTGCATGAACGCATGCCCGAAGGACGCGATTGCCGCAAGCGAAGACGCGATGGGGCGCACCGTGCCGCATATTGACGCGGGGAAGTGCGTCAGCTGCGGGCTGTGCCGCGCGGTATGCCCGGAGGTGAACAGGCCGAAGCTGAGCCGTGCGCCGGCGGCCTATGCCGTGTGGAGCCGGGACGGCGCGGACAGGGCACGCAGTTCGTCGGGCGGCGCGGCGGCTGTGTTCGCCAAAGAAGTCATCAAGGGCGGCGGCATCGCGATTGGCTGCGCGGTCGAGGACGGCTGCGCGCGTCACGCCGTCATTGAGCGCGCGGAGGATGTGGATAGGCTGCGCGGGTCGAAGTACGTGCAGAGCGAGATCGGGCTTGTGTATAGAGGGGTCAAAGCGGCGCTTTCCGAGGGGCGCGAGGTTGTCTTTTTCGGCACGCCGTGTCAGGCTGCGGGCCTTCGCGGGTATCTGCGCGGACACGAGGACGGGCTTGTGACGGTCGACCTGATCTGTCATGGCACGCCGCCTGCCCGTTATCTGCGCGAGCACGTGCAGACCGCCGCGCCGGGGTGGGATGTGACGCGCTTTGCCTTCCGGGGCGATCGCGACTGGAAGCTGACGCTCTATGACGGCGGCGATGTGGTGTACAGCCGGGGCAGGGCGCGCGATGCGTACTTCGCGGCGTTCATGGGCGGGCTGACGTATCGCGGAAACTGCTACGACTGCCCATACAAGCGACCCGAGCGCGCGGGCGACCTGACTGTCGGAGATTTCTGGGGGCTGGACAGGAGGACGCTGAAGAATCCGTATGACGGAAAGATATCGCTCGTTCTGCCCAATACACCAAAGGGCGCGGCGTTTTTAGAAAGGTGCAAACCGGCGCTTTTCTGGGAGGCGCGGCGCTTTGAGGAGGCGGCCAACGGCAAGCAGGGCGACCTCATCGCGCCGAACAAGCCGCCGAAGGGGCGTGCGGCGTTTGAGGCGAGCTACCCCAAGGAAGGCTTTGAGCGGGCCGTGCGGCGGGGCGGCGTACGGGGCATGATGGCGCGCATGATGCTGAAGGAAATCCGTTACGCGCTGCATTTATAAAGCTCATGATCCGAATGGCCGGGCGGCGGTTCGGGTCTTTCTTTATAAAAAAAGGATTGCGCAGGGCTTGCAGGCTGGGGATTGACTTTCGCGGCGGTTATGATACAATCATGGCATAGACAACATGTCCAAAAAGAACACGTCAATAACGGCTGCTCAACCGCAGCCGATTGGAGGAAACGTTTTATGCAGAAGGCAAAAGTGATCATCGACAAGGATTTTCAGGTCAGCAAAATCGACCGGAGAATCTACGGCTCGTTCATCGAGCATCTGGGCCGCGCGGTGTACGGCGGCATCTACCAGCCGGGCCATCCGCTCGCCGATGAGCAGGGCTTCCGCAAGGACACGCTCGAGCTCGTGCGCGAGCTGAACGTGCCGATCGTGCGCTATCCGGGCGGCAACTTCGTCTCAGGCTACAAATGGGAGGACGGCGTCGGCCCGAAGGAGGACAGGCCCAAGCGCATCGACCTCGCGTGGTGCGTCGTGGAGAGCAATGAGGTCGGCCTCAACGAGTTCAGCGACTGGGCGAAGAAGGCGAACACCGACGTGATGATGGCCGTCAACCTCGGCACGCGCGGCGTCGCGGAGGCGATGGAGCTGCTGGAGTACTGCAACCTCGATCAGGGCACGCATTATAGCGAGCTGCGCAAGAAGCACGGCTACGCCAAGCCGCACGGCGTCAAGCTCTGGTGCCTGGGCAACGAGATGGACGGCCCGTGGCAGATCGGCCACAAGACCGCCGATGAATACGGCAGGCTCGCCAACGAGACCGCCAAGGTGCTCAAGGGTATCGATCCGAGCATCGAGCTCGTCGTCTGCGGCAGCAGCAATTCCGGCATGCCCACGTTCGCCGAATGGGAGCGCACGGTGCTCGAGCACTGCTATGACAGCGTGGATTACATCTCGATGCACACGTATTACGGCGACCACGACCGCGACCCGCAGACATTCCTGGCCAACAACATGGACATGGACCGCTTCATCACCGATGTGGCGAACATCTGCGACTACGTCAAGGCCAAGAAGCACAGCAAGAAGACGATCAACATCTCCTTTGACGAGTGGAACGTCTGGTATCACAGCAACGAGGCGGACAGCAAGCTCGAGCGCTGGACGCAGGCCCCGCATCAGCTCGAGGACGTCTACGACTTCCAGGACGCGCTGCTGGTGGGCAGCCTGCTGATCACGCTGCTGCGCCACGCCGACCGCGTGAAGGTCGCGTGCCTCGCGCAGCTGGTCAATGTCATTGCGCCGATCATGACCTCCGACACGGGCGCGTGGCGTCAGACGATCTACTATCCGTACTGGCTGACGGGCAAGTACGGCCAGGGTGTCGTGCTGCAGACGCAGGTCAGCTCGCCGACGTACGCCAACAAGAAGTTCGGCGACGTGCCGTACGTCGATTGCGTGACGGTCTACAACGAGGAGAAGGACGAGCTGGTCGTCTTCGCGGTCAACAAGAGCCTCGAGGAGGAAATCGAGCTCGAGATTCCGCTGCGCCAGTTCGCGGGCTATCACGTCGTCGAGCACGCCAAGATGCAGGACGAGGATCTCTACGCGGTGAACACGGAGGAGAACCCGGAGCGCATCAAGCCGGTCGCCAGCGACGCGAGCAGCGTGGAGGACGGCACGCTCAAGACCGTGCTGGGCCACAAGAGCTGGAACATGATCCGCTTGAGCAAATAAAAGCATTCAAACCCAGAACCTGCTCGGGGATGGGGAGGCGGGGGATTGGCCTGCGGCCAGTGAATTATTGGCTTGCGCCAATGTGAAATATTGCCCTTGCGGGCAATGTGAAATAACGTCCTGCGGACGTTGTGAAATTTTCCGCTGCGCGGAAAGTTTGGAGTTTGTTTGACGGGTTACAATGACCGTTCACCAACCCCGAAGGGATTGATACTACTAAAAAAGCTCTTGGCGAAATGCCAAGAGCTTTTTTAGGATACGCGGAAAGCTTGGAGTTTGTAAGCGAGTTACGGTTATCCAATCGCCGACAAACTTAAACATGGCGAAGCCATATTTCACACGCCGAAGGCGTATTTCACATTGGCCGAAGGCCAATATTTCACGCGCGAAGCGCATTTCACTGAGAAAGCCGTTAGCTGATGCTAAGGGCTTTTTCCTGGTCAGACCGTCCGAAAAGAAGTGAAATCCCGTAGGCTCCAGTCAGACCGTCCGAAAAGAAGTGAAATCCCGTAGGCTCCAGTCAGACCGTCCGAAAAGGAGAGAAATCCCGCAAACTCCAGTAGAGACAGGG
>CALVTQ010000117.1 GCA_944362695.1 uncultured Clostridia bacterium
TTGCGGTTGGAGTGGCTGACGTTGTGGCCGCTCATCGCGCCCTTCTGGCAGACCTCACAAATCTTTCCCATGATCACACCTCCTTCTGGTGCGTAAACAGTCATAACACTGCTATTTTAGCACCAGACAGGCGATTTGACAAGGGTTTTTTGAATTTTTGTTATCAAAATATTTTCCGCACGCACGGGGCCGCGTCCATGCCCCGCCGCTCACGCCCCTTTGGCGCAGAACAGGCGCAGAAGCCCGCGCAGAAAGCGCGGCGCCTTCACGCAGACCATCCTCACGCTCAAGCGTCCATCCCCCTTCCTCTATCTCAGCAGCAGCAGGCCCGCCGCCGCCAGCAGGATTCCCAGCGCCACCAGGAAAAAACGCATCGGCAGGCACAAAAACACGATCAGCACCCCGGCGGCTGTCAGCAGCGCGCCCGCCAAGTGCCTCCCCGGAGCGCCGCGTCCGCCCATGCGCATCCCTCCTTCATGCCTCCATTCTATGCGCGCGCCCCGCCGCACGTGCCTGTGCGCATAAAAAATACCCCCGGACGCAAATCCGGGGGGCATGCATGTTTACGGGATTACTCCATCACCTTGGGGAAGGTCTTGACCTCCGCCTCGGAGACCCACTGGGTCACGGCCGCCTCGTAGGCAGCGTCCTTCGCCTCGGTCAGCAGGCTGTCATGCAGCGTGGTCTTGATGTCGTCGGTGAACTCCACAACGCCGCTCTCCACATCCGTGGCGTACATCATGATGTGGTAGCCGAAGCTCGACTTCACCGGCTCGGCGGACACGTCGCCCACGCTTTCCAGCGCCATCGCGGCATCCTGGAACGCCTGATCGTAGATCGCCAGGCCGTCGCACACGAGGTAGCCGCGGCTCTTGTTGGGCTCCTGGGTCATGCCCGGGTCCTCGCCGTAGGTCTCGATCAGCGCATCGAAGTCCTCGCCGGCCTGGGCCTTGGCGACGACCTCCTGCGCGGTGGGCAGGATGGCGGCAAACGCGGCCTCGGTCGCGGCGTCCAGATCGGCCTGCGCGGTCTCGGCGGCGGCGTTCTGGGTCTCAACCTGCTCGGTCAGCGCGGCGACCTGCTCGTTGTGCTCGGTCACCTGCTCCTCGGTGTATTCGGAGACATCCGCAGCGTTGAGGTCGTCAAGCTGGCTCTGCGCGTCGTTGGCGGCGTTCTTGGCCGTGTTCAGCGCCGTCTGGAGCTCGTCGATCTTCGTCTGATCCTCGTCGGTGAGCGAGATGAGCACGTGCTTCACGCCGCGATAGCCCGCCGGGGTATAGTACGGCGTCGCGCCGCTGTTGACAGCCGTCGCGTAGCTCGCCGGATTGGCGTCGTAGGTCGCCTTCTGCTGCTCGGCCTGCGCGTCGAACTCGGCCTTGACCTCCTCGTCGGAGACGGTCACGTCCTTGGCCGCGTACTCGCGGATGAGCTCGTCCTGCTTGCTGGCCTTCTCCTGCTCAACCATGTACTCGCGGGTCATGCCCAGCGCATCGAGGTCGGCCACGAGCTTGGCGTCGAGCTCCTCGTTGGTCATGGTCGCCACGGCCTCGACGGGGGAAGCCTCGTCGGGCGTCGCCGCAGCCAGACGCTCAGCCTCCTCCTCGACGGTCTCGACGTCGGGGTAGTTCTGGTAGCGCATCATCATCTTGTAGAAGTTGTACATGCTGTCCGCGTTTTCCTCGGCCTCGGCGTTGAGCTCCTCGCTCAGAGGCTCAAAGCCCAGCTCCACCAGCTTGTCCTCGAGCACGTAGCCCTCGATCATCTGCTGCAGGGCCGGCTCGCCGTAGGCCGCGATGTCCTCGTCGGTCATCGGCATGCTGTAACCGAAGTACTGCACATAATACTGCTGATCCATCTCCACCAGATAGTCGCGATAGGCCAGCCACTGCGCCTTGGTGATTTCCCTGTCGTTGACCTTGGCCACGACCTGCGCGGCATCCAGCTCCGCGTCATATCCGATCAGGTTGCAGCCGGAGAGCATCAAAGCCGCCGCGACGAGCAGCGCGATCAATGCCATTCCCTTTTTCATAGTCCGTTCTCTTCCTTTCAGTCCGCCGCCGCGACCCGCACGGATTCTCTCGACCCCTGCGTCATAAGCGACAGCACGGCAATATACGGTTTATTATAATGAAGGAGGGGCGCGTTGTCAAGCCGCACGGGCAAGTTCGCGCCCCAATCCGTCATTTTTCTGCATGAAGTCCGCCGTTATCCCGCGCTCATTCCCCGGCGATTTCGATGTCCATCGCCCGCGAAAGCGTGCTGTTGGGCCAGTCCGCCGGACCGTCGCCGAGCGCGATGTCCATCGCAAAGCGCGAGCCGGACAAAACCGATTCGACCGTCACACGGCTCTCGCCCGCCGCCTTCGCCGCCTCGATTTTCTCAAGCTGCGCGTTCCATGCCGCCTCGTGCGCCGTGACCTGCCCCGCCGCGTACCACACCGCAGCCGCGCAGAGCACAAACGCCGCCGCCGCGCCCGCCGCCCGCGTCTTCTTCTTTACATCATACGCGCGCAGCACGTCATGGAGCAGCCCGGCCGCCGCCGCGATGCACAGCACGACGCTCGCCGTGAACGACCTGTCCGAGATCACCGGCGAGCCAATCAGCGCGTATCCCGACAAAACCGCCGCGCCCAGCAGCGTGAGCGTCCTGTCAAGCGCAATCGCCGCGCCCTTCCTTTTCAGCATGAGCATCAGCACAGCTGCGCCCGCAATCGGTATGCCGCAGTAGCGCAAGCCGCAGTACGTCACGACCGCGAGCCGGTAGATCATCTCCATCGCAAAGCCGCGCGTCTGCTCGCCCGCCGCCCGCGCGAAGTTGCCCGGCGCCAGCAGCATCACCGCGATGCCCAGCCCCTGCGCGATCAGACAGACGACCCGCCGCGCCGCGATTTTCCCGCCGCGCATGCGTTCATATATCATGTGCAGCAGCACTGCCGCGAATACGCCGCATGCCGTGTTCTCGTTCGTCCAGCCCGCGATAAAGCACATCGCCGCGCCCAGCGCCGCGCATCCCCTGCCCGCCTTGGCAAAAAAGCCGCCGCCGAGCGCGCTTTGCAGGATCATAAGCGGCATGAGCGCCAGCACCGTTCCCCAGAGGTAATTGCACGCGCCGTCCAGCCACAGAAACACCGTGCCGAAAAACGGCGTCAGCGCCATGAGCAGCATATGGCAAAGCAGCACGCCGCCTGCGGTCTTCGCCCCGCCGCGCCCGTCCGCGAGCGTCAGCATCATCGCAATCATCAGCGCGTAGACCGCCGCGTTGGCGACGTTGAATGCGCCCTTTCCGATGTACAGGAACAGCTGCGCCAGCGCGTGCACGACGCAGCGCCCGCCCCAGATCATATAGTGCGCCGCCTGCGACGCGATCACGTCAAAGAGCCCGGCCAGCGGCTCGCCCGTCGCCCAGTTGAAGCTGTAATCGTAGTCGTCCATCATCAGCGGCGTGTGCGCCGTCAGCAGCCATATGCCCGCAAAGACGGCCAGCAACGCCGCCGCATAAGCCGCCCTGCGCATGCCCGCGCGGCTCACTGCCCGACGCCCATCAGGCGCATGCCGGTGATGTAGACGCCCTGGCTCGTGACCGCCACGTCGCGGCCCTTCCATTCTTCTGGCAGCTTCTTTGAGCTGTCCAGCCAGAAGCGGCGCTCGCCGTCCGGGTGCATGTCCTCAAAGACGTTGACGATCACCTCGCGGACGTTGACGTGCTCCTGAAACACGTCGTCCTCGCCGATGGAGACCAGCGTGGCCGCCGTCTGGTGCGTCAGACCCTGGCGCAGCTCGCGCAGATAGCGGACATACCACACCAGCGGCGAGACGCGCAGGTCATAGTAGAAGATCATCACCGCGCCGCACAGCACCACCGCGACGATGCACAGCATCTGCATGCGCATGATAAACGCCGCAATGGCCAGCACAAAAAACGGCAGCGCGAACAGCATCATCTTCTTCGCCTCGCCGTTCCTGTCCGTCCTCGCGCGCGTCCAATCCTCGTCGCCGTAGAAATTGATTTCCGTCATCCGTGTCGCATCCTTTCCGTATCACATGCCGCCTATAAACGGCTCAAATGCTATCTTGCCCTTGTTGTAGTGGATCACGCCCGTCGAGCCGCGCACGTCGCCGCGCTCCACGCACAGCCGCAGCAGCTTTTCGCTCAGCTCCGGCCCGCCGTCCCTGACGAGACAGTTCTTCCAAATCGTGAATTGACAGCCCTCGCGGAATTTCGTGCAGTAGAACGATTTGCTGTTCTCCGCAATCTCTCCCTTGCCGCAGACCGGGCACGGTATGCCCAGCTCACGCGGCGCGTTGGCGGGCTTCCTGCCCTTTTTGCGCCTGTCCTCCGGCTCGAACGGCACGTCCGGCGCGCTCTTCGCGTTGCTGACCAGAAACGCCGCCAGCCGCGCGATGCCCTCGCGGAAGCGCTCCTCGCCGCCCTGCCCCTTCGCAATTTGGGACAGCGCGCGCTCCCACCGGCCCGTCGTCTCCGGCGAGGCGATCTCCGGCGGCACGGCCTCAATCAGCCGCACGCCCTTGTCGGTGGCGATGATGCTCTTGCCGCGCCTTTTGGCGTAGCCGACCTCGATCAGCCGCTCGATGATGGCCGCTCGCGTGGCAGGCGTGCCCAGCGCGCAATCCTTCATCTGCTCGCGCAGCTCCTCGTCCTCGATCTGCCGCCCGGCGTGCTCCATCTCGCGCAGTATGCTCGCGTCGTCGTGCTCCCTGGGCGGCTTCGTCTGCTCGCATTTGACCTTCGCGCCCTTGCATGTGCGTGCGTCGCTCTCGGACAGCTCCGGCAGATTCTGCTCGTCCTCATTGTTCTTTTTCGCCTTGCGCGCGGCGGCCTGTCCCGCGTAGACGGCCTTCCATCCCTCCTGCGTGACGGTCTTGCCGGTGGACAGGAAGCTGTCCTCCCCGGCCTTTGTCACCACGCGCAGGGCGTCGTATTCGTGGTTGGGGTAAAACACAGCCGCCAGCCGCCGCGCCACCATGTCATACAGCGCGCGCTCGTCGGCGGTCAGATTCAAGCTCCCGGCGCTCTTGCCGGTGGGGATGATGGCGTGGTGGTCGGTGAGCTTCGCGTCGTCAAACACGCGCGGCGTCATCCTCACGCCATGCTCCAGCGCCTGCTGTCCGACGGCCTCCAATTCGCCCTCGTATGCGCCGAGCGTCTTTTTGACCTTGCCGATCATATCGCGCGAGAGATACCGGCTGTCGGTTCGCGGATAGGTCAGCAGCTTGTGCTTTTCGTATAGCTTCTGCGCCGTCTCCAGCGTCTTTTTCGCCGTGAAATTCAGCTGCGCGTTCGCCTCGCGCTGAAGCGTCGTCAGGTCGTAGAGCAGCGGAGGCCGCTCGACCTTCTTCTCCCGGCTCGCCTGCGTGATGCGCGCCGGTTGGCCCTTGACGCGCGCGGCGATTGCGTTTGCGGTCTGCTCGTCGGGGATCTTCTTGTCGCCCTTCGCGTCGATGTATACGCCGGTGTAATCGCCGAAGTCCGCGCGCAGCGTGTAATACGTCTGCGGCACGAAGCTGTCGATTTCCCTGCGCCGCTTGACCAGCATGCTCAGCGTCGGCGTCTGCACGCGGCCGATGGAGAGCAGCACGTTGTAGCGGATCGTGTACGCCCGCGTCGCGTTCATGCCGATGAGCCAGTCCGCGTCCGCCCTGCACCTTGCGCTGGCGTAGAGCGCATCGTAGTCGCTGGACGGCTTCAGGCTGTCAAAGCCCGCGCGGATGGCCTCGTCCGTCATCGACGAAATCCACAGCCGCATCACGGGCTTTTTGCATCCCGCCTGTTCGTATATGTAGCGGAAGATCAGCTCGCCCTCGCGCCCGGAGTCCGTCGCGCAGATGATGCCCTCCGTGTCCTTGCTGTTCATCAGCTTTTTGATCGCGCGGAACTGGCCCGCCGTCTTGCTGATGACCTTCGTCTCCATCTTTTCGGGGATGATCGGCAGGTCCTCCGCGCGCCACTTGCTGTATCGCCCGTCGATCTCGTCCGGCTCCTTGAGCGTCACGAGATGGCCGATGGCCCATGTGACGGCGTATCCCCCGCCCGTGTAGCATGTGTCTTCCTTCGTCCTCGCCCCCAGCACGCGCGCAATGTCCCGCGCGACCGACGGCTTTTCGGCCACAACCAGCGTCTGCATCCTTCACCTCACGCCTGATAGCCCTGCTGCAGGCTGGCAAAGCGCGTGTATTGGCCCAGCCACGCCAGCTTCACCGTGCCAAGCGGGCCGTTTCTCTGCTTGGCGACGATGACCTCGGCGATGTTCTTGTCCTCGGTGTTCGGGTCGTAGTATTCCTCGCGGTGCAGGAACATGATGACGTCGGCGTCCTGCTCGATAGCGCCGGAATCGCGCAGGTCGGAGAGGATGGGCCGCTTGTCGCTTCGCTGCGCGCCGGCACGCGAGAGCTGCGCCAGCGCCACCAGCGGGACGTTGAGCTCCTTGGCGATGGATTTGAGATTGCGCGAGATCTCGCTGACCTCGTTCTGCCTGTTCTCCACGCGCCCGTCCGCGCTCATCAGCTGCAGGTAATCGACCATGACGAGGTCGAGCCCGCGCTCCATCTTGAGCCTGCGGCAGCGGGAGCGCAGCTGCGAGGGCGTGATGCCGCTCGTGTCGTCGATGTAGATGTTGGACGCCGCCAGCGGACCCAGCGCCGTCGCCAGCGCCGCCCAGTCGTCATCGCGCAGCGAGCCGTGGCGCACGGCCTGCATGTCCACGCGCGCGTCGGCGCAGAGCAGGCGCATCGCAAGCTGATCCTTCGGCATTTCCAGCGAGAAGACGGCGGTCGTCTTGCCCGCCATCGTGGCCGCGTGACCGATGACGTTCATGCCGAAGCTCGTCTTGCCCATCGACGGGCGTGCGCCGACGATGACCAGCTCGCCGCCGTGCAGGCCCGTGAGCAGGTTGTCAAGGTCGACAAAGCCCGTCGGCACGCCGTCGATGCCGCCCTTGAGCTTGGTGAGCTCCTCGATGCGGATGTACGTGTCGGGCAGGACGTCCGCGATGTGCGTGAGCGTGGTGCCCTCGTGCCTGCGCATGATGATGTCGAAGATCGACTTCTCCGCCTGGCCCATGATGTCGGACACGTCGTCCGTCTGGGCATAGCACGACGCGGAGATGTCGCCCGTCGCCTTGATCATGCGCCGCAGCGTCGCCTTCTCGTCGACGATCTGCACATAGGCGCGCGCGTTCGCCGTCGTCGGCATGCACTGGGACAGCTCCACGAGATACGCCGTGCCGCCCACGCCCTCCAGCGTGCCGCGCCGCGTCAGCTCATCGTCCACCGTCACAAGGTCCACGGGCATGCCCTGGTTGTTGAGCTGATGCATGGCGTCGAAGACCTCGCGGTTGGCGGGCTGATAAAAATCGTCCGCCGTCAGCATTTCCAGCGCAAGGCTCAGCGACTCCCTGTCCTGCATCATGCAGCCCAGCACGCTTCGCTCGGCGTCCGGGTTGTTGGGCGGCACGCGCATTACGGCCTCATCCATGCATGACCCTCCTTGATCCTCTGTTCATGAAAACGCGGCTTCCGTCCGCCGTGAAGCGCTACGGAAGCCCCGCGATATTACGCCTTGGCGACCTCGACCTTCACCGTCATCTCGCACGTGATGCCCGCAAAGAGCCACACGGTCGCGGTGTAGTCGCCCGCATTGCGGATGTTCGCCACGTCGATGCGCCGCTTCTCGACCTTCACGCCGTACTGTTTTTCCAGCGCGTCGGCGATCTCCTGCGCCGTCACGGAGCCGTAGAGCCTGCCGCCCTCCGCGCCGCGCGCGCTGACGTTGATCGCCTTGCCCGCGAGCTTCTTGGCGGTCTCCTGCGCCTTGGCGCGCTCGACGTCTTCGCGGTGCTTGGCGGCGGACTTGGCGTTGTTGATGGCGTTGAGGTTCGCGGCGGTCGCCTCGCGCGCCAGCCCCTTAGGGAACAGGAAATTGCGGGCGTAGCCATCGCTCGCCTCGATGATCTGGTCCTTCTTGCCGGTGCCCTTTATGTCCTTGAGCAGAATCACTTTCATGTTCGTTTCCTCCTCATAATATGTATCTTTTCCCCGTCCCGCGTCACAGCTGCGCGCGCGGATCAAACGGGTTGATCTTCTTTTCGTCCTCGTCGAGCTCCGCGCGCCTGTGGCCGATGTCCATCGCCTGATCGAGCACGCCGATCATCACCGCCGCCGGGCGCAGCATGAAGTAGCCCAGCAGGAACACCAGCATCTGCCATCCGCGCCCCTTGCCGCGCTTATGCAGCATGTAGCACACGGACGCCACGCCCTGTATCGCGAACACCTGATCGAACACGCCCGAGAACACGTAGAACATGCTGTCCACGCGCCCCGGCAGCAGCATCACCAGCAGATACAGCGCCGCCAGCGTGCCGCCCAGCACGCGGCCCCAGCCTGACGGCACGCGCCACGTGCGAAGCGGCGGATAATCGACCTTCACCCCACGCGAGAGCACGCCCTTGCGAAGCGCCGCCTGACCCAGCAGTCCCGCGGCCACGGAGCCCGTCGCCATCTGCATCGGCAGCTCCAGACGCAGCATCGCGTCCAGCACGTTCACCAGCTCGCCGATCAGCTCCGCGCGCATGCTCGCCGTGAAGAACGGCCTGCCCAGCACGTTGATCGCCTCATCCGCCTCGCCGATCAGGCCCATCTGCATCATCAGCGACAGCAGCATATCGCCCAGCGAACCCGACTCCTCGAGCATCTGGCGCACCATCGAGGAGAGCGCCGTCACCACATCGCTGCCCGCCAGCGCGCTGAGGATCATGATCGCCACGCTCATGGAGACGAACATCGCCGTGCAGCCCGCCGCCACGCCGACCCAGAAGGGATATTCGCGATCCAGCGTATATGCCGCCGCGATGACCGTCGGCAGCAGCAGAAGCGCCACGCACAGCGCGCCCCATATGCCAAAGAGCGCAAAGCCCATGCCGATGAGCACCGCGCTGCATACGCCCGTGCCGATCACTCCGCCGTATCCAAGCAGCGCCAGCAGCGCCACCGGCAGAAGCGTCATCACCTGCGGCGTGAACGCGAAAAGGCCCAGCGCCGGGCCGAGCACCACGAAAAGCACGATGCCCACCAGCGCGACCTTCCAGTTGTTTTCGCGCCAAAGCGATCTGTTCATCTGTTTGTCCATATCTTCACCCCGGGCATAAGCCCCGCCAAATGTGCTCCATATGCGCATGCACCGTCACATGCGTGCATTTTACAAGAATCCAGTTGACATTATACAGCATTTTTTGCGTTTTGTACAGTTGCAAATCATCTCCGGTCACTTGCTTTCACGTTTTATGACGGAATATGACACGCGCAAGACACGTCATCGCGCCGCATACGGCGAGCAGCAGCGCCTCCAAAAATGCGTAATACGCCGCCTTGCCCATGGCGTAAACGGCGACGAGCGGCGTCCCCGCGGGCGGCCCGGCGAGGAAGAGAAAGTCCGTGCCGAGCACGTCGTTCGCCGCGAACGAAAGCGCCGCCAGCGCGTGCAGCTGCGTGAGCACATGAAACGCCCCGCCGCGCGTGGGCCGCATGCCGCCCATCATCGAGAGCACCGGCACGGCAATCGCCATCGCGTGCGTCACGACGTAGCTCGCATTGAACGCTGCCTGCCACAGTGAGACCGCCGGGGCCGGGAAGATCAGCGCCAGCGCCGCGCCCGCCATGCCCAGATACCAAAGAAAGTCAAGCGCGCTTTGACTGTCGCGCCGGCTCAAATACACCGCCAGCAGGGCCGACACGCTGCAAAGGTGCAGCGGCAGCGCTTCCGTCCATCGCCCCTGCGCCGCGAGCATGCCAAACGTCGCGGCCATCGACGCCGCCAGCGCCGCGCCGCAGATCCGCCTCGCCCGCGCGATTTTTCTTTTCGTCATGCACGCCACCCGCCCGCTTCAAATGGCGCTATTCTTCCCCCGCTCCTTCCATATTATCCGCGAGCAGCAGCATATCGCGCGCCTCCCCCGCCACACGCCGCCAGCGTCCCGCGCGCAGCACGTGCAGTGCCTCGCCGATGCCGTCCAGCAGCAGCAGCCGTCCGTCCGCGAAGATCAGCCGCCTTGCCCGCCCCGGCGCAGTGGTCCGCCGCAGCACGCGCGCACCGTCCGGCGAGACCGCGTACAGCCAGCCCTGCGTCGCCGCCAGCAGCGCACCCTCGCACGGCAGCAGCGCCCCCGGCATCCCGCGAAGCGTCATCATGCGCCGCGAGCCGCCCGCACCGTCTATGATGAGCGTGCTGTCCATGTTTTCATTTAAGCACAGCGTCGCCACGCCGCCCGCGTGCCAGACAGCCGCCTGCGCCATGCCGGGCATATCGAGCGTGCCGGTCACGTCGAGCGTGCGCGCGCAGACCAGCGCCGTCATGCCGCACTCGCCCCCGGCCACGGCGATCCTCCGTCCGGCTGCGTCCATGTGCATGGCCGTCGGGTTCGCGCCCACGCGGTTGAGCGTCACCGGCGCGCCCGTCGCCCCATCGAGCATGAGCAGGCTGTCTCCGTCGGCGCACAGCGCGTAGAGCCGGTTCCCGCTCGCGGCGAGCTGCGCCATGCCCGGCCCGCCCGCGAAGCTGCCCGTCACGGCCAGCGTCCCCGCATCCATCCGCGCGATGACGCCGTTTTCGCCCGCCAGATACAGCCGCCCATCCGACGCGCACATCGCCCCCGTGCCCGTGCCTTCGATCCGCCGGATGCGCTCAAGCCCCGGCCACGCAAATTCCCGCAGCCCTCCGCCTCCCGTGACCAACAGCCGCCAAGCCATGATGCGCGCCCCCTTTCCCTTTATCGTATGAGCAGCGCGCCCCCGCCGTCACGACGCCAATTTTCCCCGGCATGCAGGAATCGGGCGCTTTTTGTCGAATGATACCGCGAATGGGACGGTTTGTCCCTTCCATATGAATCAGGAGGAATGTATCGTGAATACGTATAAGACACATGGCACCTGCTCGCGCGCCATCGAGTTTGAGGTCGAGAACAATGTCGTGACGGCCTGCCGTTTCATCGGCGGCTGCGCGGGCAACACGCAGGGCGTCGCCGCGCTCGTCAAGGGCATGAGCGTGGACGAGGCCATCAGCCGTCTCAAGGGCATCCAGTGCCGCAACGGCACGTCCTGCCCGGATCAGCTGGCGACCGCGCTTGAGCAGTACAAGACCGCCAACGCGTAACGCTCCCATCGGGCTTCCCCGCCGGAAGGCCCGTTTTCCTTACACCACCTCGTTTTCCCAACACGGAGGATTTATGAACGAACCCTTTGTCCTTTACGCCGGTCACGGCACGCCCGCCGACACGCTGGCGAAGGCCGTCGCCGCGCTGCCGGAGGGCGACTGCCCGGCGATCATCCGCCTCGCGCCCGGCGTCTACCGCGAAAAGGCCGTCATCGACCGCCCGAACACGACCGTCGAGGGCGAGGACGCCGCGACGACCCGCATCGTCTGGGGCGACGCCGCCACCGAAAAGCTCGAGGACGGCATGAACCGCGGCACATTCCGCACCGCCACGCTGCGCACGGACGCGCCCGGCATCACGCTGCGCCGCCTGACCATCGAAAACGATGCCGCGCCCCGCGAGCGCGTGGGCCAGTGCATCGCGTTCTACGCCGACGGCGACAACCTGCTCGTCGAGGACTGCGTGCTCCTTGGCCATCAGGACACGCTCTTCACCGCGCCGCTCCCGCCCAAGGAGATGCAGAAAAACGGCTTCATCGGCCCCAAGCAGTACGCCCCGCGCGTGCCGCAGCGCCACACCTACCGCCGCTGCCGCATCAAGGGCGACGTCGATTTCATCTTCGGCAGTGCCGCGGCGTGGTTTGAGGACTGCGACATCGTGACCGTCGACGGCCGCGAGGACCGCACCCCGCCCTTCGGCGGCTTCTGCACGGCCGCGTCGACGCCCGAGGGTCAGCGCTTTGGCTATGTGTTCATGAACTGCCGTTTCACCGGCGAGGACATCCCCGACGCGTGCATCTATCTGGGCCGTCCGTGGCGCGATTTCGCCAAGACCGTACTCATCGGCTGCGAGCTTGGACCGCACATCCGCCCCGAGGGCTGGCACGACTGGAACAAGCCGCACGCGCATGAAACCATGCTCTATGCCGAATACGGCTGCACCGGCCCGGGCGCTGCGGGCGAGCGCGCGGCGTTTGTCAAAAAGCTCACCGGCGAGGAAGCTGCGGCGTACACGTATGAGCATTTCATGGCGTCGCTGGGCTGATGGTTTCGCAATGTACATATAACAAAAAAGCGGGTTCGGATTGCATTCCGGCCCGCTTTTTGCTGTGTGGTATGGAAAAACGACCGCTGCACGTTGCTTGTGCGGCGGTCGTTGGCTTTGGGTTTATGGGGATTGCGGCTTTGTGCGCTTGAACCCGTCCCGATCATAGGCGTGCGCGCACGCCTGTTCCGGGACTGCATTTCTATGATATTGGGGTTACGCTGGGCTGTCGCCCAGACCTGCTTGAGGGACATTGTCCCTCAAACTCCCTTCTTCGCTTCGCGTCTGTATTCAGGCTTTATTATTCCTGCCCGCGGCCTCATCGTAAGCCATCTGATAGAAGGCCTCCTGCGAGTTGACGGGCGTCTCGTCGCCGGGCGTCAGGCGGGTATACATGCCGTCGCTGCCGAGGATGCGCGCCTGCACATTGTCCGCGAGCATGGTGTCGAACATATCAAGCACGCGCTTGCGCAGCTTCTCGTCCTCCACCGGCGCGGCGACCTCCACGCGGCGCAGCGTATTGCGCGTCATGTAGTCGGCGGACGAGATATACACCTTCGCGCGCTCACCCTTGCCGAAGATATAGATGCGCGAGTGCTCCAGGAACCGGCCCACGATGCTGCGCACGCGGATGTTCTCCGTCGCGCCCGGCACGCCCGGAATCAGGCAGCAGATGCCGCGCACGATCAGGTCGATCTTCACGCCCTCGCAGCTCGCGCGGATCAGCCTGTCGATGATCGCTTTATCCGTCAGCGAGTTGATCTTCACGCCGATGTAGGCCTCCTGACCGCTGCGCGCGCGGACGATCTCCTCGTCGATCATATCGAGCACCTTGTTCTGCAGGCAATGCGGCGCGACGAGCAGCTTGTGCGTCTCCTCGACCGTCTCGCCCATCGCCAGGGCGTTAAACACCTCGTTGGCCTCCCTGCCAATCTCCTGGTTGCAGGTCATCATCGACAGGTCGGTGTACAGGCGCGCTGTCTTCTCGTTGTAGTTGCCCGTGCCGATCTGCGTGTAGTAGACGATGCCCTCGTCCTCCTGGCGCGTGATCAGGCAGAGCTTGCTGTGCACCTTGTAGCCGTCCAGACCGTAGATGACGTTGCAGCCCGCATTCTCAAGGCGGCGGCTCCACTCGATGTTGTTCTCCTCGTCAAAGCGCGCCTTGAGCTCCACGAGCACCAGCACGTCCTTGCCGTTCTCCGCCGCCTCGATGAGCGCCTCGACGACCTTGCTCTGCTTGGCGACGCGGTAGAGCGTCATCTTGATGGACACGACCGCATCGTCGTTGGCGGCCTCCTGCAGCATATCCAGGAACGGCTTCATGCTCTCATACGGATAGGACAGCAGCTTGTCCTCCTCCTTGACCTGAGCCAGAAGCGACTTGCCGCCCTCGAACGCCGGGCTCTTCTGCGGGATGCGGCGCTCGTAGAACAGCTCGCTCTGCTGGCGCAGGATGTCCTGAATCTGGAACAGGAACGACAGGTCCAGCGGCGTGTTGTTGCGGAACACGTACTCCGGGTCCACGTCCATGTGGCCGCAGAGCATGCCCACGATGTCGCCCTCCAGCTCGCGCGAGAGCTCCAGACGCACCGGCGCGAGCCTCCTGCGCTTCTTGATGAGCTCGACCATGAACTCGCGATAGTCGATCTCGTCGTCGTACTCGGCATCGGCGTCGATATCGGCGTTGCGCGTCACACGCAGCAGCGACTTCGCCTTGACCGTGTAGCCGGGGAAGACCTTCGGGATGAAGTGCAGGATCAGCTCCTCGGCGAGCATGTACGTCTTGTCCTTCGCGCTGACCTCGATCAGCCTCGGGAACACGCCCATCGAGCACGGGATGATGCCCAGCTTACGCTTGCCGCTCTTGCGCTCGAGCACGACCACGGCGTAGATTTCCTTGTTGCGCAGGAACGGGAACGGCTGGCGGCGGCCCACGATCGTCGGGGAGATCAGCGGCGCAATCTGCATGTCAAAGAAGCGCTCGAGCTTGTCGCTCTCCTGCTTGCCGATCTTGCGGAAGTCGACCAGGCGCACGCCCGCGCCCTCGACCAGCTCCATCAGCTGCGCGTAAATCGCGTCCTTGCGCGCATTGAGCTGATGCACGACGGGCAGGATCGCGGCGATCTGCTCGGCGGGCGTCATGTTCGTCTTGTTCTCGCGGGACTTGGGGTTGACCTCGTCCTGGTCGATCAGCGAGCCCACGCGCACCATGAAGAACTCGTCGAGGTTGCTCTGATAAATCGAAGCAAACGAGAGCCGCTCGCAAAGCGGCGTGAGGTCGCTCTCCGCTTCCTCCAGCACGCGCTCGTTGAATTTGAGCCACGAAAGCTCCCGGTTCATAAATACGTTATCCATAGGTTTAGCATCCTTTCATCGTCAGCCGCATGCGCAAACAAGCGTACGCCGGGCCATTACCATGACATTATAGCGAATGTGGTTCACAAAATCCAGTGTTTTCATGCTTTTTTCAAAGATTTTACATTACCATAACGCCAAAAATGCAGAATCGACATATATAGGCCGGATATTCCCCGTTTCGGCGCTGTTTTTATGAAACCCGGCCTTCCCGCGTGAAAGCGCGGCTTCTTTTCCCCATGCGCGCAAAAACCGGACGCAGCGTAAACTCTGCGCCCGGACGGTTATGCAATTCGGTTTATTCCGCCTCGCCGCCGACGGTGCGGATGCGGTTAAACGGGAAGACCACGGCCCGCACGTGGCCGCAGACCATGTCGCGCGGCAGCGGCCCGACCATCGAATCGCGGCTGTCGCGGGAATTGTTGCGGTTGTCGCCCAGCACGAAGTAATGATCCTCCGGCACGGTCAGCGGGCCAAAGTTCGTGGCGTTGGGCGTCATCTCGAAGTTCTGCTCGACGTGCTCGCCGTCCACATACAGCTCGCCGCCGCGCAGCTCGATCGTCTCGCCCGGCAGGCCGATGACGCGCTTGACGCGGTACATGCCGTCGTCCGTGTTGGGATAGTGGCAGATCACGATGTCAAAGCGCTCCGGGTCGCCCAGCAGATAATCAAACTTCGTGGCGATCATGAATTCGTTATTTTGCAGCGTGTTCATCATCGACTGGCCGTCCACGCGCACCGGCTCAAAGACGAACGTGCGCACCGGAATCGCCAGCGCCAGCGCCACCACCGGCACCATGATCCATTCAAAGATCTCCCGCTTCAGGGATTTCTTGGGCTTTTCCTTCTTGTCCTTTTTCTTCTTTTTGGTCTCCTGGGTCTTGTCCTGCTCCATCGGATATGCGCCTCAACTTTCAATTCTCAATTTCATCCATCGCGCGACGCCCGCAGGCCTCGCCGCCCTGTTCATTCGCGCTCAGTCGTCGCTCTCGTTCGTACCGCGCACGACCTCGTCGCTGTGGCCTACGATCTTCTTCATCCGCTTGACAAAATCCGCGCGATCCATCATCACGATGCGGCCGCAGCCGGAGCAGCGGATCTTGATATCCGCGCCCACGCGGATGATCGTCCATTTATCGCTGCCGCAGGGATGCGTCTTTCTCATCTGTACGACGTCGCCCAGCTTGAGCTCCTCCACGCCGAATCCCTCCTTTTGCTGGCTTCCGTCTATTATAGCAGGAAGCGCGCGCTTTTTCAAGCATGTGCCAGATAAAGCGCGTCCGGTCAGCAGCAAGGGCCGTCCTTCGCGTTCGCTGTATTCATTATAGCCTCACGCGCATTGCTTGTCAACTATATTTTGCATTATCCAAATTTTATTTGTCATTTCAGGTTATGGCACGCCTGCCAATCCACGCCGCTCAAATCCACCACTCCGGCGTCAGCTCGCCGAGCGTCACGACTCTGCCATCTTCGTAATCGAGCAGGATCTCGACATCGCGGTATGTTTGGGGCATCAGCTGGCACATCAGCTCCCTGCATGCCCCGCACGGCGCGCCCGTCCTGCCGTCCGGCATCACGGCGACCACGCGCCGGATCTCGCCCTCACCGTTTGTGATCATGTTGAAGATCGCGTTCCGCTCGGCGCATATGCCCAGCGTACAGGCCGTGTCCACGCACACGCCGGTGTAGATCCTGCCGCTTGACGACTCAATCGCCGCTGCGACACCGCCCGCCTCGACATAGCCCGATATCGCGCGCGGATTCTGCACGGCCTTTGCCGCGTCGTAGAGCGTTTTCCAGATTTGTTCCATGTGCCTCTTCCCTCCGTCTTTTTACATATTATTATATAGGCGCGGCGCCGTGTGCGCAATGCGTTTGATGGGCATTGTTTGATGAACCTCATCCGTGCGATGCCCCGGAACCCATTCCGCCGGAACTCCGCGGGAGCGGCAAGGGCAAATGCTTGACATCTTGTAACAAGCATGATATGCTTGTAATAATTATAATAATTCAGATAGAGACGGGAAAGGAGATGCATTTAATATGAAAAAACAAACTGCTGCCCTCCTGCTGGCCCTCGGGATATTCTGCGGATGCCTCCCGGCAGCTCAGGCGTCGGGAAGCGTCGCCGCGGTGATGAATGGTTGCCGGAACGGGATGCCCGTGGACGGCCAGAGCACCATCGTGTACCCCGTCTCGGGGAACAGCAGCACCCCGATATCGGTAAGCCGGAGCGATGCGGCCTTTGGGTCTGGGGACTCCCGGCAGGCAAACGCCGCCTCCTTCTCCCGGAATGTCAGGACAATGCATCATGTGACGAGCGCCAACATCGCTTTCACTCCCCAGGAGAAGAAGGCCAGTGATACCGCTTCCCGCATCGTGAACAACCTCACCCATATGCCCCTGCGCCATGCGCTGGAGGGGCTGGGGCTCATGATGGGCTATGCGCTGGAGGACCAGTTCGAGATGGTGAACATCCCCGCGCCGGAAGCGAACAGCCTGTCGTCCCAGCTTGAAGGCATCATCTCGGATGCGCTGAGCCAGAGCGGCGGCACCGCCCATGCGCCGGACACGAACAGCCTGTCGTCCCTGCTCGAATCCATGACCCGCCCGGAGACGACGAGCCGGAGCGACGGCACCGCCTATGCGCCGGACGCAGACAGCCCATCGTCCCCGCTCGAATCCATGACCCGCCCGGAGACGACGAGCCGGAGCGACGGCACCGCCCAAACGGGCATGGTGCTGGTGTCCACACCGGCGGCGGTCGAGAGCAAGGCTGTCACCAAAGACAGCGTGAGCGTGCAGGACCCCTTCAACTACATGCCCGCGAGCATGACGTTTGAGCCCATCGAGACGAACAGATCAGGCCATCAGTACCGCGAGTTCAGGGGCGGGGCGGATGGCGATGACCTGATGAATGGCTATGTAGACGCTCTGTGCGCCACCGGAAATTTTATCCTGAAGGACAGCTATCACCAGACTTATACCTCTACCTTCTTCAGTTTCGCCCTGACCTACACCGGCACAGGAAGGGTCAGCGACCAAAAGCCGGCGATGAACTTCAAAGACAACGTCACCGGCGACGTGACCATCTACGGCATCATCGATCGTGGCAGAAGCGAAGGATACGTCCATATCGCAAAGGGACTGGAGTTTGACGACCTGGGTCTGCGCTCGACCGGTGAGACCGCCTCGACCGCCGCGCCCGGGCAGTCCCTGTATACCGACCTCTACCGTATGCCCGATGGCAGCTACCAGACCGGCGATGGCCGTTTCCATGTGGCCGTGGGTGAGGCCCAGGTGTATCGTGACGGCGTGGCCTACGCCGCCCCCGCCCGACTGCTGCGCAACCGTGACAAGAGCCGGGAGGAACTGCTCATCGAGAACTTCTATCGCAGCGATTCCATCCTCTTTACAGCCCCCTACAACAGCCTGCTGACCGGCGATATCTTTGACATCCGCTCCATCGGCCTGAACCAGACCGGCGGACGGTATGATGAGTACATGCGGTCCATGGACTCCTTCCTGGGCTGGAAGTTCAGCAACCAGATCGTAGGTGTGTGCCACGACGGGGACTACCTTGCGTGCTATCAGGATGGGGGCAACGGCTTTGAGCAGGTTTCCGCCCGTGTGATGTACTGGGATACCGACCTAGGAGAGGCTGTAATCTACCTGTGCGCCACATTCGACACCGCCCCCTACGAGTATGAGGCCCTGGCCGCCGTGAAGATGGAGACCAACCGGGACGTTGCCTACACCGGCGACAGTTCCTCGGGATCGTCGGGGTCCTCCTCCTTCGACAGCAGCTCGTCGTGGAGTTACCAGACCAGGAAGCGCTGCACCGCCCTGGGCTGTGACGGCGGCAAGGTGGAGTGCAGCGCCTGCGACGGCGACGGCGGCAGGTGGGTCTACGACAACTCCACCCCCAGATACGACGGCGTAAGCTCCACCACTGCCCGGACCTGGGAGAACTGCTACAAGTGCTACGGCACGGGAAAAACCAGCTGTTCCCGCTGCGGCGGCGACGGCTGGATTGATTAAAGCGAAAACGACCGCTCAGATCCCGGAATCTGGGCGGTCGTTTTGGGTAAACGGCGGCAGGCGCAGCCCGATCGTCTCGGCCGTCGATTGTTCCGGTTGGATTTGCCGCTTTTATAACTATACATTTTCTAATTCACACCAAAAAAGAACTTTTTGATTTCTCCCGATGCGGGATATTTTATCCAATCAATACATTCAACAACTTTGGTTACATCATATTTAATCTCTGCACTACGCACCGAAATATAATTGTTTTCTTCTATTTCAAGTATAGCAGCTCTTGCGATATTCTTGTCATTTGCAGGGCAACCCAATGAACCACTGTTAATGAACCACCTGTTCTGACTGCGGCAAATCATTCTGGTGTGGTCATGTCCATATATTACAATGTCTTGGTTCCTTTCAGGAAACAGCTCCAAAAGATTGCTTTCAGTTGGATTGGGCGTATAATTGATACACTGATTTTTCTGATTCATACAGTAATGCATTACAGAATTTTTTTGCCCAATTCACAGAAATCTGCACGATACGGTACTACACCTCTAATTCAGGGAAGTTCTAAATGACTATTGCGCTATCAAATTTCAGTATATCACATGAATATGAACTTTTCTATCAATTTTATTTTAACCATTCGGAATAGTAAACGCTGGTTGTCTATTAAATGCTTATACGCTACTTTATGATACATAAGCATTGTCTTACGGCAAAGAAGCGGCAGACCCCTTCGAGCCTGCCGCTTCCTCTGTTTGATTGTGCAGGACGAAGCGGCGCATCGCTTCGCCGCGCCGTCTCACTTCTTCTTCCCCGTATGCTTCTTCGCGCTCCTGACCACCATGCCCGTGAGCGCAAAGAGCGCGATGGCGTTGGGGATGACCATGAGGTTGTTGAACATGTCGGTCAGCTCCCACACCAGATCGTTGCTCACCACCGTGCCCACAAAGATGAACGCCAGCGCGATCACGGCGTACACCCGCGCGGCCTTTTTGCCGAAGAGGTAGACCACGTTGATCTTGCCGAACAGGTTCCAGCTGAGCACCGTGGAAAACGCGAAGAAGAACAGGCAGACGGCCACGAACACCGCGCCGAATTCGCTGCCGAAGACCATGCCAAACGCGGTCTGCGCCAGATTGGTTTTCGTGAGCGTCGTGCTCGCCGCAGCCGCGCCGCACTCCGCCAGCGGGCCGCCGTGCGTGTAGAGCGTGGAGATCACCACCAGCGCATTGAGCGTCAGCACGACGAACGTGTCGATGAACACGCTGATCATCGCCGCCACGCCCTGATCGTGGGGATCGGCGACGTTCGCCTGCGCGTGCGCGTGCGGCGTGGAGCCCATACCGGCCTCGTTGGAGAACAGGCCGCGCTTGGCGCCCTGGCTGACGACCTCCTTGAGCGCGTAGCCGAAGCCGCCGCCGATGATGGCCTGCGGCTGGAAGGCATATTTGAAGATCAGGCCGAACGTCTCCGGCAGATACTGAATGCGCGCGATCAGCACCGCCAGACAGCCGCAAAGGAACACCACGGCCATGACCGGGACGATTTTCTCCGTCACGGACGCCAGCCTCTGCACGCCGCCGACGAAGATGAAGCCGCAGATGATCACCAGCACGATGCCCACCACCCACGACGGCACGCCGAAAGCCGTCTGGAATGTCGAGCCGATGGAGTTCGACTGCACCATGCAGCCCATGAAGCCCAGCGCCAGGATGATCGCGACGGCGAAGAACCCGGCGAGGAACTTGCCGAAGTGCCCCTTGAACGCGGTGGTGATGTAGTAGACCGGGCCGCCCTTGTACGACCCGTCGTCGCTCTTTTGCCGGGTCTGGATGGCCAGCGTCGCCTCGGCGTAGATCGTCGCCATGCCGAAGAACGCGATGACCCACATCCAGAAGATCGCGCCCGGGCCGCCCGCCAGAATCGCGCCGGAGCCGCCGACGATGTTGCCCGTGCCGACCTGCGCAGCGATGGCCGTGGCGAGCGCCTGGAACGAGCTCATGCCGTGCTCGTGCCGCTCACCGTGAAGCGAGA
>CALVTQ010000118.1 GCA_944362695.1 uncultured Clostridia bacterium
TCATCGTGACGCCCGCGCTCGGGCCGTCCTTGGGCACGGCGCCCTCCGGCACGTGGATGTGGATGTCGAGATTCTTGTAGAAATCCGCCTCGATGCCCAGCTCCACGGCGTGCGCGCGCACGTAGGATTTCGCCGCTCGCGCGCTCTCCTTCATCACGTCGCCGAGGCTGCCGGTCAGCTCCAGCGCGCCCGTGCCGGGCATCGTCGTCGTCTCAATCTGCAGCGTGTCGCCGCCCACGACGGTGTAGGCCAGACCGTTGACGACGCCGACCTCGGGCTTCTTGCCCGCTTTCTCGTAGTGATAGCGCGGCGCACCGAGGAAGGTCTCGAGCCTCTCCTGCGTCACGGTCACGGACTTGACGTCCTCGTCGATCATGTGCACGGCGCTCTTGCGCACGACCTTGCCGATCGTCCTTTGCAGTCTGCGCACGCCCGCCTCGCGCGTGTAGCCGTTGATCAGGCTGCGCATGACCTTGTCGCTGATCCTGACGGACTTGGGCTCAAGCCCATGCTCGGCAATCTGCCCCGGCAGCAGGTGCCGCTTGGCGATGTTCAGCTTTTCCTCCTCCGTGTAGCCGCTGACCTCGATGACCTCCATACGGTCAAGCAGCGGGCGCGGGATGGTGTCAATCGAGTTCGCCGTGGTGATGAACATCACGCCGGACAGGTCAAACGGCGCCTCGAGGTAGTGGTCGCGGAAGGTGTCGTTCTGCGCGCTGTCCAGAACCTCGAGCATCGCGCTCGCCGGATCGCCGCGCACATCGGAGGCCATCTTGTCGATCTCGTCGAACAGGAACACCGGGTTCATCGTGCCCGCCTGCTTGATGGAGCTGATGATGCGGCCCGGGATTGCGCCGATGTATGTGCGCCTGTGGCCGCGGATCTCCGCCTCGTCGCGCACGCCGCCAAGCGACATCTGCACGAATTTGCGGCCCAGCGCCCTCGCGATGCTCTTGGCGATGGACGTCTTGCCCACGCCCGGCGGGCCGACGAAGCAGAGCACCGGCCCCTTCATGTTCTGCTTGATGCGGCAGACGGCCAGATACTCGACGACGCGCTCCTTCACCTCGTCAAGGCCGTAGTGATCCTCGGCGAGCACGCGGCGCGCGCGCTTTAGGTCAAGGTTGTCCGGCGTCTGCTTGCCCCACGGCAGATCGAGCAGCCACTCGACATACGTGCGGCTCACGCCGATCTCGGGGCTGCCGGGCGCCATGCGGCTGAGCCTGTCCAGCTCCTTGGCCGCCTTCTCGCGCGCCTCGTCGTTCATGGGCGTCTTTTCAAGCCGCGCGCGCAGGTCCTCCACGTCGGTGGCGTCCTTGTCGCCAAGCTCGGTCTGGATCGCCTTGATCTGCTCGCGCAGGTAGTAATCCTTCTGGTTCTGCTCGATCTGCTTGCGCACGCGGGCCTGAACCTTCTTCTCCACGCCCGCCAGCTCCGTCTCGCGCACGAGAATCGCGCATACGGCCTCAAGCCGCGCCACGTCGTCCAGCTCCTCCAGCACGCTCTGGCGGTCTTCCAGCTTGGTCAGCACGTTCGCGCTGATGACGTCGGCGAGCTGGCCGGGGTCCTCGATCTCCATCACGGACTGCATCGTCTCGCCCGACACGCGCCCGCTCATCTTGCAGTATTCCTCAAAATAGTGGTGCGCCGTGCGCAGCAGCGCGTCCGTCTCGATGGATACGGGCGTCCCCTGCGGGATCACCTCGTCAAGCGCCGCCACAAAGTACGGCTCCTCCTGCGTCACAGCGCGCAGGATCGCGCGGCTCTTGCCCTCCACCAGCAGGCGGATGTTGTCGCCCGGCAGCTTGAGCACCTGCTTGATCGCGGCGATGGTGCCCACGTGGTAAATATCGTCAACCGTAGGATCGTCCACGTCCATGTCGCGCTGTGCCACGAGAAAAATCCTCTGGTCGCCGAGCATCGCCTGCTCCAGCGCCGCCACGGATTTTTTGCGGCCTACGTCAAAATGCAGCACCATGTACGGGAACACAAGCAATCCGCGCAGCGGCAGCATCGGCAGACTGACCGGCTCCATGCGCCTCTTTTTCGGCTTGGCCAATGCTTATTCCTCCTTTTATGCGGCCCTGTTTCGTAAAGGTTTGGGCCGCTGCGGATTTATTATAGCGTAATATGTCGGTTTTTGCAACATTCATGCCCTGACCAATGCTTCCCTTCCGACAATATCCATCCCCCGCGCTTGACTTTCCGCGCCCGCCGCCCTATACTGGTGACACACAGAATTCATCCCCGTCAGGAGGGTTTCATATGTCCGCACCCGTCTCAAAGGGCCTTGCCGCCGCGCGCGCCGGCTTCCTGCGCCTCACCCGTCCGCAGGCCGTGCGCACCAATCAGGACACGGGCCTCATCCGCCTCATCGCGCTGGTCACCATGGCCATCGATCATTTCGGCAAGATGTGCTTTCCCAATCTCATCATCATGCGCGTCATCGGCCGCCTCGCCTTCCCCCTCTTTGCTTATGGCATCGCGGTCGGCGCGGTGTATACGAAGGACCCGATGAAGTATCTCACGCGCGTGGTGCTGCTGGCGCTCGTCTCCCAGCCGCTCTACGCCGTGGGGCTGGCGCACGAGAGCCGCGCCATGTACGCCGTCTCGTTTTTTGAAAACCCGCTTGGCTGTCTCTGGTCGTTTTATATGAACAGCTGGGCGATGCAGCCCTCGATTCTCGTCTCGCTCTCGCTGGGTCTGGCGATTCTGCTGTGCCTGCGCGAGCGGCGCTGGGTGCTGGCCGTCGCGCTGTATGTGCTGTGCGAGCGCATGGCGGGCAAGCTCGATTACGGCATCAACGGCATCCGCCTGATGTTGATCTTCTATATGCTCTGCGAACACCCCATCGCGTGCCTGGCGGCGAGCTTTTCGTTTATGACGTGGTGGGGCATGCAGGGCGGCGGCTTTGTGTCGCTTTTGGGCATCCCGTTTAACATGCGCATATTCGCCATGCCCTCGATCATCCTGTGCTGCATCCCGATGAAGCGGCGCATCCAGCTCCCCCGCTGGCTGATCTATGGCTTCTATCCGGCGCATCTTGCCGTGCTCTGCCTGCTGGTCATACTCGTGCCGTGAGCGGTTTTGCGCACTTTTTGACCGGTTTTTGAAATTTTTGAAAAAAGCTGTTGACAAAGCGCGCTTTCTCTGCTAGAATATCATCCGTTGACAAGCTCCGGCTTGACAGGTTCTGCCGGGGCGCATATTGGGGAATTGTGTAACGGCAGCACCTACGACTCTGACTCGTATTGTCTAGGTTCGAATCCTAGTTCCCCAGCCATCTGCCTCCATGGTCAAGCGGTCAAGACGTTGCCCTCTCAAGGCAAAATCATGGGTTCGATTCCCATTGGAGGTGCCAATAAGCCACAGGAAATCCTGTGGTTTTTTCTTTTCCCCATATTCTGCGCTGTACAAACGCGCCGAACGCTGTTATAATGAAAGCTGACAGAATATTGACAAACCGCATTGCGTTATTTCATCACAAGGAGGTCTGTCCCATGAACAAGGAAATCAACCGCCGCACGTTCCTCAAGGGCCTCGCCGGGAGCGCTGCCGGCGTCGCCGCGATGAACATGATGGGCGGCGTCGCGACCGCCAAGGCCGAGACCGCCGCGCCCGCCTTCGAGGGCAAGAAGCAGTTCGCCGGCGCGGCCAATGTCCGCAAGATCACTGACGATCTGTATTATATCGGCGTCAACGACCGCCGCATCGAGCTGTTTGAAAACGTCTACCCCGTCCCGCGCGGCGTGAGCTACAACAGCTATCTGCTGCTGGACGAGAAGACCGTCCTGTTTGATACCGTCGACCGCACGGCCATCGGCCCGTTCTTTGAGAACCTCGAGTTCGCGCTCGGCGGCCGCAAGCTCGATTATCTCATCGTCAACCACATGGAGCCCGACCACTCCTCCGCCATCGCGCAGGTTGTCGCCCGCTATCCCGAGGTGACCGTTCTGTGCACCGAGCTGGCCGTCTCCATGATGAAGCAGTTCCATGAGATCGACATCAACAAACACGGCTATGCCGTCAAGGAGGGCATGGAGCTCAACGCCGGCCGCCACAAGCTCGTCTTCACGATGGCCCCGATGGTGCACTGGCCGGAGGTCATGATGACCTACGACGCCACCGACAAGATCCTCTTCAGCGCGGACGCCTTCGGCACGTTCGGCGCGCTGGACGGCAACCTCTTCGCCGACGAGGTCAACTTCGAGACCGAGTGGCTCGCCGACGCCCGCCGCTATTACACCAACATCGTCGGCAAGTACGGCCCGCAGGTCGTGTCCGTGCTGGACAAGGCGTCCGGCCTGGACATCGCGACGGTCTGCCCGCTGCATGGCCCGGTCTGGCGCGAGAACATCGGCTGGTTCATCGACAAGTACGTCAAGTGGGCCACCTACACGCCGGAGGAGACCGCCGTGCTCGTGGTCTACGGCTCCGTCTACGGCGGCACCGAGAACGCCGCCGGCATCCTCGCCAGCCAGCTTTCCGCCGCCGGCATGCGCAACGTCAAGGTGCTCGACGTCTCCAAGACGCACGTCAGCGAGCTGATCGCCGAGTCCTTCCGCTGCTCGCACATCGTCTTCGCGTCCATGACCTATAACATGGGCATCTTCACGCCGATGAAGAATTTCCTGCTCGACCTTCAGGCCCACAACCTGCAGAACCGCGGCTATGCCCTGATCGAGAACGGCTCCTGGGCGCCCGCCGCCGGCAAGCAGATGAAGGATATCCTTGACACCATGCCCGGCATGACGCAGATCGGCAGCACCGTCACCGTGCGCTCCACGCCCAACGACGAGAACGCCGAGCAGCTCGCCGCGCTGGCCAACGAGATCGTCACCGTCATCGCGGGCACGCCGATGCCCCTGACCGAGGCCGCGCCCGTCGCCGCCGCGCCCGTGACCAAGTGGCGCTGCACCGTCTGCGGCTACGTCTACGAGGGCGAGACCATGCCCGAGGATTACAAGTGCCCGCTCTGCGGCGTCGGCCCGGATAAGTTCGAGCCGGTCGTCTGATTTCCCCAAACACACAGGAGCGCGTCCCAAACCGGATGCGCTCCTTTTTGCGTATTGCCGCGCGTTGTGCTATGATATGGGAAGAAAAATGCGCCGCCAAAACTTTTTTTGCGGTTTTTCCCCGAAATCGCTTGACCTGTACGCAGCGTACAGGCGTATGCTTGGCCCATCAAAACGCAAGGAGGTTCGATCATGAACATCTCAGACGCCGCCAAGGCATTGGGCATCACGCGCCGCGCCATCAAGCTCTACGAGGAGCAGGGGCTTCTCTCCCCCGTCGCAAGGAAGGACAACGGCTACCGCGACTACACCGACGACGACCTGAACACCCTGCGCAAAATCCAGCTCTACCGCAAGCTGGGCGTGGGCCTTTCCGACATCCGCCGCATCATGAACGGCGAGGGCGACGGCATCCTCGAGGATGTGCTCACGCGCAAGCGCGCCGAGCTGGCCGCCGGTCAGCAGGAGCTCGCCGCGCTGGAATCCTTCATCCGTACGGGCGAGGGCAATCTTGAGCAGCTGGACGAGGCCATCGATTTTGCGACCATCGAGAGCGCCATCCGCGCACAGCTCCCCGGTTTTTGGGGCGGCTACATCGCGGCGCACTTTTCGCCCTATCTGCAAACGCGCATCACCACGCCCGATCAGCACGAGGCGTATCAGACCATCCTCGCCTTCTGGGATGAGCCCAAGCACTGGCCGCTCTCGCTCTATGTCACGGCGGCGCTCTCCCGTCTGATCCCGCGCGGCAATCCGCAGAGCGCCGCCGCCGCGATGGACGCGCGCATGCAGGCCATGCTCGATCCCACGCCAGAGCAGTACGACGCCATGCTCCGTCAGGTGCAGTCCGCCGTCCGCATGCGCAAAAACCCGCTTGTGCGCTATTCGCCCGGCGAGGTCATCAAGCGCCGCACCATGCGCGCGATGCAGGCCTGCGGCTATAACGACGTGTTCATCCCCGCGATGAAGCGCCTGTCGCCCGCCTACGCGAGCTATCACGACGCCATGGACGCCCTCAACGAGCGCATGCGCCGCGACATCGGGCTGCACTACGACGACAAATTCAACCTCGTCACCCATGAGCGCGAATGATTTGAGCACGAGAAAAGACGCGAGTTTATGCAACCCGCGTCCTTTTTGTTTGATTTGAAATTACTCGCCCAGGTTGATCTGGTCGACCCACTGCTGATACAGGCCTTCCTCGTTGATCTTCTCGATCAGCGCCTTGATCTCGGCGGTCAGCGCGTCCTCGCCCTTGACGGAGGCGATGTAGTTGCCGCTGTCGGCCTCGAAGTGGAACTCCGCGACCTCAACCTGATCGTTCGTGGCCATGATGCTGGTGTAGACGGTCTTCGGCACGGCCAGCGCATCGACGCGGCCCGCGATGATCATGTTCACGCCGTCCGGCACCTTGGTGATCGGCTCGAGCGTGGCCTCGGTCAGCTGCTCCTCGACCATGCTATACTGCAGCGTGCCGTTCTGCGCGGCGACCTTCTTGCCCGCGAAGTCCGCGGCGGTCTTGTAGTTCGCGCCCTCGCCCTTCGCCACGAGGATGCCCTGCTCGCCCTCGTCCCAGTAGGAACCGGTGAGCTCCATGGAGTTGGTGCGCTCCTCGTCATAGGTCAGGCCCGCGACGACCAGATCGACCTTGCCGGTGCTCACAGCGGCGAGGCAGGCGTCAAACGCCATCGGCTGGATCTCCAGCTCGACGCCGAGCTGCTCGGCCATCCACTGCAGCATCAGGATGTCGGTGCCGGTGATGTTGCCCTCGTCGTCATAGTACTCATACGGCGGCCAGTCCGGGCTGGTGGCCACGGTCAGCTTGCCGGCAGCCTTGATGTCCGCAAGGCGGTCCGCCAGCGCCAGAGAGCAGGTGAGCAGGTGAGCATCATCGCGATGGCGAGCACAAGCGCAAGAATCTTCTTCATGATTATTCCTCCTTCAATCTGCGCGCGGATACCCTTTTTCCGCACGTGATAGGGATATTGTACGCTGCATTTTTGCATATGTCAAGTGTTTATACTGCATATCTATGCCCGTTTACGGCAAAAATTGCGAATTTTTTGAAAAAACTTGGCTCATAAGGTTGTTTCTTTGCCCGTCCTGTGATAGAATATGTCCGTTGATTTTTCGGTCAACCCCGTATACAGTTTTTCATAAGGACGTGAATATTTATGCCGGAACTGAGCCATCGCGTTCAGACGTTCACCGATTCCGTCATCAGGAGGATGACACGCATCAGCGATGAGGTCGGTGCGATCAACCTCTCTCAGGGCTTCCCGGACTTCCCGCCGCCCAAGGCGATCACCGACCGCCTGCGCGAGGTCGCCGATGAAGGCCCGCATCAGTACTCCGTGACCTTCGGCGCGGAGAATTTCCGCGAAGCCCTCGCCCGCAAGCAGGGCCGTGCCTATGGCCGCGCCATCAACCCGGACACCGAGATTCTGGTGACCTGCGGCGGCACGGAAGCCATGATGTCCGCCATGATGACCGTCTGCAACCCGGGCGACAAGGTCGTCGTCTTCTCTCCGTTTTATGAGAATTACGGCGCGGACGCCATCCTCTCCGGCGCGGACCCGATCTTCGTGCCGCTCGTGCCGCCCACGTTCGATTTTGACCGCAACGTGCTCGAGGACGCGTTCCGCCAGCACCCCAAGGCCATCATCGTCTGTAACCCCTCGAATCCCTGCGGCAAGGTCTTCACCGAGGAGGAACTGCTGTTCATCGGCGGGCTGTGCGAAAAATACGACGCATACCTCATCACCGACGAGGTCTACGAGCACATCGTCTTCGCGCCGTATCATCACGTGAACGCCGGCGCGCTCCCGCAGATCGCCCATCGCGTCATCTGCTGCTCGTCGCTTTCCAAGACATATTCCATCACCGGCTGGCGTCTGGGCTATCTGATCGGCCCGGAGAACGTCATCGAGGGCGCCAAGAAGGTGCACGATTTCCTCACCGTCGGCGCCGCCGCTCCCCTTCAGGAGGCCGCCGTCGTCGGCCTCAACTTCCCGCAGAGCTATTACGACGACCTCACCGCGCTCTACACGAAAAAGCGCCAGATCTTCCTCGACGGCCTTGACCGCATCGGCCTCAAGCATACCGTGCCGCGGGGCTCGTATTTCGTGATGGTGGACATCGGCGACTTCCAGAAGCCCGGCATGCAGTTCCACGGCAAGACCGATATGGAATTCTGCGAGTGGATGATCCGCACCGTCGGCGTAGCGGCCGTCCCCGGCTCCAGCTTCTTCCGCGAGCCGGTCAACCACCTGATCCGCCTGCACTTTGCCCGCAGCGAGGAGACCTTAAACGAGGCTCTCGAGCGTCTTTCCAAAATTCCCAAGCTGGTGTAAAGCATGTACATCACAGACGTCGTGACCCTTCCGCGCTTTGTCATCAAAAAAGGCGCCATCGCCATGTTCGCGGAGCTGTGCCGTCCTCTGGGCGTCCGCTTCGCCGTCGTGGGCGGCGTCACCGCCATGAGCAAGGCGCTCGATCCTCTGAAAGCCACGCTTCCCGGCACGGGCATGGAGCTGCTGTGCGCGCTTCCCTTCGGCGGCGCGTGCACCCAGCGCGCGATGGACGATCTGACCGCGCAGCTCGCCCCGCTCTCCCCCGATTTCATCGTCGGCATGGGCGGCGGCAAGGCGATTGACACGGCCAAAGGCGTCGCCGAACAGCTCGGCGTGCCGCTGGTCTCCGTGCCGACGCTCGTCTCCAACTGCGCGCCGATCACCGCGCTCTCCGTCGTCTACCGCGAGGACGGGCCGTTCGATCGCTTCCTATTTTATAAGCAGCCCCCGGCGCTCACGCTCATCGACCTGAGCATCGCAGCCGGTGCGCCCGCCAAATACTTCCGTGCGGGCATGGGCGACACGCTCGCCAAGCATCTGGAGAGCACGTTCTGCGCGCGGGGTGATGCGCTCGGCAGCACGCTTGACCATATGTCCGCCATCGGTGTGGCGCTCTCCTCCACCTGCTATGACCCGATCCTCGCGTTCGGCAGGCAGGCGCTTGACGAAGCGCAGCGCGGCGAGGCGGGCGCGGCATTCGAGCTGTGCGCCCGGAGCATCATCATCTCCGCCGGTCTGGTTTCCCTCATGGCCGATGACAACTACAACTGCGCGCTCGCGCATGCCGTCTGCTATGGCTTGCAGCACTTTGAGCATGTGGAGCGCGAGTATCTGCACGGCGACCTCGTGGCCTACGGTGCGCTGGTGCAGCTTGTGCTCGACGGACAGGAAGACAAGGCCCGCAGCCTGCGCGACTTCCTGATTTCGCTGGGGACGCCGGTGTCCCTTCGCGAGATGCGCGTCCCGACCGATCGGGAATCCCTCATTGATGTCCTCATCGAGGCCACAACCGGCCCCGATATGGCGCATATACCCTACCCCATCACGCAGGACATGGTCTACAACGCCATGCTCTGCGTGGAGAACCTTCACAAGTGACCCGCAAAAACTATCTCTAGGAGGGATTCCGTTGCTCGACAAAATCCTCATGCTCATCGAAAAATATGGCATGAACTTCGTGAACGGCCTGGGCACGACGCTTCTGCTCGCGCTGATCTCCGTGGCCGTCGGCTGCGTCATCGGCGCGTTTGTGGCGATCATGCGTCTGTCCAAGTTCAAGCCGCTCAACTGGATCGCCACGGTCTACACCGAGATCGTGCGCGACACGCGCTTCTGCTCCAGCTGTATTTCTTCTACTTCCTGCTGCCGGACATCCTGCCCGCGCTCAAGCTCAGCAAGTTCACGTGCATCGCCGTGGCCCTGATCTTCAACTCCGCGGCGTATATGTCCGAGGTCTTCCGCTCCGGCATCCAGTCGGTTGGCCGCGGCCAGACCGAGGCAGCCCGCTCGCTGGGCCTCTCCGCGAGCCAGACCATGACGCGCATCGTGCTGCCGCAGGCATTCAAGAACGTGCTGCCCGCCATGTGCAACGAGTTCGTCGCCATCACCAAGGAGACCTCGCTCGCCTCGACCTTCTACGTCGGCGATCTGATGACGCAGTATCAGACGATTTCCGGCAAGACCTACCTCGTCATCGAGCCGCTGCTCATCATCGGCGTCATCTACTTTGTGCTGACGTTCACGATGTCCAAGCTCATTTCCGTGCTTGAAAGGAGGCTGAAGAGCGGTGACTAATACGTTTAATTACAGCAACGCCAAGGAGCTCATCCGCGTCGAGGATCTGCACAAGAGCTTCGGTTCCCTCAACGTGCTCGACGGCATCAACGAAACCATCTACCACGGCGAGGTCGTCTCGCTGATCGGCCCGTCCGGCTCCGGCAAATCGACGCTGCTTCGCTGCCTCAATCTGCTTGAGAAGCCCACCAGCGGCCGCATCTTCTTTGACGGCGTGGAGATTACCGACAAGAAGGTCAACATCGACGTCCACCGCCAGAAGATGGGCATGGTGTTCCAGCACTTCAACATCTTCCCGCACATGACCGTCCTGCAGAACATCACGCTCGCCCCGACGCTGTTGGGCAAGATGAGCAAGGACGAGGCCGTCGCCAAGGCCGAGCAGCTGCTCGACCGCGTCGGCCTGCTCGACAAGCGCGACCAGAAGCCCACGCGCCTCTCCGGCGGCCAGAAGCAGCGCCTCGCGATCGTGCGCGCGCTGGCGATGGAGCCGGAGGTCATGCTCTTTGACGAGCCGACGTCCGCGCTGGACCCGGAGATGGTCGGCGAGGTGCTCGCGGTCATCAAGGGCCTGGCCGAGAACAAGATGACCTGCATCATCGTGACCCACGAGATGGGCTTTGCCCGCGAGGTGTGCAACCGCGTGCTGTTCATGGACGGCGGCGTCATCTGCGAGCAGGGCAACCCGCGCGATCTGTTCGACCATCCGCAGAATCCGCGCACCAAGGACTTCCTGAGCAAGGTCCTCTGATGCGCATCACGCACACCGTCGCGCCGCATGAGGCGGGCATGACGCTTCAGCAGCTCCTTCGCGAGTCGCTGGGCCTGTCCGCGCGGCAGACGAAAATTGCAAAACAGGCGGGCGCCGTCCTCGTTGACGATGTCCCCTTCTTTTCCAATCAGCCCCTTCGCGCAGGGATGGTCGTGCGCGTCGATCTGAACGAGTATGACGACATGAAAAACGAGCCCGACGCTTCCGCCCCGCCGGTCGAGGTGCTCTACGAGGACGATGCGCTTATCGCGGTGTACAAGCCCGCTCTGCTGCAATGCCACCCCTCGCCCTCCGCACCCGGCGGCAGCGACACGCTCGAGTCGCGCGTGATGGCCTACCTCGGCGCGCCCGCGCATCCCGTGCACAGGCTCGACGCCGAGACGACCGGCATCGTGCTCTTCGCCAAGGTGCCGTATGCGCAGGCCAAGCTGCAAAGGCAGATGCAGAGCAGGCAATTCCAAAAGGCGTACAAGGCTTGGGTCTACGGCGTCCCCTTCCCGTCCGGTGGCATCGTCGACGCCCCGATCGCCCTCTCCGCGCCGGACAGCTTCACCCGCGTCGTGCGTGACGACGGCCAAAATGCCATGACGATATACGACTGCACAAAGACCGTCGCCCTCCCCGGCGGCGGTAAGGCCTCTCTGGTCGACCTCTCGCCCATGACGGGCCGCACGCATCAGCTCCGCGTTCACATGGCGTACATCGGCTGTCCGCTGCTGGGCGATGCTCGCTACGGCACGGAGGAATCCCGCGCCGCGTCGAAGGCGCTGGGCCTTAACTATCACCAGCTCGCCGCCGTCGGCCTGCGCTTTACGCATCCCACAAGCGGTGAGACCGTCTCCCTGCACTGTCCGGCGAGGTTCGATTTTGACGGCGATTCTCTGCCCGATGCGTAAGCGAATTTCGCCCCGTTTTTTCTCTTTTCCATCATATGGAAAGCGCGCCAAATTCTGCCAATCCGGCGGTTTCGGCACGCTTTTTTCTTTATATTGCGTATATTTTTACCGTTTCCTGCCGCATCTCTTCCCTTTCCCAAAACTTGGAAACGGTTATGTGGCAATAAAATGTTTTCCTCCTTCGTTAAGTGTGCAGAAGACGGTCAAGAGCGGCCGCTTGGGCGCCTTCGCAATGACAAAGGAGGAATCCCTATGCAGAACACCAAAAAGAAAGCGGTTTGCGCCGCGATGCTGTGCATGGCGATGACCGCCCCGCTGGGCGCGCTCGCCGAGACCCGCGTCGTGACCTGCGGCACGCTGAATCTGCGCGCCGAGGCGACAACCGACTCCGCCGTGCTGGGCAAGTACGGCTGGGGCACACTCGTAAGCGTCAAGTCCATCGACGGCGAATGGGCGCACGTCACCGTCGGCGGTCAGGACGGCTACATGCACGTCAAGTATCTGGGCTGCGAAGGCTCGACCAACACTGCCCAGTACGTCAACACCAATTCCCGCGGGCTCAACCTGCGCGACAAGCCTGACGGCAAGATCATCACCTCCTTCCCGCGCGGCACGGCCCTGACCGTTCTGGCGACCGAGGGCGCATGGAGCAAGGTGAATGTGCAGGGTACGGTCGGCTACATGTCCAGCCAGTGGCTCTCCGCCACCAGGCCCGGCGCCATCGTCACGCCCGCCAAGCCGGACACCAAGCCCTCCGTCTCCGTGACCGGCACCGCCGTCGTCAACAACCCGCGCAGCACGCAGGTGCTCTTCCTGCGCAGCGAGCCGTCCATCGAATCCGAGGCACTCGGTTACTACCGCAACGGCAAGACCGTGACGCTGCTTGGCAAGACCGGCGACTGGTACAAGGTCAGCGTCGACGGCAAGACCGGCTACATGATGGCCAAGTTCCTCAAGGTCACGCAGGACGTCGCCTCCGGCACGGCCACGGTCTACAATCCCAACGGCAACAGCTTTGTCAACTTCCGCAGCGGCGCGAGCCTGAACGCGAAGGTCATCGACACCGTCCCCGTCGGCACGAAGATCAAGGTCATCAGCAAGGGCACCGACTGGACGAAGGCCGAGTTTGACGGCGTCGTGGGCTACATCTCCACCTGGTTCCTCAAGTTCTGATCCACAAATCCTTCCGACCTCAGCAGACCGCGGACAGCCCGGCGCAAGCCGACGGCCCCGCGGTTTTGCTTTTGCCGCGCGTCATCCATATTTTTCGCATAGCGCCGCACGTTTCGGCGAATCCTATGCCAAAAAGAAAGCGGAGGTCTTTGCGATGAACAGTACCCAAATCGTCAGCGTGATCGGGCGGCAGGTGCTCGACTCGCGCGGGAACCCGACCACCGAGGCCGAGGTTCGCCTCGCATGCGGTGTGACCTGCACGGCTTGCGCCCCGAGCGGCGCGTCCACCGGCAAGTTCGAGGCGCTCGAGCTGCGCGACGGCGATATGCATCTCTACAACGGCAAGGGCGTCACCCGCGCCGTGGACAACATCGCCGGCCCCATCGCCGATGCGCTGCGCGGCATGGACGCCAGCGATACCGCCGCCGTCGACCGCGCCATGATCGCCCTCGACGGCACGGACAACAAATCCGCCCTCGGCGCGAACGCCACGCTTGCCGTCTCCATCGCCTGCGCCAAGGCCGCCGCCAGCGCGCAGGGCGTCGCGCTCTATCGCTTCCTCGGCGGCGCGCAGGCCGTCACGCTCCCCATGCCGATGATGAATATCCTCAACGGCGGCGCACACGCGGGCAACGGCCTGGACGTGCAGGAATTCATGATCGTCCCCGTGGGCGCGCAGAGGTTTTCCGACGCGCTGCGCATGGGCGCGGAGGCCTATCACGCGCTCGCGGCGCTGCTCAAAAAGAAGAATCTGTCAACCGCCGTAGGCGACGAGGGCGGCTTTGCACCCGATGTCAGGGACGAGAAGGAGGCCATCGAGCTGATTTTAGAAGCGGTCTCCCGCGCCGGTTACGCGCCCGGCACGGACATCGCCCTCGCCCTCGATGCCGCCGCCAGCGAATGGAAGCAGCGCGACGGCTACCTCATGCCCAAATCCAAGCGCGCTTTCACCACGCACGAGCTCACTGAGCACTGGCGCGGGCTCACCCAGCAGTACCCCATCCGCTCCATCGAAGATCCGCTCGGCGAGGAGGACTGGCCCGCATGGCAGGCGATGACCGCATCGCTCGGCAGCCATTGCCAGCTCGTGGGCGACGACCTGTTCGTCACCAACACAAAGCGCCTGCGCAAGGGCATCACCATAGGCTGCGCAAACGCGATTCTCCTAAAACCCAACCAGATCGGCACGCTCACCGAGACCATCGCCGCCCAGCGCACGGCGCGCCTTTCCGGGTATCGTACGATCCTCTCCCATCGCTCCGGCGAGACCGAGGACACGACCATCGCCGACCTCGCCGTCGCCCTCAACGCGGGCCAGATCAAGACCGGAGCACCCTGCCGCAGCGAGCGAGTCGCCAAATACAACCGCCTGCTGCGCATCGAGGACGCGCTGGGCGATGCCGCCGTCTTCGGGGAGCAGCGCCCATGATCTATCTGCTGATCTGCGCGGCGAGCGCGTTCTTCGGGCTCTCGTCGGGGCTGGGGGCGACGACGCTGCTGCGCCCGCTGATGGACGCGATTTCCCCGCTCGATCCCGCATCCGTCTCTGCGCTGTGCTGCATGGCGACGCTCTGCGCGGCGCTGGTCAGCGCGTTCTTCGCCCTGTCCGAGCCGCTGCCCCTGGAGACGGACGAGCTGCTGCTGCTCTCCGTTGGCGCGATGCTCGGCGGTGTGCTGGGCGACCTCGCATCGGCGCGCTTCATCGCCGTCATGCCCGCGCAGAGCGCCGTCCTTCTGCAAAGCGCGCTGCTCTTCACGCTCATTGCCCTGCCGTCGGTCTATTTCGCGACGCTCGCGCGCACGCTGCGCCCACTCGTGCTCACGCGGATGTTCTCCTTCCCCATCGCGCTCGTCGTGGGCCTTCTGGCGAGCTTCCTCGCGTTCGGCGCGGAGCCGATCACACTCTCGGCGTATTTCCTGCTGTTTGACGCGGAGAACGACGAATCCGCCGTCGCCGCGCTGACGGTCGCGCTCTTTTCGATGCTCGGCAAGCTCATCGTTCTGCTCATCCGCATGCGCCTGCAAATCCCGAACGCCGGCGTGCTGCTCTGGCTGCTGCCAGGCGCGCTGATCGGTGCGCTTCTGGCGATGATCCCGCGCTTTCGACCGCGCTCGGCGTCCAGCGGCGATGCGCTGCTGCGGCTCTCGCTGTTCACATCCATGCTCAACGTCGCCGCGGCCATCGTGCATTGAACACAAAAAAGGAACCGGAAATCGCTCTCCGGTTCCTTTTCATCTTTGCTTACTGTGCGAGATACGCGCCGACGATCGCCGTCGCCCAGCTCTCGTTCATGCTGATGTCGTATCCCTTGAGATTCGGTGTGTAGAAATCGTAATACGCGTTGGAATACACCGGCATCACGGGCAGCACCTGCGCGAAGTAATTCTACATCGTCACCCACTTGGTCAGGTAGCTCTCCAGATCGCCCGGCTGCGTGCGGTTCAGGTCCTCGGCCAGCTGCTCCAGATGCGCATCGGCGATGCCGGAGCGGTTCGTGCGGCCCACGTTCGCGTCGGACACGCTGAACATCGGCACGGCGTCGAACACCAGCTCGAAGTTGCTCGCCAGATAGATCATGTCGCACTCGCGCTCGGTCTGGCGGTAGTACACCTTGAGCAGCTCGGGGAACGGCACCTCCTGAATCGTCAGTTTCACGCCGACCTTCTCCAGTTTCTTCACCAGCGTCCTGTCAAACAGCTCCGCCGCCTGATTCCCCTCGGGGCAGATCATCGTCAGATCGAGCCTGACAAGCTCGCCGCCGATATTCTTTTCGCGTATGCCGTCCTCGCCGGCTGTCCAGCCGTCCTGCTCGAGCAGCTTCTCCGCCTCGCGGGTGCTCTTCTCGTATACCTTGACGCTGCCCAGCGAAGGCAGAAGGTCGCCCTGCTTGTCGATGTATCTGCGCGAGCCGCCGGCGGCCTTGGCCACCCACTGACCCATGCCGTACCAGCCGTCCACACGCGTGCCGTATTCGCCGACATAGCCGCGCACAAACGCGTCCTTGTCAAAGCAATGCGCAATCGCCTGGCGCACGGCGCGGCTGCCGGTCGCAGGCCGCTCGCAGCTGAAGCTCACGAAGCTCAGGCCCGAGCGGTCGTAGCTGCCCGCGAGCGCGTCCTCGCCCTTGACGAGCTTCAGGCCCGCGTCGATGGCGTCTTTTTGGGTGACCTTGTTGATCAGGTCGACCTCGCCGCTCTCAAACAGCTCGAACATATTTTCGTTCGTCACAGGACGCAGCACGAGCTTGCGGATGGCCGGCCTCATGCCAAGCGAGTTGCCCTTGAAATACGGATTGTCCTCGAACTCGGCGATGCCGCTCTCCGCGTCGTAGCTCACGAGCACATACGGGCCGGAGACCACGCTCGGATGGGAGCGATAGCCGCTCACCGGGTCGAGCACCGTCTTCTCCAACAACTCGGCGGTGAAGATCGGCTCCAGCACAATCGGGTTTTCGTTGCGGATATACACGCCTTCGCCGTCGTCGGCGACCTCGCATCCCGGCGCGATCACGCCGATGGGATACGGGTTGAAATCGAGCAGGCCCATCTCGTAGAAATAGGGTACGCTCGACGCCTGCACCGTCACAGAGAACGTGTATTCATCCACCAGACGCACGCCCGAAAGCGTCTGCGTCTGACCGGCGGTGTAGGCCTGCGCGCCGAGAATGTAGCTGTTCAGGTCGACGGCGCCGCCGATGGCTTGTGTCTGCGGCGCGAGCGACAGCAGGATGCTGAACGCATAGTCACGCGCGGTGACCGGCGTGCCGTCGGAGAACTTGAGGTCGTCCGCCAGCGTGACGGTGTAAGTCCTTGTGCCCTGCTCGGAATCGGCGACGGCCAGATTGTCGACGACAAAATCATCGATCACATATTCGGCCGTGCCGCTCTTCCATTGCATCGGGCTGTAACCGTGCAGCAGCATGCGCACATCGATGTCGGATGTGTTGCTGCCCCACATGTCGGTAAAAAAGCTGCCGCTCAGCTTTGTCGTGGAGCCCACGGTGAACGCGTCCTCAGCCGCCAAAGCATGCGATGCTAAGATCATCGTCATCGCCAGCAGACATGCAAGAAACCTTTTCATCGGAACAATCCTTTCCTCAAAAATCGGTCGGTCATTGCCTCACCCCTCCGGGCTGCCCGGCATACGCGCGCATGCCGGGCTTGCCCGTCTTTGCAGGGTTTACTCGAAGCAATCACCCACGTTCAGGTCCATACCATCGATTGTTATCGTTTTCGCTTTTGCCGTGTTATAGCGCTTTGTCATGTCGGCCCAGATTGTGATGCCTTTCGCCGTGCTTCGATAGGGCACCCATCCGTCGGTGTCGATCACCGCATCGTCCAGACCGAGTTTGTAGCCCAGTATGCCGTATCCGGCCTGATCAGGCGCATTTGACCCCACTTTGACATAGCAGTTGATGAGGGAGGGTATCCTGCGCGATATCAATGCCATTCTTGGAGTCATAGGCCGTCTCATTCTTGAAGTCCCATTCCTCTTTCGGTTTGATGTTATTTCCGGATTTGCTCTCTCCGCGTACGAAATAACGAACAGAACCAAACTCGTCCGAATTCGTGATTTTGATCGTGGCGTTGCTCCGCGGAACCTTGATCTCATTGCCCGAATAGACATAGCTGTTCTTCGAAGCGTCCCACGTCGCCGTCGCCGTGCCGGACGTTCCGTTCACGGTGTATTTGATGGTGTACGTCTTGCCGTCCGCAGGAGCGGTGTCGTGGCTCACCGTCAGCAAGACGTCGTACGAATCGCTGTACACCAAATAGACCGTGGCATTCTTGGTGGGTGTGAATGTCAAGGTATTTCCATATGTGCTATTCTTATGAACTTCGACAAAATCAAACCACTTCAGATCCGTGGCGGGAATGGTGATCTCCTCGCCGGCGGGCCAATCAAATTTGATGTCATCAACCGCCTCATCTTTTGCAGAGGTATTGTTATTGTAGTTGCTGAATTTCAGCGTATCGCGATTTTTGTCCACATGCTTGATCGTGATCGTCACGGTCTGGTTCTTCCTGTACGTGAACTCGATGACGTTCTCCGCCTCGTCATGGCAGAGCATGATGCCCTTTGTATTCTCCGCACTCTGGAGGGTATAGCCAAAGACGTGAGCCGCAGTCGCCTGCGCATACGTATCGGTCGTATCGCCCGTCTCGATGAACTCCGTCTGAATCGGGTTGCCGTCCTTGTCCGTGGCCGAGATCAGATTTCCCTGCTCGTCAACGTAGCGCACGGTATAGCAGTATTTCGCATGGTGGTGGTGCGCCAGCTTGTCGCAGTTCATCACCGTGCCGGTGTAGCACGTCTCGTCGTGCGTGTGCTCCTCGTATCCGCACGTCGGCTGGCCCGCGTTCGGGTCGGGCGTCTCGGTGTAGATCCTATCGCCCGCGCTCACCGTCTTGGGCGCGACAAGCGAACCGCCGTTCGTGTCGAACGTGATCGTGTAGCTCGCCGTATTAAACCGGGCAGAGACGGTCAAGCTGCCGGTGACGATGGTGTCCTTCGTGAAGCGCACGCCATCGCTTGTATACCAGCCCACGAACATCTGCCCCTCCTCTGCGGTCGGGTCGGCGGGCATATTGCTGCCGACAGTGCGCCTGTTCTCGACATTGACGGTCGCGGTTGTCTCGCCGTTTACGTTAAACGTGACCGTGTACGTCGCCGGCGCGGTATAGACCGCGGACCGCACCATGTTCCATCCCTCGGCCATCGCGTTCACCGGCATCATCTGCACGAGCATCAGCACGGTCAGAAGAAGCGAGACGCCTCTCTTGATTTTCATCATCATCATCGTATTTTCTCTCAGTACCTCCCCGGCCTCTGCCGATGCTGTTTCACTCTATATATAATAGGAAAGCTTTTCTTCGTCTTACGCCGTCACCACGACCACGCGGTACGTGAGCGCAGCGTTCTCCTCGGTCACGACGAACGTGTATTCTTCCTCGGTCTCGCCCTCGATCTCGACCCAGATCTCCTCGATCTCGTCGTAGAACTCCCAGCGCAGCGTGTATTCCATGTTTGCGTTCTCGACGACGGCAACCAGCGTCACCTCGTCGCCGTAGTAGATCGGCTTGTCCTCATCCTTGAGCTCGATCTTGACGCTGCCCTTGAATTCGGGGGCCTTCGTTTCCTCCGGCTCGGCGGTGGTCTCCGGCTCAGCCGTCGGTTCAGCCGTAGCGACCGCAGTCGGTTCGGCGGTCGGGGCCTCCGTCGGGGCGGCAGTCGGCTCGCTCACCGGCTCAGCAGTCGGTTCAGCCGTCGGTTCAGCCGTCGGCTCGGCAGTCGGTTCAGCCGTCGGCTCGGCGGTCGGTTCAGCCGTCGGCTCGGCAGTCGGCTCGGCAGACGGTTCAGCCGTCGGCTCGGCGGTCGGCCCGGGGCGCACCCCCGGGTCGGCCAGCGCGCTG
>CALVTQ010000119.1 GCA_944362695.1 uncultured Clostridia bacterium
TCCGTGCGGATGAGCATGTTCGCCTCGTTCATGGCGGTGTAGTTTTCGCTCGCGGGGTTGATCGTGGGCCAGATGGAGACGACCGTCGTCTCAAAGCGCGTGCGGAAGACGATGCGGCCCTCGCCGGTTCGGATTCGTGTTTCTCTTTTGCTCACAGCTCGGGCAGCGTGAAGTCAAACGGCTCATCGCGCCGGGCGACGAGCCTGCCGCCCTTAACGCGCAGCTCGGCGACCTGCAAACTGCTTCTGCGCACGAGATGGCTGCCCAGCTCCGCGTCGTATTCGTAGACCGTCTGGCCGGGATGCACGAAATAGAAGATGTAAGCGCGGTCGTCCAGCGCGAGCACGTCGGCGTGGTGGGCGCGGCTGTTGTCCTCGCGGCGCGTGCCTGCCCCGGCCATGATGTTGCCCTCCTGCCGCGTCCAGTTCGTCAGGTCATCGCTCGTGTAGACGGCCTGCCCGTCCCAGACGTCGGCGATCATGAAGTGCTTGCCGCCGAGAGTGAAGACGTTGGGGCCTTCCTGCGCCTGGTCGCTCGTGGCGCGGCCTTTGGGCGTCCACGTGCACAGGTCGGGGCTGTCGGCGTAGTGCGTGTGGCTCTCGTCGCACTCGTCCTTGTACCACATGCGCCAGCCGCCCGGAATCTCATGCACGCAGGCGTCGATCACGCGCGCGCTGTCCAGCTGCACCGTGTCTTCGTACGTCCAGTCCCAGAGGTTCGCGCTGGTGTAGTGCAGAATCCTGCGGCCATAGTCCCAGTTGTCCGGCACGCCGGTGATGTAGCTGACGAACATGTGGTATTGCCCATCCGCCCAGAGCACCTCCGGCGCCCAGAATGTGTTGCGCCCGGGTTCGATGGCCTGCATGTTCAGCGTGCCGCGATACAGCCACGTCGCGCCGCCGTCGCTCGAGGAGGCCACGCCCAGATCCGTGCCGTGCACCCAGCTGACGTTGTGGCAGGGCACGTTCGCGCGGCGGGCGGTGTAGATGATCCACCAGGACTTTTCCGCCCGGTTGTAGATGACGGTCGGGTCGGTCGGCCCGTCGAAAATGGGGTCGCGAAACAGCGGTGCGGGTGCGGTGTTCATGGGGTTTCCTCCTTATTATCTGCATTGCATGCGCAGGATCGTCACGGAGTATCCGGGGAATGTATACAGCAGCGGGCCTGAAGCCGTGCCGCGTGTGAGAACAGGCGCGACATTCTCGGGCTGATCGAGCGTGTTCTGTGCGTTCGGCGCGGCGCAGAGCGTCTCGGCGGTGTAGCTCATGCAGAGCAGGCCGATGCGCTCCCGGACGGGGTTTGCCTGCACATTGACCGCCTTGAGGATCACGTCGCCCGTGGCGTCCTCCACGCTCGCCGCCAGATACAGCGGTTTGATGCGCAGCTCGCGGTCCGTCACGCGGTTGATCTCCTCGCCGTCGATGAGCGCGGTCAGCTCCCGGCCCCGCACGCGCAGCTCGAGGCTGTACGTGCGCCCATCCTGCAAATACAGGTTGCTCTGCGTCAGGCACGACCCGCGCCCGCGTATGCGGCATTCCAGCCCGGAATCGCTGTTCTGCCATCCGCCGACTGTCCACTGGTAATGGTTGTCCTCGTCAAGATACGCGAAGCGGATCAGCGCGCCCTTTCGCCCCGCCGTGCGCCTCAAGTGCAGCCGCAGCGTGAAATCGCCCTGCGTATGGCCGATGGTCAGGCGCTCCCGGCCCTCGATGTGCGCATCGGGCAGCGCGGTTTCCCCCTCCGCCGTCGTCAGCGAAATATCGCTCAGGTCGAGGCCCGTGTCGTCCGCGAGAATCAGCAGCTCGCCCGCGATCTCGCGCGAACGCGATTCGCCCGGCTCGTTGTCCTGGGCCGTCAGCTCGATGGCCGCGTCGCCCTGATGGCGCATGAAGATGCTCTGCACGTGGTAATTCGGCGTCTTGCATATGCGGCGGTTGTCAAACCAGAGCATGTCCGGCGACCAGTTGACATACGCCGCGTTGCACAGCATCGGCGCATAGCACGCCATCCCGACGCCCGGCGCATTCTGCAGGCCGGTCATATAGGCCGCCTCGGCGAGCGCGTTTTCCATCCTATTGCCCCACGAGGCGTATTCGCCCAGAAAGACCTTCGGGCCGTCCGCGGGATAATCGTCGTAGTGATCGGCATGGGCCAAAAACCACTCCGGCGCCTGATAGTAGTGCTCGTCCACGTAGTCAAGCCCCTGCTCGCGGGCGTATTGCCAGCCCATGTCGTACGGCTTGCCGTGGATGACAGGCCCGGCGCTGCCGATCAGCCGGATCGACGGGTCTTTTTGGCGGATGGCCCCGGCGAAGCGCGCCATGTTCAGGTGGAACCGTTCGTGAATCTCCTCGTTGCCCACGGCTAAATAGTGAAGCCCGAACGGCTCGGGATGGCCCATTGCAGCGCGGACGGCGCCCCATTGCGTATCCGCGCCGCCCTTGGCGAAGTCGATGAGGTCGAGCGCGTCCTGTATGTACTGCTCGAGCAGCTCGCCCTCGGCGAAGCGCAGGTGATGCGGGTCAAGGCCGCCGTTGACCACGGGCAGCGGCTCGCAGCCGATGTCCTCGCACAGCAGGAAATACTCGTAAAACCCCAGCCCCATCGTCTGATGATAGCCCCAGTTGTTGCGCCGGGCCGGGCGGTTTTCCACGGTGCCGACGGTGCGCTTCCAGTTGTAGATGCCGCAGCACGAATCCGGGTCGAGCTCGCCGTCGTGCGTCAGGCACCCGCCGGGGAAGCGCAGAAAGCGCGGCTTCATGTCCGCGAGCGCCTGCGCGATGTCGGCGCGAAGGCCGTTCTCCCTGCCCTTCCACGTGTCCGCGGGCATCAGCGACACGAACGCGAGCATGAACGTCCCGCTCTCCCCGGCTGTCAAATCGAGGTGCGCGGCGGCGTCGCTTTTGCTCGGGATCAGCTCGGCGAGATGGCGCGTCCAGCCCGCCGTGAGCTCGAGCTCCGCCCGCGCGCCGCTCAGATCAGCCGTGATCTTCACCGGCTTATCGGCCCGCGCCCAGACAGTCAGCCTGTACGTCTTCCCC
>CALVTQ010000120.1 GCA_944362695.1 uncultured Clostridia bacterium
GAGGCGCGCGGCGGCAAGAATTACTACATGCGCGGCACGTTCACCCATGCCAACCCCGATTTCACCAAGGACGTGTTCCACATGGCCGACATGGGCTTCACCGAGCTGAGCATGGAGCCCGTCGTCTGCGACCCGACCGACCCCGCCGCCCTGACCGCGCAGGACATTGAGACCGTCAAGGAGCACTACGAGATTCTCGCCAAGGAGATGCTGCGCCGCGAGGACGAGGGCCGTCCCTTCACGTTCTATCACTACATGATCGACTTGACCGGCGGCCCGTGCATCTACAAGCGCATCTCCGGCTGCGGCTCCGGCACGGAATACATGGCCGTCACGCCGTGGGGCGACCTCTACCCCTGCCATCAGTTTGTCGGCGAGGAGGCCTACAAGCTCGGCGACATCTGGAACGGCGTCACCAACAACGCCGTGCGCGAGGAGTTCCGCGCGTGCAATGCGTATTCCCGCCCCGAGTGCGCCGACTGCTGGGCCAAGCTCTATTGCTCCGGCGGCTGCGCGGCCAACGCACACCACGCGACCGGCTCGATCACCGGCATCTACAAGCCCGGCTGCGAGCTGTTCAAAAAGCGCATCGAGTGCGCCATCATGATCAAGGTCGCCCAAGCTGCCAAGAAGGAGAACGAATAACATGCCTGTGAGCACGCCGGTCCTCGATTTTGTCAACCACTACGCGCAATTTCAAGGCATCCGCATGCACATGCCCGGTCACAAAGGCCGGGCTTTTTTGGGCTGCGAGCCGCTGGATATCACCGAGATCAAGGGCGCCGACGCGCTCTATGAGGCCGACGGCACCCTGCTTGAGAGCGCGCCGAACGCCTCCGCCCTCTTTGGCTCCGCGCGCACGCTGTACTCCACCGAGGGCTCCAGCCAGTGCATCCGCGCCATGCTCTATCTCGCCGTGTCCCGCGCGCGCCAGACCGGCAGCCGCCCGCTCGTGCTCGCCGCGCGCAATGTGCATCGCACATTTGTCTATGCCGCCGCGCTGCTCGATTTCGACGTACGCTGGCTCTGGCCGCCCGTGCGCAGCTCGATCTGCGCCTGCGAGGTCACGCCCGAAACGCTGGAAAAGGCGCTCGATGATCTGCCCTGCCCGCCCGCATGCGTCTATCTGACCAGTCCCGATTATCTGGGCAGCATGGCGGATATCGCGTCCCTCGCTGCAATCTGCCACGCGCACGGCACGCTTCTTGTGGTGGATAACGCCCACGGCGCATATCTGCGCTTTCTTTCGCCCTCGCTTCACCCGCTCGACCTCGGCGCGGACATGTGCTGCGACTCCGCACACAAGACGCTCCCGGCGCTAACCGGCGCGGCCTATCTGCACATCGGTAAAAACGCCCCGCGCGAACTGGTTGACAATGCCAAGGCCGCGATGGCCCTTTTCGGCTCGACCAGCCCGTCCTATCTGATCATGGCGTCGCTCGACGGCTGCAACGCCTATCTTTCGGATCACTACGCCGAGCACCTTTCCGACATGGTGCGCCGCATCGACGAGACGAAGGCCGCCCTGTCTGCTGCGGGTTACGCCGTCCTCCCCTCCGATCCGCTGCGCATCGCCATCGACGCCGCCGCGCGCGGCATGACCGGCACGCTTCTCGCCGACCGCCTCCGCGAGCATGGCATCGAATGTGAGTTCGCCGACCCGGACGCGCTTGTGCTCATGCTCACGCCGGAGAACACGCCGGACGAACTCACCCGCCTCGTCGCCGCGCTCGGCACATGCGAGGGCAGCCCTCGCGAGCGCATGCCGCTGCCCAATTCCTGCGGCAAGCAGGCCGTCACCATCCGCGAGGCGTTCTTCGCCGCACACGAGCTGATCGACGCCAAGGATTCACTCGGACGCATCTGCGGCGCGCCGACCGTCGGCTGTCCGCCCGCGATACCCATCGCCGTGTCGGGCGAGGTCATCACGCGGGATGCGGTCGATCTGTTTAAGCGTTACGGCGTTGACAAGGTCGATGTGCTGAAATAAAATGATATGCAAAAGCCCTGCCGGGAAACGAAATTTCTGTCCCGGCAGGGTCATTTTATTCTGTTTATATACGGTTTATTTGCCGTCGTTGCGCCCGAGCAGCTCGCCCGCGGCCTTGCTCTCCTTGTTCGCCATCACGATTTCGTACACGCCGAAGCCGACCATCGCAAACAAGCCCGCGATGCCGAGCAATACGCCCTCATCGAAGCCGAACATTAGCCCGATCACCGCAGGCAGCAGGCATGTCGCGCAGACCGCGATGCCCTTCGCCCGGCGCTTGCGGCCCTTCTTTTCCTGCAAACCCTTGAGCTGGCGCAGCTTTTTGCGCAGCTTCGGGTCGAGGGTGAATCGGCCTTTCTTGACGCGCTCGGCGTCGTCCGGCTTGCCCGCCGCGCAGATCAAATAGACGCCCACGCCCACCGCAGCGAACATGCCCGCCGAGCCAATCATCGCGCCGAACAGCGTATTCAAGAAAACGCTCTGCGCAAGGAACAGAATGCCCAAGCTTCCCGACAGCATTGCAATGCCCATCGACTTCTTGTGCGCGCACTCGCTGCTCTGCTCGATGTAGCGCGCGGCCTCCTTCTCGGTCATGCGCGGCCAGACAGACGACCGCGTGCCGTACGTCTCGTTGAGCAGCGTAAAGCCCTCATCGTGCATCCTGCGCGCGATATTGGAGAACTCAAGCTGCACGCGGTTCACGGCGGTCATGTGCGTCATGCCCTGCCCAATCAGCTCGTCGAATCGGTTGAGCATCTCGCCCAGCAGATTGACGCGGTAGGCGTCCGCCATCGGCTCGGACGCAAACATGACCGTCTTGTCGAGGATAAAGCGTTTGAATTCCAGCGACGCGCCCTCATAATCCGCGCCCGCACGTGCATAACCCTGCATCAAAACGCCTCCGGTTTACTTCTTATCCTTTTCGCCCAGCAGCTCGCGCGTCGCCTTGTCTTCCTTCTTCGCCATCATCAGCTCGTATACGCCCGCGGCGACCATCGCGAACATGCCGCCCGCTCCCATCGTATCCAAGCCCGATATTCCCAATATTCCATCCAGCAGAATCGGCGGGATCAGGCACGTCACGATCAGCGCGATGCCCTTTGCACCGCGCTTGTGCGCCTTTTTCCT
>CALVTQ010000121.1 GCA_944362695.1 uncultured Clostridia bacterium
TGTGCTAAGATGGTGATAGTGACTCATAGTTGTATTCCTTTCTTGGTAGTCCGCAAACACCATCTTAAAGGAATTTCTGCTGTGAGTCACTTCTTTTTTGTGTTGCACTTAGATTGTAAATTCAAGATATAAAAAAATAGGTAACCCAAGCACAAAGGAGGGTAAACAATGAAACCTGAACAGATTGGACGCGCCCTGATGACGAACGTTTATACCCGGCTGACCTGTATCGTCGGCCACGACGCACAGGAACACGTCACCGACGGCTATGTGCTGGACACGCTTTACGCCCGCTACGCCGTGCGCGCCTGCGAGCATGCGGCTGGCTACTGGGTGATCCTCGGCCCCCCCCGAAGGCTGGGTGCAGATGGACGAGCTCGATGAGGACGTGCTGGATCGGCTGCGCCGCTGCGTTGGGCATCGCTCCTGTCCGCGCGTTCATCGCAGGCGAAGAGATTGGATGAGTGGAGGATGAAGAAGAAAAGTAGGATAAGAGGACGCCGTCCCGCGCGGCTCAATTGGCTGCGCGGGGCAGCATCCATATTGAGGACGACAACCCGCTTGCAAAGCCTGAAGCGAAGCGATTCGCCAGGGCTGAGCGAGCGGGTTGTTTGCATATGTGACAAAATGTCGCGAAACATGCATTTTGCGGCGCGCACAAACACCTTGATAATCTTCACTTTTTCGGGAACTGTGACGGCTCATGACGGCTTACGCCCTCACCACGCAGCCAGGCGCTCCATTGCTGATCGCTGAGTGTCCAATAGACTATGTGCGTAGTAATCCAGCGTCGTCTTGGCCGAGCTGTGCCCCAGCAATACACTCACCGTATTCACATCCACGCCGAGCTCCAGCAGACGTGTGGCAAAGCTGTGGCGCAGCGTGTGGAAATGCGCTCCACGGATGCCCAGGCCGTTCATCATCCTTTGGAAGCGGCGCTGGATGGTGCGCGGCTCTGCCGCACGATTCAAGACACCGAATACATATTCCGACATTGTACTTTTCATCTGTTCCTTCAAGCGATTTACCAGAAAGGCCGGAATGGGCAACACACGCTGCGATCGTATGGTCTTAGGCGCGCCGACAATGAGCATCGTTCTGCTCCCGCCCGTAGGCGTCATTCTCTCGACGCGTAGAGCCGTGCGTTGCACCGTGATGGTGCACTTTTCCCAATCAATGTCCGTCCACTTCAGCGCGCAGATTTCGCCCAACCGCATGCCCGTATATAGCCCCAGCAGCGCGGAAAGCTCTCCCTGTGTCTCCGCCTGCGCGCGGATGGTTTTCTGTTCCTGGCGATTGAGGACGCGCTGCTCCGTGCTGCGCGCACACGTCACCTTGATCTTCCGGCAGGGATTCTGCGCAATCTGGCCCTCCTCGTGGGCAAAGCGCAGCGCCGCCGCCAGCAGACGATAGATGCCCTTCACCGTGCTCTCCGCCTTCCCAAACGCTTTCAGCTTCTCCACAAAGCTGTGGATGACCGACGGGGTCAGCTCCGCCAAGTCATACGCGCCCAGCGCGGGCAGGATGTGGCCTTCGATCTGACGGCGGTATACCTGATAGGTGGAAGGCTTGACGCTGCCCAGCACCTCGTTCTCCATCCAATGTTTCATCCATTGAGACAATGAGACGCGCCGTGTGGCACGCCCTCCCGTCTTTTTCTGCTGTGCGGCTTTCTTTTCCCAGAGCAGCCTGCGCACTTCGGCATACTGTCTGGCGTAGACATAGCCAAACCGCGTCCTGCCGCCCGCCGTCCTCCCGATCACATAGCGCCCCTCGTAGCGCCCATCTCGCCGCTTGTAGATGTTTTCTCCGCGCCTCGCCATTTTCCGATACCCCGCTTTCCCATCGTATTGGTTTGACGGCTCTTTTGACGGCTCAACCATGTCGCCTCCGATTCGCCCGATTCACGCGCATTTTAAGCATGATGCTTGCGGTGGGCGCTTCGCACTGGATGAGCTGCGCAGAAATCGCCTCAACTTATTGACATTCTAATGGCTTGAGGCTATAATGTGGATATGGTAAGATAGCGTTTGTTTGTTGACAAACGGTGCATATCGTTCCTGCCGTGAATTGCATGTTTTGCGACAGGGCGATCATTCCGCCGAACGAGGAGGGAAAGGGATGGCCGTGCAGCTCTTTGCGCACAACCGTCAGGCGTATGACGCGATGACAGCGATGCTTGCAGCCGTGGGCAAGGCGGCCGTCATTCATCCCACAGGCACGGGCAAGAGCTTCATCGCGTTCAAGTGGGTGGAGGACAACCCCGGCGCGCGCTTCGTCTGGCTCTCGCCGAGCGAATACATTTTCAAGACGCAGATCGAAAACGTGACGCGGTCGGATGCGGGCTATCCGATCGGTCAGATCGAGTATATCACATACGCGCGCCTGATGATGATGGCGGACGAGGAGATCGCGGCGCTTTCGCCCTACGGCATCGTGCTCGACGAATTCCATCGCTGCGGCGCGGCGTGCTGGGGCGAGGGCGTGGCGCGGCTGCTGCGCGCCTATCCAGAAGCGCGGCTGCTTGGCCTTTCGGCGACGAAGATCCGCTATCTGGACGGGCAGCGGGATATGGCGCAGGAGCTGTTCGCGGGCTGCGTCGCCAGCGAGATGACGCTGGGTGAGGCCGTCGTGCGGGGCATCCTGCCCGCGCCCAAATACGTGACGACCGTCTATCAAATACAAAAAGAGCTGGACGGACTGCAAGGGCGAATCGACGCGGTGAGTCCCGCGGCGCTGCGCAAGGACAGCCAGCGGCGCATGGACGCATTGCGCGAGGCTGTGGAGCGCGCGGAGGGGCTGCCCGCGGTTTTTGCGCGCCATATGACGCAGAAATCGGGCAAATACCTCGTCTTCTGCGCCAACCGGGCGCACATGAAGCGCATGCTCGGCCATGCGCAGGCATGGTTTGGGGGCATCGACCCGCAGATGCACGTCTACTCGGCCTATTCTGCCGACCCGCAGACGAGCCGGGCATACAGGGCGTTCGTTCAGGACGACAGCGACCACCTCAAGCTGTTGTTCTCCATCAACATGCTCAACGAGGGCGTACACGTGCGGGGCGTGAGCGGCATCGTCCTGTTTCGGGAGACGGAATCGCCTATCATCTACAAGCAGCAGATCGGCCGCGCGCTGACGACGGGTACGCAGAACACGCCGCTGATTCTGGACGTGGTCAACAACTTCGGCAACCTGAGCAGCTACGGCACGATTCAATCCGAGATGGACGAGGCCGTGCAGTGCCTGCGCCGGGAAGGGCGGGGCGGCGAGATCGTGGCGGAGCGCCTCGCGGTCGTCGAGCAGGTTCGCGACGCGGCGGCGCTGTTTGCGCAGCTGGAGCGCAGCCTGAACACGACGTGGGATTTCTACTACGAGGCGGCTGTTTCCTATTATAAGGAGCATGGCGATCTGCTGATC
>CALVTQ010000122.1 GCA_944362695.1 uncultured Clostridia bacterium
GTGGACATGGCCATCGGCGTGGTCATCGGCGGCGCGTTCGGCAAGATCACCACGTCGCTGGTGAACGACATCTTCATGCCGCTGCTGGGCCTTGTCACCGGCGGCATCAACTTCGGCGGCCTGTTCGTGGCGCTGGACGGCAATGAGTACGCCAGCATCGAGGCGGCGACCGAGGCCGGCGTCGGCACGCTCAACTATGGCGCGTTCATCCAGAACATCCTGGACTTCATCCTCATCGCGCTGTGCATGTTCATCGTGGTCAAGGTCATGAACGGCATGCACAAGAAGAAGGAGGAGGCCCCTGCGGAGCCGGAGAAGACCCCGCGCCTTTGCCCCTACTGCAAGAGCGAAATCGCGGACGACGCGACCCGCTGCCCGCACTGCACTTCCGTTCTGGACAAATAAACAATCAAGCGGCCATTGCGCCGCTTTTTCTTTTGCATCAGAAGCAGGAGCGAAATTGACAAAAAATGCAGGGAATGCGCTTATGCACATAAATAAAGTGTGTGTGACGGCGCGCTTAAAATAATCAACTGACGCGTGCAAAAAAATGTGCAATGCCCTCTTTGCCGGGCGTATGTTTTGTGTTATAATGAAAGCGATTACCGCAGGCGCATGATGCGCATTGCTTTGACAGATAAAGGGCATCCCGCACGAAAACGGGGGTGCTTATCCGATATAAAATCATAAAAGACGAAAGGAGGGCGAGATATGCCGAAATTGAGAATCATACCCCTGGGCGGACTCGGCGAAATTGGCAAAAACATGACGGTTTTTGAATACGGGAACGACCTGATCGTCGTGGACTGCGGCAGCGTGTTCCCCCGGCAGGATATGCTGGGCATTGATCTGGTGATTCCCGATATTGCATATCTGACGCACAACAAGGAGCGCGTGCGCGCGTATCTGTTCACCCACGGCCACGAGGATCACATCGGCGCTGTGCCGTACGTGATGAAGCAGGTTCCTGCCCCGATTTACGGCACAAAGCTCACATGCGCGCTCATACAGGGCAAGCTCACGGAGCATAATATAGACGGAATTCCCATGCAGGTGGTCAGGCCCAGGGACATTGTGAACATCGGGGCGTTCTCGGTGCAGTTCATCAAGGTCAGCCACTCGATCGCGGGCGCGTGCGCGATGGCGATCACATGCCCGGCGGGCACGGTCATCGTGACGGGCGACTTCAAGATCGACTACACGCCCATCGACGGCGAGGTCACCGACCTCAATACCCTCGCGGCGTGGGGCAGCAAGGGCGTGCTGGCGCTGCTGGCGGATTCCACGAACGTGGAGCGCCCCGGCTACACGATGAGCGAAAAGAAGATCGGCGAGACGTTCCACAGCCTGTTCAAGGAGGCGACGGGGCGCATCATCATCGCCATGTTTGCATCCAACATCCACAGGATTCAGCAGGTCGTGGACAACTGCATCGAGTTTGGGCGCAAGATCTGCTTTGTCGGGCGCAGCATGGTCAATGTCACCAAGCTGGCGATGGAGATCGGCGAGCTCAAGATTCCGCCGGATGTGTACCTTGACATCGGCGACCTCGACTGCTATCACGATGACGAGATTGTGGTCATGACCACGGGCAGCCAGGGCGAGCCGATGAGCGGCCTGACGCGCATGGCCAACAGCGAACACCGCAAATTGCAGATTCGCCAGGGCGACATGGTCATCATCTCGGCGTCGCCCATCCCCGGCAACGAAATCATGGTCTCGCGCATCATCGACAGGCTGTACCGCTGCGGGGCGAACGTGATCTACAACCGCATCGCGGACGTGCACGTCTCCGGCCACGCCTGCCAGGAGGAGCTCAAGCTCATGCAGGCGCTGGTCAAGCCCAAGTATTTCATCCCGGTGCACGGCGAATACCGCATGCTGCGCCGCCACGCGCAGCTCGCGCAGTCCATGGGCATGAGCCCGGATCACACGATCATCCTCGAGCTGGGGCAGGGATTGGAGCTTTCGCAGGACGAGGCGAGCATCACCGGCCCGATCCAGACCGGCGACGTGATGGTCGACGGCCTCGGCGTGGGCGACGTGGGCAACGTCGTGCTGCGCGACCGCAAGCACCTTTCGCAGGACGGCCTGATCATCGTGGTCGTGGGCGTCAGCCGCGAGACGGGCAAGGTCACATCCGGACCGGAGCTGATCTCGCGCGGCTTTGTCTACGTGCGCGAAAACGAGGAGCTCATCGAGGCGTCGCGCAATGTCGCCATGAGCGTGCTCGCGCGCTATGACCGCATCGACCAGAGCGACTGGACGAGCATCAAAAACGGCATCAAGGACGAGATTCACACGTATCTGTTCAACCTCATCAAGCGCAACCCGATGATCCTGCCGATCATCATGGAGACATAAACAGGACAAAGAAGGTATATTCGATGAATATATATGATACGGCGCACAGGCTGGCGAGCGAGATCAGCCGCAGCGATGAGTGCGTGCGCCTGAAGGAGCTGCGCGAGCGCGCATACAGCGATGAGACGAACCGCGTGTTGCTGGACGAATACAAGCTGCTTCAGGTGCGCCTGCAAATGAGCATGGCGGGCGCGGCGGGCCAGATGCCCAGCGAGGACATGAAGCGCTTCCAGCAGCTGGCGGCCCTGCTGTACATGAACAGCGACGTGCAGGCATATCTGATGGCGGAGATGCAGATGCAGAAGACGCTGGCGGACGTATTCAAGATTCTCACGGAGGCGGCGGGCATCACGTTTGACCTGCCCGAGGCCGCGATGTGACATCACCCAAAACGGGAGGACTTGCAACTTGGCGAAGAAAAAGAAGCGCGGGGGCATGTCCCGGCGCGAGCAGGAGCTGCACGAGCAGCGCCGCTACGGCTTTTTCTGGTATGACTGGATTTGGAAGGTGCTGCGGCCGATTCTGGTGTTCGCGGCGAGCTTTGTGATCGTCTGCGGCCTGGTCTACACGGGCTGGACGAAGATCGACGAGATGTTCTTCGCGCCGGTCGACGCGCAGGATACGCAGAGCGTGCCGTTCTCCGTGACGTCGGGCAGCTCGCTTTCCGCGGTCAGCAAGAAGCTCGAGGAGGCCGGGCTGATCCACAACCACACGGTCTTCAAATACATGGCCGATTTCATGGGCATGGGCCAGAAGATACAAAGCGGCGACTATGAGCTGAGCCGCGCGATGAGCGCCACGCAGATTCTGGACGAGCTGATTTCCGGCGACGGCAAGCCGCTGACCACGAACATCACGATCATCCCCGGCTGGACGGTCGAGGACATCGCGGATTACCTCGTGGAGCTGAAGATTCTCTCCTCGCCGGACGAGTTCCTCGCGCTGTGCAAGACGGGCGAGAGCTATTCGGGCTACTACTTCATCGAGGAGATGATCGGCACGGGCACGGTGCCCAGCCGAAAGTATGCGCTGGAGGGCTATCTGTCGCCCAATACGTATGAGATCTACACCAACTCGACGGCGGACACGATCGTCAAGAAGCTGCTTTCCCAGACCGAGGCGACGTACCTGATCGGATACGACGAGCGCGCCAAGGAGCTGGGCATGACGATGGACGAGGTCTTCACGCTCGCCTCGATGATTGAGAAGGAGGCCAAGACGGCGGACTTTGCCAAGGTCAGCGCGGTGTTCCACAACCGCCTGCGCATGGACATGACGATGGGTTCGGACGTCACGGTCAAATATGCGAGCGGTTCGCAGAAGATGTACCTGACCGACAGCGATCTGGCCGTCGAGTCGCCCTACAACACATACCGCAACAAGGGACTGCCCGTCGGCCCGATCTGCAACCCGTCGATGGACGCGATTGTCGCGGCGCTCTACCCGGACGAGCAGTTCATCGCGCAGAAGTACCTGTATTTCTGCTCGACCGACCCGGACTCCGGCGCGCTGTATTTCTCGCGCACGCAGGAGGAGCACGACGCCGCCGTGGCCATGTACAGGCCGCTGTGGGAAGAATATGACAGAAGCAGAGGGCTGAACTAAATGAAATCCATGCCGACGCTGCTCGCTCCGGCGGGCAGCATGCGGCCTTTCATGACGGCGCTGCGCTTTGGTGCAGACGCCGTTTATTGTGGGGCGAAGCAATTTGGTCTGCGCGCGCAGGCGGGCAATTTCACAATGAAGGAGCTGGCACAGGCGACGGCGCTGGCGCACGAGAAGGGCGCGAAGGTCAACCTGACGCTCAACATATTCGCGTTCGACGGCGATTTGCCGGGCATGCTGCGCGCGGCGCACGAGGCGAAGGACATCGGCGTCGATGCGGCGATTGTGTCCGACCTCGGCGCGATTGCGATGATCGCGCGGGAGGTGCCTGGGCTCGACGTGCACGTGAGCACGCAGGCGAGCACGACGAACAGCGCGTCCGCCCGCATATACCGCGACCTCGGCGCAAAGCGCGTGGTTCTCGCCCGCGAAATGACGATGGAGCAGATCGAGGCGATGGCGCGCGAGCTGAACGGCGAGATCGAGCTCGAATCGTTCATCCACGGCGC
>CALVTQ010000123.1 GCA_944362695.1 uncultured Clostridia bacterium
GATCTGCTCTGCCAATGGCGGGCTTCCCCCTATGATAAAACGCAGGCAGTATTATGAGGCTTTGAAATTGGCTGCATAGATAGTGATATCCTTGAGAAAAATGTGTCAACTAATATTGACAATATCAGGCTCAGCCAGCGGCATGGGCAAGGCCGTCTGCCAGATGCTCATCGGGATGGGCGCGCGCGTCTACGGCATGGACCGCAACGTCTGCGAGCTCGACGGCATGGAAAAGTTCATCACCTGCGATCTCTCCAAAAAGGAGAGCATCGACAACGCCTTCACCCAGATCCCGGAGAAGATCGACCGCTTCTTCGGCGTGGCGGGTCTCTCCGGCGCAAAGACCGGCTACTGGACGACCTTCACCGTCAACTTCATCGCCAACAAGTACATCACCGACACGTACCTTGACAAGCGCATGGACCGCGGCGGCGCGATCGTCTATGTCACATCCTGCGGCGGCCTGATGTGGGAAAAGTGGAAGAAGGAATACATCAAGGTCATGGACTGCAAGACGTGGGACGAGATGGTCGCCTTCATGAAGAAGATCTCGCCCAAGGACGGCGTCGGCGTGATGGCCTACACGCTCTCCAAGCGCGCGATGAATTACTACGCTTCCCTCAAGGCCGTGGAGTACGGCGCGCGCGGCATCCGCGTCAACGCCATGCTGCCCGGCTCCACCGACACCGGCATGAAGGCCGAATTCGAGAAGATGGCCGGCGGCAAGGAAGCCCTGCTCAAGGAGAACGGCGCCGTGGGCCGTCTGGCGACCTCCGAGGAGATGGCTGCGCCCATCGTCTACCTCAACTCCGACATGGCAAGCTTCGTCTCGGGCCTCATGTTCATCGCCGACATGGGCCATAACTGCGAGAAGGTGCTCGGTTTCAGCAAGAATCAGCTGAACGTGCCCGCCGCACTGCCGATTTATAACATGAAATTCTTCCAGAACATGCTCGCCAAACAGACAAAGTGACAGCACGCTTTCTTGTCCTGCGGACGTGAAATATTGGCTTGCGCCAATGTGAAATAATGGCCTTGTGGCCATTGTGAAATAACTCCCTGCGGTCGTTGTGAAATTTTCCGCTGCGCAGAAAGTTTGGAGTTTGTTGACGGGTCACGCCATCCCCATCGCCAAAACAAAATAAACGCGGCGCAAGCCGCATTTCACTGAAAAAGCTCTTAGCAAAATGCCAAGAGCTTTTTTATGATACGCGGAAAGTTTGGAGTTTGCGGGCGGGCTACGATCGCCTACATCGCCAACAAACTTAAACATGGCGAAGCCATATTTCACATGACGAAGGCGTATTTCACATTGGCCGAAGGCCAATTTTTCACGCGCGAAGCGCATTTCACTGAAAAAGCCCTTAGCAAATCGCTAAGGGCTTTTTCCTGGTGCGGGAAACAGGACTTGAACCTGCATGAAATTGCTTTCACTAGAACCTGAATCTAGCGCGTCTGCCAATTCCGCCATTCCCGCGCGGTGAACGTTACATATTATACGCTCACCGCACGGATTTGTCAACCCCCATTTTACTTCGACGCGCGTACAAGCACGCAGCCCGTCCACGGCGCGAGCGCAATCTGCGCCTGCCCGTTCTTGACCGCAACGCGCTTGCCCGTCAAAAGATCGGTCAGCGCCTTCTCTTTCGCAAAACCTTCCGGCAGATCGAGCGGCCTCGCGATCTTGTCATCCGTCGTGTTCAGTGCGCAGAGCGCCGCGTCCCTCCCCTCGCCGCGCATGTAGGCGTACAGCCCGTCCGCGCCGGCCTCGTGCGTGATGAATTCGCCCTCACGCAGGGCGGCACACGCATGCCTCGCCGCCGTGAGCTTCCTGTAATATTCGCGCATCTTGCTCTTGCCCGCGCGCTCCCACGGCATGCACCGCCTGCAATCCGGGTCGTCGCCGCCGCGCATGCCCAGCTCGTCGCCGTAGTAGATCACCGGCACGCCGGGCGCCGTCATCTGGAAAAACGCCGCCGCGCGCATCCGCTCCGCACGGGCGCCGCAGCGCGTCATCATGCGCATGGTGTCGTGGCTCGAGAGGAACGTCCACATCGCGTTGTGCACCGCCTGCGGATAGAGCATCATGCTGCGGTTGACAGCCGCGTCGAATCCGTCGAGCGTCTTGTTTCCGTAGGCGAAGAAATCCCACATCGCGTAGGACAGCACATAGTGCATCGTCCCATCGAACATATCGCCGCCGTTGCACCACTCGCGCGAGTCGTCCCAGCACTCGGCGATCATGATCGCATCGTCCTTTTCACGCATGATCTCCCGCCGGAACTGACGCCAGAAGTCTGGATACACCTCCGGCGACACATCGAGCCTCCAGCCGTCCACATGCGCCTCGGTGATCCACTTGCGCCCGATGTAGGCAAAGTAGCCCGCGCAGTCGGGATTCGCCAGATTCAGCTTGGGCATGTACGGCAGATTCTCGGAGAACGTCATGTAGCCGCAGGGATACTTTTCGTCAAAGAAAAACCAGTCGCGGTACGGCGAATCCTCCCCTCGCGCCACAGCATCCCGGAACGGCCCGAATCCCACGCCACTGTGGTTGAACACGCCGTCGAGCACGAGCTTCATGCCCCGCGCATGCAGCGTGTCGGCCAGCTCGCGAAGGTCGTCGTTCGCGCCCAGCAGCGGGTCGACGTTCTCGTAGTCATGCGTGTTGTAGCGGTGCGACGAATCCGAGACGAACACGGGCGTCAGATACACGATGTCCACGCCCAGCTCATGAAGATACGGGACAACCTCGATGATGCCGCGCAGATTGCCGCCGAATCTGTGGTGATTGGCAACGCGCTTGCTGCCCCACGGCTCGAGCTGCTCATCCGTCCATACGCCCTCACCCCTGCGGAATCTGTCCGGGAAGATTTGATAGCCAACCGTGCCGCGCGCCCATTCGGGCTTGTCCGGCGTCGGGTAAGCGTGCGCAAAGGGAAATCCACCTGCCCCGACCATGTTTTCGGGCATCGGACGCGTGCCGAATGCGTCGTGCAGCAGCGTCTCGCCGTCCGCCTCCAGCGCAAACCAGTAGACCTGACGCGGGTCGTCCGGCATATAAATCGCCTGCCACTCGTCGTGCACGCCATCGCGCCATTTCCTTTGCATCGGCTCAGCCTTCGCGCCCGTCCAAGGCGCGCCGCGCTTGTACTTGCGCGTATGATAAAGCGTCACGCTGTCGAAATCGCCGCAGGCCGTGGTCAGCCGGATGCAGATTCGTCCGTCCGCCAGCGCGTGGCGCTGCTCGCCGAAGGGCCTGTGCGCAATGGCCGCAAGCTGAATCGCCCTCATGGTAAGCCTCCTTGTTTCGAATTGTTTCGTGATCTTTGACTATATTATCGCCAAGATCGGCGGCGCTGTCAAGACTGCATTTTGTTGCCACACCCACACATTTCTGTTATAATCAATCTGTTTGCGCCGTTTATATTCCGCTCCCTTTCAGGAGGTTCACATGCTCTGTCTCGTTTTGGCGATCATCAGTTCCATGCTCGTCTCCGTCTGCATGCGCATCGGCGAAGCGCGCGCAAAGAACAAGACGTCCATGCTCGCCGCGAATTATCTGTGCTGCACGCTGCTCGCGGGCCTTTTCGCCGGCTCGTTTTCGCTATCGGGCGGCGGCGTTCCCGTCATGCTCGCGCTCGGCCTTGTCAGCGGCTTTTTCTATCTCGTCAGCTTCCTGATGATGCAGTGGAACGTATCGCGAAACGGCGTCGTGCTCACGGCCACGTTCATGAAGCTGGGCATCCTCGTGCCGACGCTGCTGGCTGTCGCGGTCTTCCGCGAGACGCCGAGCGTGTTGCAGATCGTGGGCTTTCTGCTCGCGCTGGCCGCCATTTTGATGATTCAGTTGGACACATCGAAAGGCCCCATCCGTGCGGGCAGCGGGCTCGGCCTCGTCGCGCTGCTGCTGTGCGGCGGTCTGGGCGACGGCATGTCCAAGTTTTACGAGGCGTGGGGCGCCCCAGCCCTCTCCGGCGCGTATCTGCAATTCACGTTTTTGACCGCGCTCGTGCTGTGCGTGCTCCTCTGCCTAAAGCGCAGGGAGCGCCTGACGCCCACCGACGCGCTCTGGGGCGTGATCGTCGGCGTGCCGAATTACTTCTCGTCGCGCTTTCTGCTGATGTCGCTGTCCTCCGTGCCCGCCGTCGTGGCGTACCCCACGTTTTCCGTCGGCACGATCGTCGCCGTCACGCTCGTAGGCCTGCTGATTTTCAGGGAAAGGCTCTCCCGCCGCCAGATCGCCGCGCTTGCCGTCATCCTTGCGGCGCTCGCCCTGCTCAACCTGTAATGCACGCGAACGTCAAAAGCGCCTGCCGCAAGGACAGACGCTTTTTTGTGTCACTCGATTTTAGCGCTTGATGTCGTAGTTCATGTTCATCAGGTTGCGGATGGACGCCACGTCGTCGGTGATGTTCGCGTCGCCGTGGATCGTGTGCTTGATCACGCTTGAGGCCACAGCGAAGTTGACCATGTCCATCGGCTTGTAGTCGTGCAGCATCGCGTAGATCAGTCCGCTGGCGAACGCATCGCCGCCGCCCACGCGGTCGAGGATGTTGAACGTGAACAGCTTGCTCTCGAACGTGTGGCCCTGATACCACATGAACGCCTTGAGGCTGTTCTCCGAGCCGGAATGGGCATAGCGCACGTGGCGCGCGATGCACTTGATGTTCGGATAGCGCTCCACGAACTTCTCGAAGATCATGTCCTGCTGCTCGTAGCTCGGCTGCAGCGGCACGCCGTCCTTCCAGTCACCCTTGCTGTGGTCATTCTCGTCCTTCCACAGGTGATACGGCTCGATGCCCAGCAGGATATCGACGTACGGCAGGCACTCGGTGCAGAAGTCGCGCGCCTCCTCCCACGTCCACAGCTTGCTGCGGAAGTTGCCGTCAAAGCTGACCGTGAGGCCCTTCTCCTTGGCGACGCGCAGCATATCGAGCGTCAGCTTGCGGCAGTTCGCGCCCAGCGCCGGGGTGATGCCGCTCAGGTGCAGCCAGTCATAGCCCTCCAGCAGCGCGTCGAGGTCGCAGCCGGAGAAGTCATACTCGGTGATGGCGCTGTGCTTGCGGTCGTAGATGACCTTGCTGGGGCGGATGCCGTAGCCGGTCTCAAGGTAATACGTGCCCAGACGGTGCGAGGGCGTCTCCTCCGGCGTGGAGAGGATCATCGGCGTGCAGTGCACGTCGTTGGAGCGCAGCATGCGAACGGCGCTCTTGCCGAGGCTGTTGTTGGGCACGACGGAGAAGAACGTGCTGTCCACGCCGAGGTTGGCCAGCGCTAAGGCGATGTTCGCCTCGCTGCCGCCGTAGCTCGCCTCGAAGCTGGAGGCCATGCGGATCTTCTCGTAGTTGGGGGGCGTCAGGCGAAGCATGATCTCGCCCATGGTGATGAATTTCTTGCCCGTGTTGCTCTCGAGCAGCGGATTGTAATGAATCATCGTCCGTTCCTTCCCTTCTTGTTCCATATGCGTCGGTGAAACGATGTCGGTCTCTCTCTTTACATTACAGTATACCATGAATTGTGTGCACCCGCAAGAATCGCTCACGTTAAATTCTCGTTTACTGACGTGAAATGGCATTTTTGTGGTATAATGTCGGCAACCATTTCGATTCTCAGGAGGCACGTTATGGCCGATATCGCAAAGACAAACGCCATGCGCATTCTGGAAAGCGCGCATGTTCCCCACAAGATTCACACCTACTCGCCCGAGGACGGCACAGACGGCGTTTCCGTCGCAAAAAAGCTCGGTCAGGACCCGCAGGCCGTCTTTAAGACGCTGGTCACGCAGGGCAAGTCCCGCGCGCATTACGTGTTCGTCGTGCCGGTCTGCGCCACGCTCAACCTCAAGCGCGCGGCGGCGGCCTGTGGCGAAAAGTCGATCGAGATGATCCCGCAGAAAAATCTCCTGCCCACCACCGGCTACATCCACGGCGGCTGCAGCCCCATCGGCATGAAGAAGGCCTTCCCCACATTCATCGACGAGACGGCGCAGCTGTTTGACACCATCTGCGTGAGCGCGGGCCGCATCGGCGCGCAGTTCGAGCTTGCCCCGGACGACCTGATCGCCATGACCGGCGGCACATACGCCGAATTGACAGATTGACAAAAACTTCACGTTCGATTTTTGGTCAATTCTGCATTGAATTTTTGCCCCTGCTGTGCTATTATTTCTTCCGTGTTTTTTCGCGGCAGGCTCACCGCTTGCCGGTACGTTTTGTTCTGTGTTTCCCTATCCGGCCTGCGCGCCGGCAAACCCTTTTGCAGGAGAATGAAAACCATGAACACGGCAGAATTGATCGTGAAATGCCTGGAAAACGAGGGCGTCAAGGTCGTCTTCGGCATTCCCGGCGAAGAAAATCTGGCGATGATGAATGCGCTGGCCCGCTCGTCCATCCGCTTCATCACCGTGCGCCACGAGCAGGGCGCGGCCTTCATGGCCGACGTCTACGGCAGGCTGACCGGCCGCGCTGGCGTGTGCCTGGCGACCCTCGGCCCCGGCGCGACCAACCTGATCACCGGCGTGGCCGACGCCAATTCCGACGGCGCGCCGCTGGTGTGCATCACCGGTCAGGTCTCCACCGACAAGATCCACCTGACCGCCCACCAGTATCTCGATCTCGCCAAGATGTTTGAGCCGGTCACCAAGCGCACAAAGCTCGTCATGCGCCCCGACTCCGCCGCCGAGATCGTCCGCCTCGCGTTCAAATACGCTGAGGGCGAGGGCAAGCCCGGCGCGACGCACATCGACCTGCCCGTCGACGTGTCGCTTCAGAGCGTGCCGGACAGCGAAATGCCCATCCACCGCGGCGAGCCGAACCCGGAGACCGCATCCCTTGAGCACATCGAGGTCGCGGCGGGCATGATCTTCAGGGCGCAGAACCCGGTCATCCTCGTGGGCAGCGACGCCGTGCGCGAGCATGCCAGCGTGGCGCTCACCGAGATGGCCGAGACGCTGCACATCCCGGTCGTCAACACCATGATGGCCAAGGGCATGATCCCGTTTACCAGCAAGTATTCCCTCTGGACGGTCGGCATCCCGCAGCGCGATTACGCCAACCAGCTGCTTGAGAGCGCGGACCTCATCATCGCCGTAGGCTACGACATCGTCGAGTACGCGCCCCAGCGCATCAACCCGAGCCGCAAGACGCCGATCATCCACATCAACACCACGCCCGCGCACATCAACAAGTACTACCAGACCGCGTGCGAGGTCGTCGGCGACATCAGCGACTCCCTGCGCCGCATCACCCTGCGCACCCATCGCGCGCACGAGCCCGAGGCCGCGCTCGCCATCCGCGAAAAGCTCGTCGCCGAGCACGAAAGCTACGCGACCGACGACGCCTTCCCGATGAAGCCGCAGCGCATTCTCAATGACGTGCGCAAGGCCATGGGCCCGGACGACATCCTGCTCTCCGACGTCGGCGCGCACAAGATGTGGATCGCCCGCCATTACAACTGCTATCGCCCGAATACGTGCCTGATCTCCAACGGCTTTGCGACGATGGGCTTCTCGCTCCCCGGCGCGCTGGCCGCCAAGCTCGTCAACCCCGACGCGCGCGTGATGGTCGTCACCGGCGACGGCGGCTTCCTGATGAACAGCCAGGAGCTTGAGACCGCCGTGCGCGAGCATCTGCCCTTCGTCGTGCTCGTGTTCGTGGATAACGGCTACGGCCTGATCAAGTGGAAGAGCATGGATCACTTCGGCGAGACGCATTGCTGCGATTTCACCAACCCCGATTTCGTCAAGTACGCCGAGTCCATGCATTGCAAGGGCTACCGCATCACGGCAGCCGATGAGCTGCTGCCCACGCTCGAGGAGGCGTTCGCGCAGGACGTGCCGTCCATCATCGAGTGCCCGGTCGATTATGCCGAGAACATGCGCCTGTCCGAGCGGCTGCGCGCGCTGTGATTTACCCTGAATTGCATAGATAAATCCCGCCTGATTCCGGTCAGACGGGATTTCTTTATTTGGCTCTTTTGATGAAGTAAAACAGCAGCGCCGCGAAACATTCGATGCAGTACGCCGCCGCGAAGATCACGTGGCGCACGCCCGCCGTCCGCTCGGCCCGGCGAAGATCGTCCTGCGTACAGATTGTGATCGGCAGGATCGTTCCGTCCTTGGGCGTGTATCGGACGGAGATCACGCTCTCGTTGCGGTCCACGTATTCGCAGACCACGTTCCCGTTACGGTCTTCGAGCCTGCGTGTCAGAGCTTCCTCCTCGGTGATTTCGTTACCGTATTGATCGTAATATTGAATACTGCCCTCGGCAGGCTCGGCGATGCTGTCCGTCCCGCCGTAGCCGTATTGCGGCTGCGCCGGAATATCCTGCTCCATGTAGTCGATGAAGCTCTCGTAGTCGTCAAACGTCGTGCCCTTCATGATGCTGCCCGGTCCCCAAATCCGCGTGGTGGTGTAGTGGACGACGGCAGTCACGGCCAGCAGCACGGCCAGCGCAATCGCGCATCTGCGCTTGAGCTTTTTGTTGTGTTGATACCTGGCGGCCTCTTTCTCACTCAGGCTGTATTCGCCCTTTTTCACAAGCGAAGCATTGAGAAAATGCAGCACGACGGCATACGCCGCAAGCATCGCCGCCGCGCCCACAGCGCCAAACACGAGCAGGCTTCCCGCCCGCATGCCGGCGTAAGAGGTGAGAGACGCCATCGGCAGCGTGAAGCCGAGCAGACCGACGGTCAGAGCGACCGACCGTTTGGCAAGGCGAATCACGCTCTTCCTGTAATCGGAAAGCGCGTCCGCATCCAGCTCCGCGTCCTCCACGCTCGAGAGCGCCATGTTGACGAACACGGCTTGACACACGGCGCTCACGGCGAAGAAGGCCGCACCGATGTAGAAGCCGAGGATGCCCCTGTAAAACTCAAAATTGCACAGCAGCGCCGCCATCAGGCCCACAATCGACACGCCCATCGCAATATACGTGCGGTTTTTGTATTGCGTCATCGCGGATTTCAAAAGACGCCTGCGCTGCTTTTCAGCCTTGGGGGCGGCGTCCGCTTCCTCTGTCGTATTGCTTCGCTGATCGGGCGGCCTGCGTTCGCCGCGAAGCAGCTCGTCGCAGGTCACGCCGAAGATCTCCGCGATCACGGGGATCAGCGACAGATCCGGCGCGCCGTCGTCCCGCTCCCAGCGGCTGACCGTCTTGTCGGATACATTCAGCCGCTCGGCCAAATCCTTCTGCGTCATGCCGTTTGCCCTGCGCAGCGCGGCGATAAAGCCGCCGATGGTTTTACGCTCCATTTGAAGCCTCCTTGCGCGTTCAATTTGCTTTTCGCAGCTTCATTCTACAATTTCGCCGGTGAGAATGACACCCAACAGACGCGGAATCACTCTCGAAATCCGAGAATTTCCGCAAAATCCATCTTCATTGGTTGATTACATCCGGCATATCGCACCGTCCCGCATGCACACGCGCCCTTTTGGATACCCTGCTTCAATATCGTGCAGGGTGGTGACGCGGATGAATGCAGCGCTATGTGTCGGGGCGTGCCTGTGCTTTTTCGCAGGATTCCCCATCCCCGCGCTCGTGCTTCGCTGCGGCCTGTCCGCCTGCATGCGCTTCTCGCCGCGCGCCGCGCTGGGTCTCTCCGGCCTCGCGGCGCTCTTTGCGTGCGCGTTTTCGCTGTGCGTCCGCGTGGTCAAGGGCGAGCGCTTCGCGTTTTCGCCGATGCTGCCCGCCGCTGCGTTTTGGGGCGGCGCGTTTGGCCGGGCGTGCGTGCTGATTATGGACGCGTCGCTCCGCTCGAGCCTGTCGCTGCTTCGCTTGCAGTCCCCCGCGCTCGCCGCGCTGATGCTATTCGCGATGCTCATCCGTCCGCGCAAGACCGACGCCGTCCCGCGCGCAGCCGTGTGCATCGCCTTTGCCCTCGCCGCGCTCGACGGCTTCCTCGGTTCGGACACGACGCTTCTGCTCACTTCGCTCACCCGCACCGGCATCGCCCGCCGCCGTGCGCCGTCCGCGTCCCTGCTCTCCTGCCTGTGCGCGCAGCTCGGCGCAATACTCATGACGCACTTCACCGGCGCGGCGCTGATCTTCCCCGCGCGCATGTATGTGTTCATGCTGACCGGCGCGGCCCTCGGCGTGATGTTCGGCAAAATGGCAAAGGAGCGCGAGAAGTTTCCTCCCGCGCTCCCGATTCTTGCGAATATCTACGGTCTGATCGCCGCGCTGGCCTGCGTGGGCCATGCGTTCTTTCCGCGTTAGGGCAGGACGATCTTCGGATCCTTCTCCCGCGCGCGGTAGATCACAAAGCGGTTGCCGATGCACTGAACCGGCTCCGCGCCCGTCGCCTCGCAAAGCTCCGCAATCGCCTCGCGGGCGGTCAGCGGGCTGTTCTGCAAAACGGTGCCCTTGATCAGCTCGCGCGCCTCCAGCGCATCGGACGCCTGCTTGACCATGTTGTCGTTTACGCCGTCCTTGCCCACGTGAATGATGGGCTCCATCGTATTCGCCAGTCCGCGCAGATACGCGCGCTGCTTGCTCGTCATGATGTGTATCCTCCAAATTTATTCCACAAAGTCGAATTCCATTTCGCCGATGACGACGGTGTCGCCCTCCTTCGCGCCCTCGGCCCGCAGCGCGTCGATGACGCCCCGGCTGCGCAGCGTGCGGTGGAAGTAGTTGAGCGACTGCTCGTCGTCGAAGTTGACCGAGCCGAGCAGCATATCCATCGCCGGGCCGCTGACGATGTAGACGCCGTCCTCCTTCTCGATGGTGAACGACGCGGTCTCCTGCGAGACGACCTCCGGTTCTTCCTCAAAGACCAGCATCTCCGGCAGCGTCGGCAGGATGCGCACGATCGCGCCCATCAGCTCGTCAAAGCCCTTGCGCGTTGCTGCGGAGACGGGATAGACCTCGATGTCCGTGCCGTGCAGATGCTTTTTAAGGCGCTCGAGGTTTTCCTCAGCTCCGGGCAGGTCCATCTTGTTCGCCGCGACAATCTGCGGGCGCTCGGCGAGGTCGCCGTAGGCCACGAGCTCGTCGCAGATCTGCTCAAAGTCCTCGACCGGGTCGCGGCCCTCGCTGCCCGCGATATCCACGACATGAACGAGCAGGCGCGTGCGCTCGACGTGGCGCAGGAACTGGATGCCCAGACCGACGCCCTCGCTCGCGCCCTCGACGATGCCGGGGATGTCGGCCATCACGAAGTCCATGCCGTACTGACGGCAGATGCCCAGGTTCGGCGCGAGCGTCGTGAAGTGGTAATTCGCGATCTTGGGCTTGGCCGCCGTCACGACGCTGAGGATCGTGCTCTTGCCCACGTTCGGGTAACCCACGAGGCCCACGTCGGCGATGGACTTGAGCTCCAGCTCAAACTCGACGATCTCGCATTTCTGGCCCGGCTTGGCGAAGTTCGGGGCCTGCCTCGTCGGTGTGGCGAAATGCGCGTTGCCCCAGCCGCCGCGCCCGCCCTTGAGCAGCACGTGACGCTGGCCCGGCTCGTGCATGTCCGCCCATAGCCTGCCGTCCTTCGTGTCGCGCACGACCGTGCCGACCGGAACCTTGATGATGAGGTCCTCGCCGCTCTTGCCGCGGCAAAGGCCCGCCGAGCCGTTTGTGCCGTTCTCGGCGGTGAACTTGCGCCGGAAGCGGAAGTCCATCAGCGTATGCATGTTCACGTCGGCCAGCAGCACGATGTCGCCGCCGTTGCCGCCGTCGCCGCCGTCCGGGCCGCCGTTCTGAACGAATTTTTCCCTGTGAAACGAAACCGCGCCGTTGCCGCCGTTGCCGGCCTTCGCGGTGATTTTTACCTGATCGACAAACATTGCTTTTCCTCTTGAGGTCGTTGTGTCCCGCGATTTGAGCGGCCAAACCATTCAAATCGCGCATGGAGTATCCGCAAGATTATAACCCGGATTGCGCCCCGCCGTCAAGCGTAAGATGCGCGGTTTATGCGAAAATATCACGATTTCCGGCTATCATACGATAAAAGAAACGCTTGCTGCACAGCGAGTGTACGGCAAGCGCTTGAAATGCATTTGCTTACTTGGTGCCGAACAGGCGGTCGCCCGCGTCGCCAAGGCCCGGGATGATGTAGCCGTGGTCGTTGAGCTTCTCGTCCATCGCGGCCACGAAGATATCGACGTCCGGGTGATCGGTCTGAACGCGGCTGGTGCCCTCGGGCGCAGCGATCAGGCAGACGAGCTTGATGTTCTTGCAGCCGCGGCGCTTGAGGAAGCCGATAGCCGCAGACGCGGAGCCGCCGGTGGCCAGCATCGGATCGACGAGCAGGATCTCGCGCTCCTCGGCGTCCGCCGGAAGCTTGCAGTAGTACTCGACCGGCTCGAGCGTGTTCGGGTCGCGGTACAGGCCGATGTGGCCGACCTTCGCCGCCGGGACGAGGCTCATGATGCCGTCGACCATGCCCAGGCCCGCGCGCAGGATCGGCACGATGGCCAGCTTCTTGCCCGCGATGACCTTCGTGGACGCGCGGCAGATCGGGGTCTCGATCTCCACGGTCTTCAGCGGCAGGTCGCGCGTGACCTCGTACGCCATCAGCGTGGAGATCTCGTTGAGCAGCTCGCGGAACTCCTTCGGGCCGGTTTCCTTATCTCTCATCAGGGACACCTTATGCTGAATCAGCGGGTGATCCATCACATGAA
>CALVTQ010000124.1 GCA_944362695.1 uncultured Clostridia bacterium
GTGCCGGGGAAAGGAGAAGGTGAGCGCCGAAATTGCCCTCAGCTTCCTCGCCTATAATCTACGCCGCGCCATCAACCTGTTGGGCGCAGGCGCTCTTGTCGCGCACTTTAACGAAAGAAAACGGAAAGACAGGGGTTGAAAGGCCCCCGTTTTTTGCTTTTTCAGACGTTTTATGTTAAAAATGGACAACAAAAAAGTCTGAAAACCGTTGTTTTCAGACAAATTGTGGTGGGGTCGAGGGGCAAAGCCCTCGCAGGGTTTGGGACAGCGTCCCAACGTTCCCCCCCCTATGGCGCAGCCATTCCCCAAAACCGTCAGGAAGCGAAGCGGCCCCTGACGGCGGCAGAACCGCAAACCCACGCATACCGCACACCCCGTCCCCCAAAACGTACACAAAAAGGCCACAGGACAAATATCCTGCGGCCTTTTGCTATGCGTCAGAATTCCAAATCCGCCAGACTGCGTATCACCGCAAACGCCCCGTCGTCGCGCCCGCCCTTGCGGTCAAGCAGCACCGGCGTGATGCCCAGCTCCTTGGCGGGGAGCATGTCCGATGTGACGCTGTCGCCGATCATGACGGCCTCGTGCGCCGCGACGCCCGCCATCTCCAGCGCCTTGTCGAATATCGCCCGGTGCGGCTTGCAGGCGTGCACCAGCTCCGCGGCGACGATGCCCGCCACGCGCACGCCCTTCTCATCAAAGCTCTGCTCGATGTAGCAAAGGTCGTCGTTGGTGACGGCGTAGACCGGCAGCGGGCACGCGGCGAGGAAGGGCAGCACGTCGTCAAACAGCGGCGCGTGAATCCACGACTTGCGCCAGATGGCGTGCATGTGGTCAAGGTCGCCCGAAAGGCCGTAGTGCTCCACGCAGTAGGCGAGGATGCGGTCGGCCATATCGTCCTTGCCGATGAACGCATCGCCCACGCATTCCTTCTCGATCTGCTTGATCATGCCCCAGACGACGGCGAGCGCCTGCTCGGGCTTCTTTAAATCGCTGTGCGTGAGGAAATAGGTGAGCAGCTCCATCGTGTAGGGCTCGTCCTCGCGCACCATCGTGCCGGTGTAGTCAAGGAAAATCGCTTTTTTGTCGGTGAGCTTCATGCGCGGCCTCGCTTTCGTGTCCGTCGGGGGGAATATCGCTTTATCCCATTATTATATCACGAAGGGGGCGAAAAGCAAGGCGAAACGCGGCGCATTTTTGCATGCGTCACGGGTCGGCGAGCGTGAGGTCGTGACCGGCGGCGGGCATGGCGTCAAACGGCGAGAGGGTCATCGTTTTGGAGACGGACAGATATTCGATAAACCAGATGACGCCGTCGGGAGACTTCTGCACGTCGATGCTGTAGCTATTGGCGGCGGTGAAATCGCGCACGTCGAGGCTCGCCCCGCCCGCGGCGCTCAGATGCAGCGCAAAGCATTGATAGATGCGCTTGGAGTGCGCCACCGATGTGCCGTAGAGCGTGACAGCGCCGTCGCCCGTGACCTCGCAGTGATCAAGCCGCTTGACGCGCTCGTCGCCGCGCAGCCGGAGCGTACGGTCGTGCGTGCCGCCGGGCGTGATGTGGTGGACAAGCAGATCGCCGGTGTAGCTCATGTTTTCGCCCATCCACACGCCGTTTGCGCCGTCGGTAAAGAATTGATAGTTGACGCTTTCGCTTGAATTTTTAATGGAGATCGACCAGAGGCGCGCGCCCGTCTCGTCGAGGGCGTAGACAGTGTGGCCGCAGAGCGCGCGGATGGTGCCATCCTCTGCGAAGAAATAGGTCTCGGGCCGATCGGGAAGATCGAGCTGAATCTGCGCGCCGCCGGCTTTGGTGAGAACAAACCCGCTGCCGGTTTTCGTGACGACGCCGTCATCATACATGACAGCCAGCCCGTCGGAGCGATACGTTTCGACGGTCTCAAGGCCGTTGTCCGTCCAGCGCAGCCGTTCATAGGTCCTCGTGCTGCCGCCCTGCGCGGAGGTCTCGGCGATGAGCTCGATTTCCGACGCGGAGGTGTCAATCTCGAAGACGTTTTGCAGGCTGCTGATGTCCAGCGCGTCCGTGATGCCGTGCTCGTCCGCGGTGAAGAGAAACGTTTTTTCGTAGTTATCTGTGCAATATGTTCCGGCGACGCGGCCATCCGCAAGCAGGGCGACGCGGTCGAACACCGCGCCCTCAGGCGGCATGAGGGCGAACGGCTTCGCATTTGCGCTCACGGGATTGGGCATTGCTATGGGCAGGGGTGTGGGGGTTAGATCGAGCGGGGCGGTGAACGGCACGGTGCCGCTATCCTGTGCGGCAAAGGGACGAAGCGTGACGGCGTTTGTTTCGCCGTCGCGGATGCTGACGTGCGGCGCGCCTTTGTAACGCACGATGAAGCCGCCGCCCTCGCCGGTCTCGCCGGAAAGGAGCTCGCCGGTATCCGAGAGCGCGACGTGGAAGGCGGTTTCCTGCCCGGCGTCCGTGCCGTATATGTCGTAGCCGCCGGTTCTGTTCTGCCCGGCGATGTGCGCCGCGAAGCCGTCGAGGGTGCAGGCGTAGTCGTACTGCCACGTCACATCGCATGCGCTGTCCAGCCGCACGGCGCGAAGGGTTTGGCCGTCGTCCAAAGAGAGCACGGCGAGTGCGCCCGCGTATTCGCTGGCGGTGATGGCCTGAAGCTGGCAGGCATCGTATGCGCCGAAGATGTAATAGGCGATGTCGCCCGTCATCAGGTCGAGGGAAAAGACGGCGGTCTGTGTGCTGCCGTCGGGCGCGGCGAGCATGGCGTCAAAAAACAACGTGTTCGCGCTGAACGCGGCGAGCTGCGAATCGGCGATGCGCCCTTGCAGCGATGCGCCGAAGCGCTGTCCGCGCCAGCTCTCGTATGTAATGGTCTGCGTGCCGGTGACATCATCATAGGGCGAGGTATAGAGCACGCCTGTGTCCAGCGCGGCGAGCGGCGCGCAGTCCGCCATGAGGGCTGTCTGCTCGACGGTCTCGCCGTTGTGGTTGAGCAGACGGGCGTCCCACGGCGCGCCCGCACCCGTGCGGCCCACGAGCGCATAGCCCTTCTCGCCCTCGCAAACCTTGAAGCGCGAACCGGTCACATACGGCGTGGGCAGATCAAAGCGCCAGCGCTCGGAGCCGTCCGCGTTTATCAGGCGCAAACCGGACAAGCCGCCCGCGTCGGTCAGCACGGAGAAGAGCGCGCCGCCGTCCGTGTGATACGCCATGACCGCGCCGTTTTCGCCGGGATGCAGCGTGACGGCGTCCTCGGCGAGGGCTGCCGTGAGCCAAAGCATCATCGCGGCGGCAAGCGCGAGGGCGCGGCGGATGTTTTTCATGCGGATTCCTCCCGATGTGTGTTCACCATATAAGACGGGGCAAAGCGCGGAAAGTTTCATCTTTTTCAAAAAAATTCAGAAAAAAAACGGAGCGCCCGTATAGCGCCCCGGTGATAGCAAATTACGCGGCCTTGGCCGTGCGGTTTAAGGGGTTCCACGTTCCGCGCACGTAGCAGCGCAGGAACAGGACGAACAAAAGCAGGTTGTGCGCGATCATGCACGCCCACGCGGCGACGAGGCCGAGGCCCAGCAGCTGCGTGCAGATGAACGTGCCGACGATGCGCACCAGCCACATGCCCGCGATGTTAAAAAGGAACGGCTGGCGCGTCTGGCCGACGCCCTGCATCATGCCCTCGACGATGATCGAGAAGCCGTAGAACGGCTCGGACACCGCGACCATGCGAAGGACCGTCGCGCCGAGGCCGATGACCTCCGGGCTGGCGGAGAAGATGCGCATGAGCGACGGCGCGAGCAGGAACAGCAGCGAGCCGGAGACGATCATCAGCCCGATTTCGATCGGCATGAACATGGCGGCGAGGTCGTCCATGCGCTTTTTGTCCTTCGCGCCGTAGGCGTTGCCCGCGAGCGTGGCGGCGGCGGTCTGCATGCCGTAGCCGGGGATGTAGAACGCGGACTCGACCGTGTTGGCGATGGTGTGCGCGGCGGTCGCGACGTCGCCCAGCGAGTTGATCATCGAGGCGAAGAACACGTAGCCCAGCGACGTGCCGAAGCGCTGGAGCATGTTGGGCAGCGCGACGCGCAGGCAGGGGCGCAGGATGGAGGCATCCGGGGCGATGTGCTGTCCCCTGGGCGAGACGCGCGGGTGACGCCAGAGCTTGACGGTGATCATCACGCCGCCGACGGTGAAAGCGATGGCGCTTGCGACGGCCGCACCGACGACGCCCAAACCCGCGCCGGGCATGATGATGTCCATGCCGAGGATGGTCATGGGCCGCGTCTCGTAGATGAAGAAGAAGTTCAAAACGACGTTGACGAGGTTGACCACCACGCCGATCTTCATGGGCGTCTTGGTGTCGCCCGCCGCGCGCAGCACCGTGCCGAATATGATGGACGCCGTGCGCGGGAGCATCGGGACGTAGAGGATGAAGAAATACGTCGCGGCGAGCTCGCGGATGGACGTATCCACCTGCATGAGCACGGGCACGACGGGCGAGAGCGCCAGAGTGAGCACGGTGAACAGCGAACCCGTGACCAGCACGGAGAGCACGGCCTGTCCGCTCGCGCGCTTGGCGGCTGCCTCGTCGCCCGCGCCGAGCTGACGGGCGATGAAGGACAAAAAGCCCACGGATATCGCGGAGATCGTCGAGCTGATGAGCCAGTTGACCGTGCTCGTCGCGCCGACGGCGGCGGTCGCCTGCGTGCCCAGCGAGCCGACCATCGCCGTGTCGATGTACTGCACGGCGGTCTGCATCATCTGCTCGAGCATGGTGGGCCACGCGAGCGCCATGATGATGCCGATCATCTCAAAATTCAGCGTGCGGCTGCGTTTTTGTCTGCTTTGCATGGTAAACTAAACCTCGTGAAATGGGAGTGGCGCGCGAAAGGCGCGAATCAGCGTATCCTCTATTATAGCACATCTGCGCCAAAAGGGAAGCGGGCGCAGGGGCGGCGCATAAAAAAAGCGATGCGCAGAAGCTCGTCCGCGCATCGCGTGTGTTATGGGGAAATTATTCGTCCAGCAGTTTGAGCATATCCGGGAACGGCGCAAGGCTGCGGCGCAGGATGCCGTGCATGTGCGCGATGGCGACGCCGTAATTGACGATCGGGATGCCCGATTCGCGCGCGTGGGCGATGCGCCATTTCATCTCCTTTTCGTTGAGCATGCAGCCGCCGCAGTGGACGCAGAGCTTGTAGCCCGACAGATCCTGCGGGAATTCGCCGCCGGAAGTGAAGCCGTACTGCGGCTTTGCGCCGGTGAATTTTTCAATCCACGCGGGCATCTTGATGGTGCCGATGTCGCCGCACTGACGGTGATGCGTGCAGCCCTCGGAGATCAGCACGCGGTCGCCGTCCTTGAGGTGGAAAAGCGCAGCCGCGCCGCGCACCAGCTCGGAAAGATCGCCCTTATAGCGGGCGAAGAGGATGGAAAACGACGTGAGCGTGATGTCGTCGGGGGTATCTTTGCTGACGCGCTCAAACGCCTGCGAATCCGTGATGACGAGCTTGGGCTTTTTCGCCAGACACTTGAGCGTCGCGGCCAGCTCGGTATCCTGACAGCAGACCGCCGTGCAGTTCGCATCGAGGATGTCGCGCAGGGTCTGTTGCTGCGGCAGAATCACGCGGCCCTTGGGCGCGGCGGCGTCGATCGGGATGACGAGCACGACGAGGTCGCCCGGCTCGAGCAGATCGCTCACGATGCGCTTGGTGCTCTCCACCGGCTTGGCGAGGCGGCCCAGCGTCTCCTTGAGCTCGTGGATGCCCTCGCCGGTCTTCGCGCTGACGGCCAGACCGCCCTCGCAGAGCGTGAAGCCCGGCAGGTCGGCCTTGTTGCAGGCCACCACGTAGGGAATCTGCCTCTCCCTGAACAGGGCGATGAGCTGGCGGTCGGTGTCCGACAGGCCCGCTGTGCCGTCCACGACGAGCACGGCGACGCCGGTCTGCGCGAGGATGCGCCGCGCCTTTTGGACGCGCAGCTCGCCGAGGTCGCCCTCGTCGTCCATGCCGGGCGTGTCGATGATGACGACCGGGCCGATGGGCAGAATCTCCATCGCCTTTTTGACGGGGTCGGTTGTCGTGCCCTTCACATCGGATACGACGGCGAGCTCCTGCCCGGTGACGGCGTTGACGACGCTGGATTTTCCGGCGTTGCGGATGCCGAAAAAGCCGATGGAAACGCGCTCAGAGGAAGGGGTTTGATTCAGAGACATGGTGGTGGCCTCCTTTGATGATCCCGCCGGAACGCAGCGCCCCGGCGGGGAATTGACTTAATCGAGATTGATATCGCCGACAATCGCGGGCGGGTTGAAGATCGAGGAAGCCTGCTCCTCGGTCAGCTCCACGCCGAACACGTCGCGGTAGTATTCAACCGTCTTGGCGGCGATGTCGATATCGGCGAACAGCTCGGGATACGCGGCCTTCGCCAGCCACAGCAGCGTGATCGGGGTGTCCGCGCCTGGGGTGTAGCTGCGGTACATGCCCAGCGGCATCTTGTGGACGTTGCCGTTGGCGACGGCGTCGACGGCGCTCCAGTCGTCGTTGCCCACGGCGTTATTCATCAGGTCCTCGGGCTTGACGGTGTTGAAGTTGGTGATGAAGATGATGGACGGGTTCCAGGCGTAGACCTGCTCCATGTTGACGGTCACGGCGTTGTCGGCGGTGATCTCCTCGGCGACGTTCTTGCAGCCGATGGCGTTGGCCCACCAGTGGCCGAAGAAGCTGGAGCCGGAGGTCTGGAGCATCGTGTCGTTGTAGGTGAAGATGAAGAACGCGCGCTGACGCTCCTCGTCGGGGATATTCGCCACGCGCTCCTGCACGAGGTTATAGGCCTCCTCGGAATACTTGGCGACCAGCTCGGTCTTGTCGTTGTCCGGGAAGATCTCACTGAGCAGCGAGATCCAGTTGTTCAGCGTCTCGATGGTGTTGTATTCCCACTTGTTGACGGAAATCGCGACGGCGGCAAAGCCCGCGTTGGTGAGCGTCTTGCCCAGCTCCGGGTTGCTGGCGGAGTAGAACACGACGTCCGGCTCGAGCTTCATGAGCTCCTCGGCGTTGACCGACGCGCCCTGCATGAAGGTCGTGTTGGCGTTCAGAATCTCCGGGTAGATCTGGCCGAGCAGACCGTTCGCGGCGGCGGCCATCGAGTTGGGCGACATGCCCTTGATGATCTCGGCGGAGTCGAAGAACACGGTGAGGACGGACGGCAGCGGCAGGATGTCGGTGACGACGACGCTGTCGATCTCATTGGGGACGGCCACCACGTTGCCCGCGTGGTCGGTCACATCGTGCGTCGCGCCCTCGGCGAAGGCCGAAACGGCGAGGCACAGGCAGAGGATGAGGGTGATGAGGGTCGCAAACTTTTTCATGTCAGGCACTCCTTTTATGTTAAAGTTTTTCCCGGGCTTGCGCTTGGCAAACCCATATCGTAAAGCGCTTGCGCATCGCCGGGCAGCTTTGCGTCAGCGGTTTACTTCATATGAAATTACAGCTGCGAAAGGATGGCGTCGATGCCCGCGGCGGGGTCGATGATCTCGCTGCGCCAGAGCCTGCCGCTGCACGCCTCGTGCGCGTTGTGGATGAACTTGGCGCCTTTGGGCGCGATGGGCGCGAACATCGGGTCGGCGATGACCACCTTCGCACCGTCCAGCGCGGCGATGACGTCGTCCTCCCACGGGGCGTACACGTCGCCCGGGCGCAGGATGTCCTCGTTCACGGAGGAAATGACGCGGCAATCGCGGCCCGTCGCAAGCGCAATCGCCTCGGCCAGTGCGATGGAGCGCACGTTTTCGCCGATGATGGCGATGTCGCCCGTGCCCGCGTGCGCCGCGCACAGACCGTCCCTGCGCGTCCTCGCGGTCTCGCAGAGCAGGTCGGCCAGCGCGTCGGCGTAAGGCCCGGCGACAGGCGTGCCGATGACATAGGGGATGCCCAGCTCGGCCTGCATCCACTTCGCGGCGGCAAGACCGCAGGCGGAGACGACGAGGTTGACGTGCGCCGCGCCCGCGTTCACGAGTTCGTCAAACGTGCAGCCCATCGAGAAATTCGCATTGACGGCAAAGCCCGCGCGCTCGCAGAAGCGGACGACGGATTCGGCCTCGCCTTTGATGGAAAAATCCAGCGGCGTCATGCCGACGATGTTGACCGACGGCGCATCCGTTTTCGCGGCGTCGCGCTTGACGAATTTCTCGCAGAACATCTTATACGCGCGCGACGCGCCGAGGACGTAGCTGTTCATGCCGGTGGTCGTGACGCCGAGCGCGGGGATGCCGGTCTCGCCCTCGATCATGGCGGCGCATGCGGCGTAGTCAAAGCCCGTCATCGCGGGGATGGGCGTACCGGCGACGGCGACGAAGCGCGGATGCAGCTCGCGCGCGGCGTCGGCGATGTCGGAAACGAGCTTGCTGTCCTCGCCCATGATGGCTTCCATCTCGGATATGCCGCTGATGTAGACCATGGCGTCCATGTCCATCCAGCGCGGCTCGTCGTGCGTGGTGTAGGTCGAATTGCAGCCGGAGGCGTCGTGCATGACGACCATGCCGCCCAGCTCAAAGAGCGCCGAGCAGACGCCGAACACGTCCGCCGAGTAGGTCGAAATGATGCCGGAAGTCTGTCTCATACGCAGGAACACCCCATTCCCTTGATCGCGACCAGCTCGCGCATCGGCTTCGCATTTTCGTGCGCATCGAGCATGAGGCTGCACAGCGACAGAATCGCCTCATAGCCCCAGTGACCGCCGCCCTCGACCTCGTTGACGAAGTGGTCCGTGCCGCAGAAATACGCGGCCTTCTGGCCCACGGCGAGGCACGGCATCTCACTGACGGCGAAGCGCATCGCGGCGTGCGCCGTCGGGTGAATCGTGATGTCGGCGTTGGCCGCGCGCAGGGCGTCGTAATCGCCGCGCTCAAAGCCGGTGAAGCTGTCGGCGTACACGCGCGTCACATGCAGACCGGCCTCGTGCAGAAGCCGCGCCGCGCCGAGCACGCGCGGGCAGTAGGTGTAATCGACCGTCACGTCCTCGGTGATGACCTCGCGCAGCTTCGCCAGCGCCGCGTCGCACGCATCGCGCATGGGCTTGGTGTCGGGCATGTCGCAGCCGAGCAGGTCGGCGAGCTTTCGCAGGTTCGCGTCGATCTCGTCGTAATCGAGCGTATACGGGATGTGGATGTGCGTGCCGCCGATGCGCTGCGCCAACGCCTCGCCGCCGGGGATGGCGCTGGGGTAGGTCGTGATGTAAATCGACGCCTCGCCGAGCTGCTGATAGTCCTCATACGTTTTGCAGCGCTGAATCTCGAGCAGGCGATAGCCCGCGCCGCGGATCATCTTGGCAAGCTCGCTGTCCTCGTTCAGCTCGAAATCGCTGCCCAGAATCGCGACGCACTTGGGGTCCTTTTCGCGCGGGCGGATCAGGCTGTAGAGCTGGCGGCGCATGAGCTGATCGGGCGTCAGGCCGCTCTTGCGCATGATGGGGTTCATATAGCAATCGGTAAAGTCGATGTGCGGGAAGCGGGCGCGCAGCTCGCGGTAGCACACGTCGAGGTCGCAGCCGGTGAAGTGATGCACGCAGCTCGTGTAGACCAGCACGGCGCGCGGGGTGTAGGGCAGCTTGCGGATGACGTCGCTCACGCCCTCGATGATCAAATCCTCCATGTCGCCGTCGAGCAGGTTGTTTTCCTTGACCTCAACGGTGGAAAAGCGATGGCTCGCGCCCATCTCGGCGGCTGTGAGCACCACGCCGCGCAGACAACCGGCGGCGCAGACAAAGATCTCGTGCGCCTCGGGCATGAGCATGCCGACGTGGGCGATATTCCACGTGCCGCGCGCGGGCGCGGCGTATTCAAGGCCCGACGCGAACGGCGCGGGGAAGGCCGCGTCCTTCAAATGCACGTGAACGTTCGTGCGCGGGCTTTCGTTGACTCGTTTGAGCATGTTACCCTCCGCAGATGTCGATCAGGGTTCTGGCGAGCGCGCGGTACTCCTGCGCCTGCTCGCTGTCGGGGAACGCCTCCACGACCGTCTTGCCGAGCTCCTCGGCCTCGGTCACAAGGTCGCAGCGGCTGATCGTGCCCACGACGCTCGTGCCCATGTCGCTCGCCAGCTCGGCGGTTTTCTCGTCCTCGTTTTTGACGTTGCGGCGGTTTAAGATAATGCCGCCCAGCGCCGCATAGCCGCGATTGCCGAAGCTGTTGACGGCGGTCGCAATGTTGGCCGCGGCGTAAATCGCCATGTTCTCGCCGGAGGTGATGACAAACACCTTGTCGGCGTAGCCCGCGCGCATGGGCATCGAGAAGCCGCCGCAGACGACGTCGCCCAGCACGTCATAGAGCACCACATCGGGCTTGTAGGCCTCGTACGCGCCCTTTTCCCTGAGCTTTTCCAGCGCCGCGATGATGCCGCGCCCGGCGCAGCCCAGACCCGGCGTCGGGCCGCCCGCCTCCACGCAGATGACGCCCTTGTAGCCCTGCACGACCATGTCCGAAAGGGAAAAGTCCTTCTTCTCGCGCACGAGGTCGAGCACAGCCGGGATGCGCGTGCCGCCGTGCAGCGAGACGGTCGAGTCCGCCTTCGGGTCGCAGCCGATCTGCATCACGCGAAGGCCCATATCCGCCATGGCCGCGGCGACATTGGAAACCGTCGTGGATTTGCCGATGCCGCCCTTGCCGTAAACCGCAATCTTAATCATATGAACACCTCACTTGGCTTACACTTTTTGATAATCGCCGCGCCCGACGATCACGCTGTATCCGATTTCCTCCATCTGGCCGCGCAGAAGCTCGATGCCCTGCCTGGCGGTCAGCTCGGTGCCGGATTTGTTGTTGTAGAGCATGTATTTTTTGCGCACATCCGCCGGGCTCAAATTCGGCATGACGACGTTGCAGCCCGCCAGCACGCCGAGCTTGCGCCCGTCCGCCTGCGCCGTGCCAAGCGCCGTCGTCGAGGGCAGCAAAACGCGCGGGAGCATGATGCGGATCAGGCTGATCAGAAGCAGCGTCAGCTCCACCGAACCGGCCTTTTCGTCCCGGAACGGCGTGTCGCTGTGCGGGATGAACGGGCCGACGCCGACCATCTCGGGGTCAAGATCCGCCATGAAGATCATGTCGCGCGCGAGGTGCTCGGGTTTCTGATACGGCGAGCCGACCATCATGCCCGCGCCGGTCTGGTAGCCCAAATCCTTGAGGTCGCGCAGGCAGCGCATGCGGTTCTCGAGCGTCTGATACGGGGGATGCAGCTTGGCGTAGTGCTCGCAGTCCGCCGCCTCGTGGCGCAGGAGGAACCTGTCCGCGCCCGCCCCGCGAAGCAGCGCATACGATTCGCGCGAGCGTTCGCCGATGGAGAGCGTCACCGCGCAGTCGGGATACGCCGCCTTGATCTTGTGAATCATGCCCACAAAGCGCTCGTCGGTGAACGCCGGGTCCTCGCCGCCCTGAAGGACGAACGTGCGGAAGCCGCTCTCGTAGCCCTTCTCGCAGCAGCGCAGAATGTCCTCGTCGGTCAGGCGGTAGCGGGAGAGCTTGGCGTTGCCGCCGCGTATGCCGCAGTAGTAGCAGTTGTTCTTGCAATAGTTGGAAAACTCGACGATGCCGCGGAAGAAGATGTTCTTGCCGAAGCCGGAAATCGCGATGCCCTGCGCGAGCGCCCGTGCGTATTCGCGGTCATCCGGGGTGTAGGTCGATATGATCTGCACCCACTCGGCCTCGGTGAGCCTCTTTTCAGCATTGAGCTTGTCGATCAATTGGATGTTCGTCATGGCGATCATTCTTTCTCTTTGCCGTTTTCTTTGCCGTATAGGGTCTTGACGCTCACGTCCGGCAGGATGGCGAGCCTGTGCGTCAGCTCCGCGATGCGCGCCTCGTCGCCGTCGAACGTCGTGTGGATGATGAACATGCCGCGCTTGCGGTAGGGCATACCCATGCGGCCGACGATGATGTCGTTGTATTCGTGCAGAAGTTCGTTGATCTTCGTCGATGTGTCAAAGTCATTGAAGATGATCGTGATCGAGGCGAGCGTGTCGTGGGGATTGGCCTCGCCCGCTGCGTGTTCGCCGCTTGACAGGTGGAGCGGGATGACGTTCTGCACGACGGACTCGCGCGTCTCGATTTCGCCGATGACGGCCTTGACGCCGAACGCGCGCTCGATGTTCTCCTCGGTGAGAATCCGGGCCGTCGGGCCGAACACAGCGTGTCCGTCCGCCAGAATCAGCGCCTTGTCCGAACGCTGCAAGGCGTGCTCGGGGTAGTGCGTGTTGAATATGCAGGCGATGCCGGATTGCGCGAGGCGGCTCATGGTGTCCAGCACGATCAGCTGGTTGCGGAAATCGAGGTTGCTCTCCGGCTCGTCGAGAATCAGCACCTCGGGATCGGAGACGAGCGCGCGGGCGATGAGCACCATCTGGTATTCGCCGCCGCTGATCTCGGAGCAGCGCTTGTCGCGCAGCTTGATGACGCCGAGCGTCTCGAGCGTGTGCTCGGCGCGCTCGATGTCCTCACGGGTCGGCTGGGCGAATACCCCGATGCGGCTGGAGCGGCCCAGCAAAACCGCCTCGAGCGCCGTATACGAGCTGGGCGAGGATTTCGCCTGCGGCACGTAGGACAGGCGGCTCCACAGGCGCTTTTCGGGGATGCTGCGGATGTTCTCGCCGTCAAGTAAGCTCGCGCCGCTCGTCCATTTGAGCATGCCGGTGATGCAGCGAAGCAGCGTCGTCTTGCCCGCACCGTTGGGGCCTAAAATGGCGAGGAAGTCGCCGGAATTGACCGAAAAATTGATGTCGGTGAACACGTTGTGCTTATGGTTATAGCTGAACGTGCCATGTTCAACGGAAAGATTCACAGCCGCCAACCTCCCGACCTGCGCATGAGCGTGATGAAGAAGGGCGCGCCGATGATCGCCGTGAGGATGGAGATGGGGATCTCCGCAGCCGTGGCCGCGCGCGCCACGGTGTCCACGATGACCATGAAGCCCGCGCCGATGGAGATGCTCGCCGGGACGAGCGAGAGGTGGTTGCTGCCGAACATCATGCGGCACACGTGCGGCACGAGCAGTCCGACCCAGCCGACCTGACCGCACATGGACACGCAGCTCGCCGTCATCATCGTCGCTGCAACGATGGTCGTGCCGCGCAGGGCCGCGATGTTCATGCCGGAGGAGCGGATCTCGTCCTCGGTCAGCGGCAGCAGGTTCATGCGCCAGCGGATGAGGAACAGCACCACGCAGCCCACCAGAACCGGCGGCGCGCCGTACACGAGATTGTCATAGCCCGTGCCCTCGAGGCTGCCCATCAGCCAATACGTGATGGCCGGGAGCTGCGTCTCCGAATCCGCCGTGAACTTGACCAGCGACACCAGCGCCGAAAACAGCGAGCCGATCATGATGCCCGAAAGGACGATGGAGCTCAGGCCCTTGCCCTTGCCGGAACCGGCGATGTACGTGAGCGCCACGGCGATGGCGCCGAAGAGGAAGCTCGTCGTCTGGATGCCGATGAAGCCGAAGCCCAGCAGGATGCCCAGCGCCGCGCCGAAGCACGAGCCGCTCGCCACGCCCAGCGTGTCCGGCGTCGCCAGAGGATTCGCAAACAGCGACTGGAACGCGCAGCCGGAGAGCGACAGGCCCGCGCCGGTCAAAAGTGCGAGCAGGATGCGCGGCAGGCGGACGTTGAAGACCGTCATCATGACCGTCTTGGGGACGTCGCCCTCGCCGGTGATCTTCTGCATCACGGCGGCGATGAGCTGGCCCGGCTCGATTTGCATGCGGCCCATGCCCAGCGTCGCGCACGCGGCGGCGATGGGGAAGACGATCAGCAGCGCGATGGCCAGAGGCGGCAGCTTGCCGCTTGCGCCGCGCCTCATGCCTTTGTGACGACGTTGGAGTACGCCGTCTTGGCCGTGACGCCCGGGAGCTTGCCGATCTTGCCGGAGAGCGTGGAGATGGCGTCCTGCGGCGCGTCGATGGCGATGGAGATGATGTTGATGTTCTTCTCGCGATAGGGGATGCCCATGCGGCCGATGATGTACTGGCCGTACTGATGCAGCAGGTCGTTCATCGCCTGCACGGACTCGGGCTTCTCGATGATGATGCTGATGACGGCAACGCGCGTATCCATGATTGGCCTCCTTGCAATACAAAACGGGCTGCGTCCGCGAAAGACACAGCCCGATAAACACATCAAATGCACATACGCAAAGGCGCGTATGTCTATATGAAAGGACGGCTCGGCGCGAGGACGCTTCCCGGCGCAAAGGCTTCCCGTGTTTGTGATTCGCTGGTCTTTCGCCGCAATGCATATTTTGGCGTCAGATTTGCTCACATGATAGCATATGAATTACAGCTTGTCAAGGAACATCGCACAATTTTACCGGAGATTCACATCTGCACGGATGTACAGATATGGAAGGATTGGGCGAAAAAGGCGGCTTCTTCCACAAGATGTGGTGATGCGCGGAATCGTCCCGTGCGCTTACATATAAGTAAGTACATATAAAATAAGTGCGTACTTGTACAATATTGCGTACCTTGCTATGATGAACTTACCAAATGAAAGCGAGGTGCTCATCATGGGCAAGAACATCGTCATTCTCAACGGCAGCCTGCGCAGAAAGGGCAACACGTCTGCGCTTTGCGAGGCGTTTGCGCGCGGCGCGCAGGAGGCGGGGCACAGCGTCGTGACCTTCCACGTGGGCGGGATGGACATCCGCGGCTGCAAGGGCTGCTTCGGCGGGAACAGCGCGCGCGAGTGTCCGTGCGTGCAGCGCGACGCGATGGCGGAGATCTATCCCGCGGTCAGGGACAGCGACGTGGTCGTGCTCGCCTCGCCGCTGTATTACTGGAACATGTCCGGCCAGCTTCGCACGGCGGTGGATCGGCTGTTCGCGCTGGAGGAGGGTGGGGAGAACCTGCTTCGCGGGCATAATCGCGCGTCGGCGCTGCTGATGGCCGCCGAGGGCTACGGCTTTGAGGACGCGGTCGTGTATTACGATCACCTGCTTGAGCATCTGCGCTGGAAGAATCTGGGGCATGTGCTCGCGGGCGGCGTGATGAACGCGGGCGACATCGCCGGGCGCGCGGAGCTGGACGAGGCGTTTGCGCTGGGTCAATCAATTGAGTGAGACAAGCCGTACAATATGGTATATAATAGAAGCGCCTGCGATCGGTCAATCACAGGCGCCTTCACTTTGTTTGTGTGTCACTTGAGCGGATTATCGTGCAGCCTGTCCAGCGCGCCGATCGTGCAGCGGGCGACGAGGCCATGAACGCGATGCCAATGCTCGTCCTTCTTCCAGCGCATGGCGCGGTTCATATAGAACGTGCCGTATATGTCGCGCATAAAAAGAAGCTGCGCCTCCTTCTCGGAGAGGTGGGCGTACTGCATGTAGACCGTGGACATCTGGTGGCGTTCGGAGAGGTAGATCTTCTGGATGACGTAGGCCGAGAGCGTGTCGTCCAGCAGCAGCGGCAGATATTTCTCGTTGTCTGCCACGCGCTGGCAGGCGGGGAAGAGATTCTGGTTGGCGCGCAGCTCGTCGAGCGTCGTCGCGGCGGCGAGTGTGCGCAGGTCGGACAGAGAATCCTTGCCCGAACCGGCGGCATGGGTGATCTCCAGCGCGTCGTCCACGAGCTCGCTGACGACGGCGGACAGGTCGCTGTAATGCTGATAGAACGTGGTGCGCGTGATCTCGGCCTGACGGCAGAGGGCGGCGACGGTGATCTTCTCAAAGGGCTGGGTCTTGAGCTGCTCCAAGAAGGTATCCTTGATCGCGTTTCTTGTGTAGAGCGTGCGGCGGTCGGTCTTGTGGCGCTTTTGTTCAGCCATGGGACTCATCCTTTCTGGCGGCCGCAACCGCATTTGATCTGTATCGTATCAATTCTATACAGTTTTGGCGAATGTGTCAAGAAATAAAACAGATTTGAAAAGATGTTCTTGCAATCAATCGGCCAAATCGTGTATATAAAATTTAGGTAAAGTGCTGATATGAGCGCGGGAAGCCATGAGACAGATTGACCAAGGGCATGGCGCTGTTTTGCGGCGAAGCGGCGAGCGGCACAAGAGAAGTCAGAGACATACAGACGAGGTGAAGGAAATGCTCAACATCAACATGGAAGACGTCGTGGGCGTCCTCAAAACGTGCAAAAATCAGCTGATCGTTCTGGTTGTGCTGCTGGCGGTGTGCGTCATCGCGATCATCGCGGCGGGCGTGAGCAGGAAGATGAGCAAGGCCGGAAAGAAGCTTGTGCGCGGCACGAGCCTCGTGGCGATGCTGCTGAGCATCGTGCTGGTGGCCAACATGATCTGCTTCGGCCCGATGAACAACCTGATCACGCTGGCGACGACGCCGGTTGCCGTGGTCTCCGATGCGACGAACGAGGAAGCCAAGGCCATCATGGAGCGCACTGCCGAGGAGGGCTTTGTGCTGCTTGAGAACGAGGACAACGTCCTGCCGGTCAAGCACACCAACAAGCTCAACCTCTTTGGCTGGATGTCCACCAACCCGCTGTATGCGGGCGGCGGCTCCGGCGGCATCAACAACCTGTTTGAGAAGGTCAGCCTGATCAAGGGCCTTGAAAACGCCGGTTTTGAGGTCAATCAGGAGCTCGTCAAGTTCTACACCGACTTCAACAGCAAGCGCGCCGAGATGAGCATCGAGTCCCAGAGCTGGAGCCTGCCCGAGCCGACGGTCGAGGCCTATTCCCAGGAGCTCATCGACAACGCGAAGGCGTTCTCCGACGTGGCCGTGGTCGTCATCGCCCGCGCATCGAGCGAGGGCCACAACGACCTGCCGATGGATGTGAGCCAGGTCGGCTACGACAACAACTCCACCGAGTATGAGGACTTCCCGGCGGGCGAGCACTACCTGCAGCTCAGCCAGACCGAGCGCAGGATGATCGAGATGGTCTGCCAGAACTTTGACAAGGTCATCGTGCTCTACAACGGCGCGAACGCCTTTGAGATGGGCTTTGTCGAGGAGTATCCGCAGATCAAGGGCGCCATCTGGTGCGCCGGCGCGGGCAACGTGGGCTTCAATGCGCTGGGCCGCATCATCAAGGGTGACGTCAACCCGTCCGGCCATGTCCCGGATACCTTCGTCTACGACATGACGAAGGCCCCGTGGTGGAACAACGCCGCGAAGGTCAACTACTCCAACATGCTGGACATGACCGTGGACGGCATGAACGCGGGCAAGCCGCAGAAGTACAGCCCGTCTTTCGTCAACTACACCGACGGCATCTACGTGGGCTACAAGTTCTACGAGACGGCGCACGACGTCGGCATGCCGGGCTTTGACTACGAGGCGACGGTGCAGTATCCGTTCGGCTTCGGCCTGTCCTACACCACGTTTGACCGCGCGATGACGATGACCGCCGACGACAAGCAGGTCACCGTCGAGGTCACCGTCACCAACACCGGCGACGTCGCGGGCAAGGACGTTGTGGGCATCTACTACAACCCGCCGTACACCGAGGGCGGCATCGAGAAGGCGACCGTCAACCTCATCGACTTCGGCAAGACCGGGCTGCTCGAGCCGGGCGCTTCCGAGAAGCTGACGATGACCTTTGACATCGAGGACATGGCGTCCTACGACTACATCACCAACAAGGCGTACGTGCTGGAGGCGGGCGACTACGTGATCTCCGCGCGCACGGACAGCCACACCGTCATCGCCAGCGACGTGGTGAACGTCCCGTCCACCGTCGTGTACAGCGGCGACAACAAGCGCGAGAGCGACGACGTGGCCGCCACCAACAAGTTTGACGACGTGCACGGCGAGGTGACGTATCTGTCCCGCGCGGGCCAGTTCGCCAACTTCGCCGAGGCAACCGCCGCCCCGAGCACGCTCGAGATGCCGGCTGACCAGATCGCCGAGTACGAGCAGAACAGCAACTTCGACTACGACAAGTACATCAACCCGGACGACGTGATGCCCGTAACCGGCGCGAAGAACGGCCTCAAGCTCGCCGATCTGCGCGGCGCGGACTACGACGACCCGCGCTGGGAGCAGCTGCTTGACCAGATGACGGTCGAGGAGATGCTCGAGCTGACGAGCATGTGCGGCTATCAGACCCCGGCGGTCGAGTCGGTCGGCAAGGTGCAGACCAACGACGCCGACGGCCCCGGCTCCATCAACAACAACTTCTCCGGCGCGGGCTCCCTCGGCTTCCCGTCCGTCTCCGTCATCGCGAGCACGTGGAGCAAGGAGCTGACCTACGAGTACGGCCGCATCATGGGCAAGATGGCCCGTGAGCTGGACGTGGCCGGCTGGTATGCCCCGGGCATGAACATCCATCGCTATCCGTTCGGCGGCCGCAACTACGAGTACTACTCCGAGGACGGCGTGCTCACCGGCCTTCTGACCGGCAACGCGGTCGCGGGCGCGGCGGAGAACGGCGTGTACGCCTACATCAAGCATCTGGCGCTCTACGACGGCAACTACAAGATGGTCTGCATCTGGTCCAACGAGCAGGCGATCCGCGAGGTGTACCTCAAGCCGTTTGAGATCTGCATCAAGGACTTCGGCGCGAACGCGGTCATGGCGTCCTGGAACTATCTGGGCACCACGTGGGCGGGCGAGTCCGGCGCGATGATGAACGACGTGCTGCGCGGCGAGTGGGGCTTCCGCGGCATGATCATCTCGGACTACTTCCGCGACAACGGCCACGGCTTCATGAACGCCGACGCCGCGCTGCCCAACGGCATGGACGCCATGCTCTCCACCTACGGCTCCGCGTGGAACGTGCCGCACGACGCGGCCAACCCGTCCGCCAGCACGGTCAAGTATCTGCGTCAGGCGAGCAAGAACATCATGTATGTGGTGGTCAACAGCTGGGAGTACGAGAGTGATGTCGCGGACGGCGGCATGGCCGGCTGGGCGAAGCTCGCCATCGGCGCGGACGTGATCGCGGCGGTCGTGATCCTCGGCCTCGAGGCGCTGGTGATCAAGTCCTATCGCAAGAAGAAAGCGGCGAAGTAAGGCAAAAAAGCTGCCGCAAACGCGAAAAAGCAGCCATAGGGAGGGCCTTGTTTTGGGGTCCTCCCTTTATCCCAAAGGAGAGAATAACGAGTGAAACATGAAAAACTGATCGCACAGATGACCCTTGAGGAGAAGTGCTACCTCTTCTCCGGCAAGGACTTCTGGCAGACGCGCGCCGTCGAGCGGCTCGGCATCGCGAACATGGCGCTGTCCGATGGACCGCACGGCATCCGCAAGCAGGAGGGCGCGGGCGACCAGCTCGGCCTCAACGCGTCCGTCCCGGCGACGTGCTATCCCACGGCGGCGACCATCGCCAACAGCTGGGACCCGGCGCTCGGCGAGGAGATCGGCACGTATCTGGGCGAGGAGGCTGCTGCGCAGGACGTCTGCGTGCTGCTGGGCCCGGGCCTGAACATCAAGCGCAGCCCGCTGTGCGGCCGCAACTTCGAGTACTTCTCGGAGGACCCGGTGCTCGCGGGCAAGATGGCGGCGGCCTATGTGCGCGGCATCCAGAAGAACGGCGTGGCGGCATGCCCCAAGCACTTCGCCGCGAACTCGCAGGAGCTTAGGCGCATGGCGTCCGATTCCGTGATGGATGAGCGCACGCTGCGCGAGATCTACCTGACCGGCTTTGAAATCGCCGTCAAGGAGAGCCATCCGCGCACGATCATGTCGGCCTACAACCGCGTCAACGGCGTATACGCCAACGAGAACCCGCATCTTCTGCAGGAGATCCTGCGCGACGAATGGGGCTTTGACGGCATCGTCGTCTCCGACTGGGGCGCGTCCAACGACCACGCGGAGGGCGTGCGCGCCGGTTCGCATCTGGAGATGCCGACGACCGGCGGCGACTCCGATCTCGAGCTCGTGGAGGGTGTGCGTTCGGGCAAGATCAGCGAGGCGGAGATCGACAAGCGCCTTGATGAGCTGCTGGACGTCATCCTCTCCACGACCGCCGCTGTGAAAAAAGCGCCCAAAACGTTTGACGTCGATGCCCATCACGCGATGGCGAAAAAGGCGAGCGAGCAGTCGATCGTCCTGCTCAAGAACGAGGGCGGCATCCTGCCGCTGGCCAAGGGCGCGAAGGTCGCGGTCATCGGTGAGTTTGCGCAGAAGGCGCGCTATCAGGGCGCGGGCTCGTCCGTCGTCAACCCGACGCGCGTGGATCACACGATGGATGTCATCAAGGACTTCGACCTGGATGTCGCGGGCTTTGAGCCGGGCTATCCGCGCAGCGGCAAGGGCGCCCCGGAGATGGTCAAAAAGGCCGCCGAGCTCGCGGGCAAGGCGGACGTCGTGCTTTTGTACATCGGCCTTGATGAGATCAGCGAGAGCGAGGGTCTCGACCGCAGTCACATGCGCCTGCCGGAGAGCCAGGTCGAGCTGATCGAGGCTGTGGCGAAGGTGAACCCGAACATCGTCGCCGTCATGAGCGCGGGCAGCGCGGTCGAGATGCCGTGGCTGGGCAAGTGCAAGGCGCTCGTGCATGGGTATCTGTGCGGACAGGCGGGCGCGGGCGCCGTGCTGGGCGTCATCACGGGCAAGGTCAACCCGTCGGGCAAGCTCGCCGAGAGCTACCCGGTCAAATACGAGGACGCGCCCTCCGCGCCGTACTTCCCGTCCAAGGAGCGCACGAGCGAATACCGCGAGGGCCTGTTCGTGGGCTACCGCTACTACGAGACGGCGAACGTGCCGGTGCTCTTCCCGTTCGGCTACGGCCTGAGCTACACGACGTTTGATTACAGCGACATCGAGGCGAGCGAGACGGCGGTCTCCTTCACCATCACCAACACCGGCAGGATGGACGGCGCGGAGGTCGCGCAGGTCTACGTCGGCAAGAAGGACAGCAGCGTCTTCCGCCCGGCCAGGGAGCTCAAGGGCTTTGCCAAGGTGTTCTTAAAGAGCGGCGAGAGCAGGAGAGTGACCGTGGCGCTCGACGACAAGGCGTTCCGCTGGTTCAATGTCACGACGAACCGCTACGAGATCGAGGGCGGCGCGTGGCAGGTGATGGTCGGCGCGTCGGTCGCGGACATCCGCCTGACCGCCGAGGTCAGCGTGAGCGGCACGGACGCCAAGAGCCCGTATGACAAGAAGAAATTCGCCAAATACTTTGCGGGCGACATCAGAAATATCAGCGATGCGGAGTTCACCGCGCTGCTGGGCCATCCGATCCCCGACGGCCATTGGAGCGGCGAGCTTGATATGAACGACGCGATCTGCCAGCTGTACTACGCCAAGAGCTTCCTCGCCCGTCAGGTCTGGAAGATCATGACGAACATGCTCAACAAGAGCATCGCCAAGGGCACGCCGGACCTGAACATCATCTTCATCTACAACATGCCCTTCCGCGGCATCGCGAAGATGACGGGCGGCATGTGCACGATGGAGATGGCGCACGGCCTGCTGGATATGTGCAACGGGCATTTCCTGCGCGGCATGGGCGCGGTCATCGGCGGATTTTTGCGCAGCGGCAAGAAGCGCAAGGCGGCGGACGCGCCGGGCTTTGTGCTCGAGAAAAAGTAATCAGGGGAATCACCATGAATTTTCTGGATAGCTTCGCGAAAAAGCACCCGAAGGCGGCCGAGTGGCTGTGCAAGGGCGGCCTGTTTCTGATCTTCAGCTACGTCGTCACGTTCCTGAAGATGCTGCTGCTCATGTTCCTGCCGGATATGTATCGCGGCGCGGTCGGCAATGCGGAGTGGCTCTGGCCGAATATCCCGGTCGAGCTGTTCGGCGTGCAGTTCAACCTCGCCATCGTGGGCAACGCGCTGGAGGAAGTGAATGGCGTGGTGACGGGCGGTCTGGCCTTCACGCTGGCGAACTTCACGGCCATCGTGCTCGGCGAGTGCGTCAACTTCCCGCTTCAGCGCAACGTGACCTTCAAGAGCCACGGCCCGGTGCTGCCGCAGGTGCTGCTGCACGGCGTGGCGACCATCGGCGTGTTCCTGGTCATGAACCTGTTCACCTGCGTGTGGAACCCGGTGACCAACGCGCTCATCGCCAACGAGGCCGTGCGCAACACGGTGCAGAGCCTCGTCACCACCATCGTGACCGGCGGCGTGGCGATGGTCATCATCTTCGCGGTGGACAACAAGATCTTCGCGCCGGATTTCGGCAAGAAGGCGTAACGATTCGCCACCCCATTCATTTGCATACCCGCCCGGAGGCTGCACCCGCCGGACGGGGAAGGGCAGACGGTTTTTAGCCGCCTGCCTTTTTGTGTGACTTCATCACGGAAGGCGCGGCGAAAACGGGGTATAATAAAGCCATCAAAGACAAGGAGGACAAGAAAATGTTGGGAACAGCAGTCAAGCATATCACCATGAGCAATTTTGACAGCGAGGTCATGCGGGCGGACAAGCCGGTTCTGCTCGACTTCTGGGCGCCGTGGTGCGGGCCGTGCCGCATGGTCGGGCCGATCCTCGACGAAATCGCGGCGCAGCACAGGGACGACCTGATCGTCGGCAAGGTGAACGTCGACGAGGAGCCGCAGCTCGCGCAGCAATTCGGCGTGATGAGCATCCCGACGCTCGTCGTCGTCAAGGACGGCAAGATCGTCAATCAGGCCGTCGGCGCGAGGCCGAAGCAGGCGATACTCGATCTGCTGTGAGGCGGCGCGATGCATAACATCTTCACGGGCATCGACATAGGTGCCGGCCTTCGCGAATACGGCGAAACGCGGGGCGCGCTGCTGCTGGACGTGCGCACGGCGGAGGAATACGCTGCGGGGCACGTGCCGGGGAGCGTGAATCTGCCGGTCGACAAGCTCGAGAAAACCGAGGAGATCGCGGACGAGGATACGCCGCTGTTCGTCTATTGCCGCTCCGGCGTCAGGAGCGCGCATGCTGTGCGGATGCTGCGAAGCATGGGCTACGGCGACGTACACGACATCGGCGGAATCCTTGACTACACGGGCGATATCGAGCGCTGAACGAAATTACAACATAACAAAAACCGCGCTTTTCGCATGGAAAGGCGCGGCCTTTTTTTATTTGCGGCATCACGACGCGGCGAGGGCCTCGAGCTTGTCGCGGCCCGTGAGCGTGACCGTGCCGCGCGAGAGGGCGACCATGCCCTCGCTCTGGAAATAGCGCAGCATGCGGGTGATGACCTCGCGGCTGGAACCCAGGTGATTGGCGATGGTCTCGTGCGTGATGGAAAGGCTGTCGCTGCCCTCGATGGCGGATTCTTCCAATAAGAATGCGGCGACGCGGCGGTCAAGGCTCTTCCAGAGCACCTGCTCCATGAGCCATATGATCTCCGACAGGCGCGAGGCGATGAGCTCGCTGGTGTAATTGGCCAGCGGGGCGGAGAGCTGCATGACGCTCTTGTACACGTCCGGCGGGATGATCCACAGGACGGTGTCGCGCTCGGCCTGGATCGTGACCTCAAGCTGCATGGACGGCAGCATGCACGAGGCCGAGAGCAGGCAGATGTCGCGCTCAAACAGGCGGTAGAGCGTGATCTCGCGCCCCTCGTCGCTCAATATGAACGTGCGCAGCAGGCCTGACGCCACGACGAGCAGGCCGGTGCAGCGCACGGAGCCGTTATGCACGATCTCGCCGCGTTTGGCCTCGCGGCGCACGGCGGCGGAGGAAATGGCATGCTGCTGATCGGGCGAAAGCTTATCCCAAATGGGAAAATACGAAGCGATTTCCATATGCTTACCTCCGGGAATAAGCCCAGTATAGAGGATGCGCGCGGCGATGTCAAGCACGGCGGGTGCGGATTTTTGCGAAAATTTTGCGGAAAAACGCGTTTTTGGAACGCGGGTGGAACACGCGGGTTCGCATTTTGGAACAGCGGGAACGGTATCATAGACGCCGGCGGCGGGAATGAGCCGCGACATCAACAGACAAAAATGGAGGAAACGATTATGTATTTTGACGCGATTGCCAAGATAGTTGCCGAGCGCACGGGCTGCGATGTCTCCACGGTGAAGCCGGAGAGCAAGTTCTCCGACCTGGGCATCGACTCTCTGGACACCGTTGAGCTGCTGATGAATCTGGAAGATGAGATCGGCATCGAGATCGAGCTGGACGAGAAGGTCGAGACGATCGACGACCTGGACAAGTTCATCCAGAGCAAGAAGGGCTAAGCGATGATTCGTTCAGCAATTTGCGAAATGCTGGGCATCACATACCCGGTGTTTCAGGGCGGCATGGCGTGGATCGCCGATGGCAAGCTCGCGGCGGCGGTTTCCGAAGGCGGCGGTCTGGGCATCATCGCCTCCGGCAACGCGCCGGGGGCATACGTGCGCGAGCAGATCCGCATCGCGCGCGGCCTGACGGATAAGCCCATCGGCGTGAACATCATGCTCATGAGCCCGTACGCCGACGACGTGGCGAAGGTCGTGCTCGAGGAAAAGGTCGATGTGGTGACGACCGGCGCGGGCAACCCCTCGAAGTACATGAAGGACTGGCTCGCCGCGGGCATCAGGGTGATCCCGGTGGTGGCGTCGGTCGCGCTGGCGAAGCTGATGACCCGGCTCGGCGCGTCGGCGCTGATCGCGGAGGGCGGCGAGAGCGGCGGCCACGTCGGCGAGCTGACGACGATGGTGCTCGTGCCGCAGATTGTGGACACGACGAGCCTGCCGGTCATCGCGGCGGGCGGCATCGCGGACGGGCGCGGCATGGCGGCGGCGTTTATGCTCGGCGCGCAGGGCGTGCAGATGGGCACGCGGTTTTTGAGCGCCGTGGAGTGCAGCATCCACCCTGTCTATAAGGAAAAGATCCTCAAGGCGAACGACCTGTGTACGATGGTGACCGGCAAGCGTCTGGGCCACCCTGTGCGCTCGCTGCGCACGCCATTCGCCCGCGCGTATCAGAAGGCCGAGTACGGCGGCATGCCGGACGAGGAACTGGAGGCGCTGGGCACGGGCGCGCTGCGTCTGGCCGTGCAGGAGGGCGACAATGAGCGCGGCTGCTTCCTCGCGGGGCAGATCGCCGCGATGGTGAAGCAGGAGCAGCCCGCCGCGGACATCGTGCGCGAGGTCTGCGAGCAGGCCGAACCGATCCTGATGGGGGCGAGCAAATGGGTAAAGTAGCGTTCGTGTTCTCCGGGCAGGGCGACCAGCACCCCGGCATGGGCAAGGATTTATACGACAAATACGACGAGGCGAAGCGCGTGTTTGCGCTGTGCGACGGCATCCGCCCCGGAACGAGCGAGCAGTGCTTTTCCGGAACGGCGGACGAGCTGATGGTCACGGCGAACACGCAGCCCTGCCTGTTCGCCTTTGAGCTGGCGGCGGCGCGCGTGCTGGAAAGCAAGGGCATCAAGCCCGATGCGGCCGCGGGCTTCTCGCTGGGCGAGGTTGCGGCGGCGACGGCCTGCGGGCTGCTTGATGAGGAAACGGGCTTCCGGCTCGTCTGCAAACGCGGCGAGCTGATGCAGCGCGAGGCGGAGAAGTTCGACACGTCGATGGCCGCGGTCGTCAAGCTCAGCGAGGACAAGGTCCGTGAGCTGTGTGCGAAATACGACGCGGTCTACCCGGTCAATTTCAACTGCCCGGGCCAGATCACCGTCGCGGGTCTGCGCGCGCAGATGGGCGACTTTGCGGCGGACGTGAAGAACGCTGGCGGCAGGGCGATTCCGCTTAAGGTCGGCGGCGGCTTCCATTCGCCGTTCATGAACGAGGCGTCGGCGGCGTTCGGCGTCGAGCTTTCGCGCGTGAACTTCGGCGAAATGCGCGTGCCGCTGTATGCAAACGTCACGGGCGAGCCGTATGACGGCGACCCGGCGCAGCTGCTCGCGCGGCAGATTGCAAGCCCCGTGCGCTGGGAGAAGGCCGTGCGCGGCATGATCGCAAACGGCATCGACACGTTCATCGAGATCGGGCCGGGCAGGACGCTCACCAACATGATCAAAAAGATCGACGCGGGCGTCACGGCGGTCAATTTTACCGAGGTATTGCAGGAAAAATCGGAGGGCGTATGCTGAAGGGAAGGACGGCGATTGTCACGGGCGGCTCGCGCGGCATCGGCGCGGCGATTGCCAAAAAGCTGGCGTCGATGGGCGCGAATGTCGCGGTGATCTACGCGGGCAACGAGGCGGCGGCAAATGCGGTGTGCGATTTTTGCCAAGGCGAATACGGCGTCGCGGCCAAGGCGTACCGCTGCGATGTGGCGGACTTTGACGCGGTCAAGCAGACGGTCAAGCAGATTCGCGCCGACTTCGGCGGGTATCACATCCTCATCAACAACGCGGGCATCACGCGCGACAACCTCATGATTATGATGAAGGAAGCCGATTACGACACGGTGCTGGACACGAACCTCAAGGGCGCGTTCAACATGATCCGCCACGCGTGCGGCCTGTTCATCAAGCAGAACGAGGGCTGCATCGTCAACATCGCGTCGGTCGTGGGACTTTCGGGCAACGCGGGCCAGTGCAATTACAGCGCGTCCAAGGCGGGCCTCATCGGTCTGACCAAGTCGGTCGCCAAGGAGCTGGCCCCCAAGAGCATCCGCTGCAACGCGGTCGCGCCGGGCTTCATCAAAACCGACATGACCGGCGACCAGGCGGAGAACCCGAGCCTGGCGCTCGTGCCGCTGGGACGCATGGGCAGCGCGGAGGACGTGGCGGATGCAGTCGCGTATCTGGTTACGGCCAGGTATGTGACCGGCGAGGTGCTGCGCGTGGACGGCGGCCTTGCGATGTAAACAATACATAGAAAAACGGAGATTTTTATGAGCGAAAACAGACGAGTCGTCGTGACCGGCATGGGCGCGGTCACGCCGCTGGGCCTCACCGCCGCCGAGACGTGGCAGGCCCTGCGCGATGGCAAAAACGGCATCGGCCCGATCACGCGGTTTGACACGGAAAAATACAAATCGAAGCTGGCCGCCGAGGTGCGCGGGTTCGACCCGAGGCAGTATCTGGAGGTCAACGACGTGCTGCGCACCGACCGCTACACGCAGCTGGCCGTCGCGGCGGCGCAGCAGGCTGTCGACGAGAGCGGCGCGGTCGGCACGGTCGACCCGGAGCGCTTCGCGGTGATCTTCGGCACGGGCATCGGCGGCATCAGCACGTTCGAGCTGGAATACGCCAAGATGATGGAGAAGGGCCCGCGCCGCGTGTCGCCGCTGTTCGTGCCGATGATGATTTCCAACATGGCGTCGGGCATGATCGCCATCCGCCACGACTGCCGCGGCAGCGCGATGCCCGCAGTCACGGCGTGCGCGAGCGGCTCCAACGCCATCGGCGAGGCCATGCGCCTCATCCGCCACGGCTACGCGGACGCGGCCATCACCGGCGGCACGGAGGCGGCCATCAGCCCCTCGGCCATCGCGGGCTTTGCCAACATGCAGGCGCTGTCCACCGCCACCGACCCGGACGCGGCGTCCCTGCCGTTTGACAGGCGGCGCAGCGGCTTCGTCATCGGCGAGGGCGCGGTCGCGCTGGTGCTCGAGGAATACGAGCACGCCAAGGCGCGCGGCGCGAAGATCTACGGCGAGGTCTGCGGCTACGGCTCGACCTGCGACGCCCACCACATCACCGCACCCCATCCCGAGGGACGCGGCGGCGCGAAGGCCATGCAGGACGCCATGCGCGAGGCGTGCTACACCGATAGCGACACCGTTTACATCAACGCGCACGGCACCGGCACGCCGATGAACGACGTCGTGGAGACGCTGGTCATCAAGCGCGCGATGGGCGAGGACGCGGCCAAGCGCGCGCTCGTCAGCTCGACCAAGTCGATGACGGGCCACATGCTCGGCGCGGCGGGCGCAATCGAGGCGCTGGCCAGCCTGATGGCGCTGGACACGGGCATCATCCCGCCGACGATCAACCTCAAGGAGCAGGACGAGCACTGCGACCTCAACGTCGTGGCGAACGAGGCGGTGCATGCGGACATCACGCTCGCGCTGTCCAACTCGCTGGGATTCGGCGGGCACAACGCGTGCCTCGCATTCAGGAAGGTGTAAGCGATGAACGAGGCAGAAATCCGCAGATACGCGGAGCTGATGCAGGAACTGGGCTTAACCGGCCTTGAGATCACGCAGGGCGAGGCGAAGGTGCGCCTTGAGCGCAGCGCGGCCCCGGTTCGCGATGCCGTCTATGCCGTGCCCGACGCGCCCGCGCAGAATCCGCAGAGCGTGCAGAGCACGGCGAAGGCCGACGGCTGCGCGAGCGTCACCTCGCCGCTGGTCGGCGTGTTCTACGCCGCGCCCGCCGAGGACGCCAAGCCGTTTGTGAACATCGGCGACCGCGTCACCAAAGGGCAGACGCTTTGCATCGTGGAGGCCATGAAGCTGATGAACGAGATCGCCGCCGAGGAGGACGGCGTGATCGAGGAGATCTGCGTCACCAACGGGCAGGTCGTCGAGTTCGGCACGGAGCTGTTCAGGCTCAAGAGGTAAGTATGAATCAGGAAGAGATCAAGGCGATTTTGCCGCACAGGGACGACATGCTGCTCATCGAGGATGCCGAGAACATCGGCGGCGAGGCGGTGGGCCATTACCGCGTGCGCGGGGACGAGTTTTTCCTGCGCGGGCATTTCCCCGGCCACTCGATCGTGCCGGGCGTCATCCTGTGCGAGATGCTGGCGCAGACGGCGTGCGTGCTGATGGGCGAGCAGATGGCGGCGGGCAAGATGCCGGTGTATACGGGCCTCAACAACGTGCGCTTCCGCAGCCCCGTGACGCCGGGCGACACGGTGGAAACGCGCTGCCGCATCAAGCGCGCGAAGCATCCGTTTTATTTCGCGGAGGGGACGGTGCGCGTGGGCGAGCGCGTCTGCGTGACGGCTGAATTCTCCTTCGCGATCACAGGAGCGTAAAGCATGTTTTCAAAGATACTCATCGCCAACCGCGGCGAGATCGCCGTGCGCATCATCCGCGCCTGCAAGGAGATGGGCGTGGCGACGGTCGCCGTCTACTCCGAGGCGGACAGGGACGCGCTGCACGTCGCGCTGGCGGATCAGGCGTACTGCATCGGCGCGCCGGAGGCGGGATCGAGTTACCTGAACGAAAACCAGATCATCAGCGCGGCGATATTGGCGGGCGCGCAGGCGATTCACCCCGGCTACGGCTTCCTGTCGGAAAACGCGCACTTCGCGCGTCTGTGCCGCAAGAACGGGCTGGTGTTCATCGGCCCCGACCCGGAGAGCATGGAGCGCCTGAGCGACAAGGCGATATTAAAGGAGCTCATGCGCGACGCGGGCCTGACGGTCATCCCCGGCACGAAGGCGGTCGCATCGCTGGACGACGCGCGCCAGGCGGCGAGGGACATCGGCTACCCCGTGATGCTCAAGGCGTGCGCGGGCGGCGGCGGGCGCGGCATACGCCTCATCCGCAGCGAGGACGAGCTGGAGGGCAGCTACCTGCAGGCGATGAGCGAGGCGCTGGCGGCGTTCGGCGACGGCAGCATGTATCTGGAAAAGTACGTCTTCCCGGCGCGGCACGTCGAGCTTCAGATTCTCGCCGACGAGCAGGGCAACGCCGTGTGTCTGGGCGAGCGCGACTGCTCGCTGCAGCGCAGGAATCAAAAGCTCATCGAGGAGACGCCCTCGCCCGCCGTTACAAAAGCGCAGCGCGAGGCGATCATGGAAAAGGCCGTCGCCGCGGTCAAGAAAATCGGCTATGTCGGCGCGGGCACGCTCGAGTTTTTGCTGGACAGGCAGGGCAATTTCTGGTTCATGGAGATGAACGTGAGATTGCAGGTCGAGCACTGCGTCACCGAGATGCTCACGGGCTATGATCTGGTGAAATGGCAGATCCGCATCGCGGCGGGCATCCCGCTGGGCTTTTCGCAGAAGGACATCAAGATTCACGGCTCGGCCATGGAGTGCCGCATCAATGCGCTCGCCTGCGGGAAGATGGGCATGCTGCACGTGCCGGGCGGGCCGCAGGTGCGCTTTGACACGTGCCTGATCGAGGGGACGACGGTCTCGCCGTATTACGACTCGCTGCTGGGCAAGCTGATCGTCTACGCCAAGACGCGCGAGGAGACGCTGCGCAAGATGAAGGCGGCGCTTTGCGAGCTGGTGATCGAGGGCATCCCGACCAACATTGAGGAGCAGCTGCGCATCGTGGGCGACGAGCGGTTCGTCTCCGGCGATTACGATTTGACGTTTATGGGAAACAGGTGAGCACATGGCATGGATGAATTTTCTCAAGCCGAAGAACCAGCTCGAGGAGGGCGGCCGAACCGGCGCGAGCGTCCACAGCGACGCGGGCGAGCCGGAGCGCACATGCCCGAACTGCCATAAGGAGATCCCGATGAGCCGCCTCTGGGCGAACGGGCTGGTCTGCGCCTGCGGGCATCACTTCCGCATGAAGGCGCGCCAGCGCATCGCGCAGCTCTGCGACAAGGGGAGCTTCCGCGAGCTGTACGCCGCGATAAAGGCGGACAACCCGCTCGATTTCCCCGGCTACCACGAGAAGGCGGAGACGGCGCGCGCGGCCAGCGGCGAGACGGAGGCCGTCGTCTGCGGGGCGGCGAAGATCGGCGGGCACAAATGCGCGCTGTTTGCGATGGAGCCGGAATTCATGATGGGCAGCATGGGCAGCGCCGTCGGCGAGAAGATCACGCGGCTGTTTGAATACGCGATGCGCTATCGCCTGCCGGTCGTGGGCTTCACGGTCTCCGGCGGCGCGCGCATGCAGGAGGGACTGCTTTCCCTCATGCAGATGGCCAAGACGAGCGCGGCGGTCAAAAGGCACAGCGACGCGGGGCTGCTCTATATCGCGGTACTCACCGACCCGACGACCGGCGGCGTGACGGCGAGCTTTGCGATGGAGGCGGACATCATCCTCGCCGAGCCGGGCGCGACGGTGGGCTTTGCGGGCAAGCGCGTCATCGAGCAGACGACGAAAAAGGCGCTGCCGGAGGGCTTCCAGACGTCGGAATTCGTGCTGGAGCACGGATTCATCGACGCCATCGTCCCGCGCGGGCAGCAGAAAAAATATCTGGCTGATTTGCTGGCCATGCACGACGGGAGGGCGGCATCATGACGGCGGCATATGATCGCGTCAAAAAGGCGCGAGAGAGCGGCAGGCCGACCGGCCTTGACTACATCGGCGGCATCTTCACGGGCTTCATCGAGCTGCACGGCGACAGGCGATGCGGCGACGACCCGGCCATCGTGGGCGGCCTCGCGCGGCTTATCGGCCAGAGCGTGACGGTCATCGCCATCGAGAAGGGGCACAGCGCCAAGGACCGGGCGAGGCGCAATTTCGGCGCGCCGCACCCGGAGGGATACCGCAAGGCGCTGCGGCTGATGAAGCAGGCCGAAAAATTCGGCAGGCCGGTGATCTGCCTGATCGACACGTCGGGCGCGTATTGCGGCATCGGCGCGGAGGAGCGCGGGCAGGGGCAGGCCATCGCCGAAAATTTGATGGAAATGTCGACGCTGTGCGTGCCGGTGATCTCGATTCTGATCGGCGAGGGCGGCAGCGGCGGCGCGCTGGCGCTGGGCGTTTCCGACCGCGTGTGGATGATGGAGAACGCGGTTTACTCGGTGATCTCGCCCGAGGGCTGCGCGAGCATCCTCTACAAGGACGCGGGCAAGGCGGCCGAGGCGGCGGGCAGCCTCAAGCTCACCGCGCAGGACGCGAAATCGCTGGGCATCATCGAGCGCATCCTCAGCGAAAAGGACATGGGCAAGCCGGAGTTCTACGCGCGCATCCGCGAGATGCTCGTGCAGGAGATCGGCACGCTCGGGCGCGACGCGGAGCTTGTGGCGCACCGCTACGAGCGCATCCGCGCGCTGGGCACGAGCGCAGTGGGCAAGGAGCAAGCATGAGCGTATACACACGATTCTGCGAGGAAGAACTGGACGGCGCGGGGCAGCTCAAACACATTCGGCTGAACTGCCCCGAGGATTTCAACTTCGGTTATGACGTGGTGGACGGGATCGCGCGGGAGAATCCGCAAAAGCGCGCGCTGGTCTATTGCAGCACGGAGGGCGAGGAGCGCGAGTTCACATTTGCGGACATCAGCAAAATGAGCAATCGCATGGCGAACGTGCTGGCCGGCGCGGGCATACATAAGGGCGACCGCGTGATGCTGATTCTCAAGCGCCATTACGAATACTGGTTCGCGGCGATTGCGCTGCACAAGCTCGGCGCGGTGATAATCCCGGCGACGCACATGCTCACCGTGGACGACCTCGTCTACCGCATCCATGCGTCCGGCGTGAAGGCGATGATCGTGACGGCGCAGGACGGCGTGCCGGACAGGGTGCGCCAGGCGCTGAGCAAGGCGAACCACACGGCGAAGCTCTGGTGCGTGCGCGGGCAGGCCGAGGGATTTTGCGATATGAACGCGGCGATGGAGGGCGCGGGCGAGGAATTTGCGCGCGTCGCCACGCATAGGCATGACCCGATGATGCTCTATTTTACGTCCGGCACGACGGGCTACCCCAAGGGCGTCATCCATGATTTTTCCTATCCTCTGGTGCACATCGTGACCGCCAAATACTGGCAGCGCGCGCAGGAGGGTGGGCTTCACTTCACCGTCGCGGAGACGGGCTGGGCCAAGGCGTCGTGGGGCAAGCTCTACGGCCAGTGGCTGGTGGGCTGCGCGGTGATGGTCTGCGATTTTGACAATTTTGACCCCAAGCAGCTCGCCACGGTCATCAACCGCTACGGCGTGACCAGCTTCTGCGCGCCGCCGACGGTCTATCGCTATCTGGTGCGCAAGGGCGTGCCGGATATGCCGACGCTGCGCCACGCCTCGACCGCGGGCGAGATGCTCGCGCCGGAGGTGTTCGAGAAATTCACCGCGCGCACGGGCATTGAGCTGTGCGAGGGCTACGGCCAGACCGAGACGGGCCTGCTGACCGCGAACTTTGCGGGCGACAAACCCATCGCCGGGTCGATGGGCACGCCTTCGCCGCTGTACCGCATCGAGCTGCGCGGCGCGGATGGCGAACCTGTGCCCGTGGGCGAGACGGGCGAGGTCGTGATCGTGCCGGACGAGAGCGGCTGGCTGCCGGGCGTGTTCGTGGGGTATCTGGGAAACGATGAGCAGTATGCGCATGTCTGGCGCGGCGGCGTGTATCACACGGGCGACAGCGCGCACATGGACAAGGACGGGCGATACTGGTTTGACGGGCGGTTTGACGACATCATCAAGACCGGCGGCTTCCGCGTCGGGCCGTACGAGATCGAGCACGTGCTGGAGCAGCATCCCGCCGTGGCCGAGTGCAGCGTCATCGGCGTGCCGGACGCGCTGCGCGGGCAGGCGATCAAGGCCGTGGTCCGGCTTGGCGGCGGCTTTGATGCGAGCGCCGAAATGGAAAAGGACATCCGCACGTTCTGCAACCGCAGGCTCGCGGAATACAAGTGGGTGCGCATCATCGAGTTCGTGGATGAGATGCCCAAGACGATCAGCGGCAAGATCCGCAAGGGCGAGCTGCGCGCGCGGGCATAACGGACATTGGGCAATGCGCTGCGAAGAAGTATCTCAAATTTTTTAACCATTCGGCCCCGGTTTGTGCTATACTGATAGGGAAAAACGCCGGGGAGGACGGCGCACCTGAGAGGAAACAGCGATGAACGACATGATCGGAAATGCGCAGGACATACTCAGCACGCAGGTCAGCGGACTGCACCAGCTCGCGCTGGACGAGCCTGCGCGCCTTGTCTACGCCAGCGAGAGCTTCTGCGCCATGCTCGGCGCGGATGCGGGCGAGCTCGTGGGCGAAAATGAGGATTTATATCTCAATTTCGTGCATCCTGCGGACAGGGAGATCTACCTGAGCTTCGTGCGCAGGCTCGCGTCGCAGGGCGGGACGCTCAGCGCGCAGTATCGCCTTGTCAAAAAGGACGGCGCGTCCGTCTGCGTGCGCGACACGGTGAGCGTGAGCGTGGGCGAGGACGGCAGGCGCACCGGCACGGGCGTGCTCACCGACATCACCGAGCTCACGCGCGAAAATGAGAACCTGCGCTACCTGAACGAGACGATTCCGTGCGGCTTTGTGCGCTACACGTGCGAGATGCAGCCGCGCATCACATACATCAACCAGCGGATGATCGAGCTGCTGCGCTTTCCGCCGAGCAGGCCGGGCGAGCTTGATTACCTCGAAATGTACAAAAACAACGTGTTCGTGATGGTGCCGATGGAGGAGAGGCGGCGGTTCTCGAAGTTCCTGGGCCGCGTGTATTCCTCCGGCGCGCCGGTCGCGGGCGAGATGACGCTGCTTCGCTGCGACGGCACGCGGGCGCACATATTCGGCTGGGTGTCCAAGGTCACGGGCGAAAACGGCGTCGAGGAATTCCAGAGCGTATGCATGGACATCACCGAGCGCTACCAGGCGCGGCGCGCTGGCGAGACGAAGCGATACATCAAGGCGCTCTCCGACGTATACGACAAGATCTTCGAGTTCAACCTCGACGCGAACACGGTCAAATGCCTGCACTGCGAGGAAGGGTCGTCCTTCAAGCGCGTGGAGGGCATCGCCGTGCAGATTGAGGACGCGATGGAGCGCTGGCTGCTGTCCATCGTCGCCAAAGAGGACAAGGAGCACGTGCGCGATTTCTTCACGGACTTCTGCCAGAAGCGCATGTTCGAGCCGGATGCGCGCCCGCCGCAAATTTCCTACGGCGCGCAGGACTCGACCGGCGCGATGCAGCGTTACAGCGGCGTGTTCATCCGCGTGGACGACTCGGTGAGCTTCTACTGCTGCCGCAAGCTGCAAAGCGACCCCGACGCCGAGGCGCTCAAGAGCGAAAATGAGCATCTCAAGGAGGGCCTGCGCGACCTCGCGGCCAGCTTCTCGGACGGCATGGCGGCCTTTGAGGTCACGCCCAAGGGCATGGTGCGTCCGCTTTACGCGAGCGAGAACATCGCGGATTTCTTCGGATACACAAGCGAAGAATGGATGGAGCTCACGAGGCGATACACGCCGGTGGAGACGTTCACCGCGTACAGCGATGTGTCCTTTGACAGCTTTGCGGCGCTGCTGCGCGACGGCGAGGCGGAGTTCACGTACTTCGACAACAAGAGCGAAAATGAGAAGCGCATCAAGGCCATCTGCTCCCAGCGCGAGGCCGACAGCGCCACGTTGCGCTATGTCATGCTCTACGCGATGGAGGACGCCGGGAGCGCCGCGGGCAATCGCCTGCCCGAAAACCGCGCGGTGACCATCCGCACGTTCGGGTATTTCGACGTGTTCGTCGGCGACAAGCCCATCGCCTTCCGCAACAAAAAATCGAAGGAGCTGTTCGCGCTGCTTGTGGACAGGCGCGGCGGATACGTCACCAGCGAGGAGGCCATCGGCTTTCTGTGGGAGGACGAGCCGGTGAACACGGTGACGCTCGCGCGATACAGAAAAGCGGCGCTGCGGCTCAAGAACACGCTGGAGGAATACGGCATCGCGGACGTCGTGGAGGCCGTGGACGGCAAGCGGCGCATCGTCATGGAGCGCGTGACCTGCGATCTGTATCAATACCTGTCCGGCCGCGAGGAATACGCGCAGCTGTTCAAGGGCAGCTACCTGACCAATTACAGCTGGGGCGAGACGACGCTCGGCGAGCTGACCGGCGCGCTGGACGCATCGCGCGGCTGACGCAAACAAAACACAAACCCCGTGACGGCGCAAAACGCGGCTGTCACGGGGAATTTTGCATATGGGGATGGAGGCACACTTCGCGAGCCCGCCGAGCATGGCGCATTTGAGCGGGAAGACGGGCGAGGCGATCCGGGCGGGCGGCCCGGCCATGCCCCCGCGAATCCGGCGGGCCTTTTTTGCATGCGTTCCTTCCTTAATATAAGGCCCGGCAGAGCGGCGGGCGCGAACGGACTTGACTTTTCAAATGGACGTTTGTATAATAAGCCTGAGCAAGCAAAAAGCGTGCAGACAGGAAGCGATGCGCTGCACATGTTTATATCTGCCGTATTGCCGGGAATCCGCAATGCGCACGACGAGCGACACCATACGCAATATGAACAAAGACAGACGGAGGTCAATATGAAAGGCATTATCCTCGCCGGCGGCGCCGGAACGCGCCTGTATCCGCTGACGATGGTCACCAGCAAGCAGCTGCTGCCCGTCTACGACAAGCCCATGATCTACTATCCGCTCTCCACGCTCATGCTGGCGGGTATTCGGGATATCCTGATCATCTCCACGCCGGAGGACACGCCGCGCTTTGAGCATCTGCTCGGCGACGGCAGCCAGTTCGGCGTGAACCTGTCCTACTGCGTGCAGCCCAGCCCGGACGGCTTGGCGCAGGCGTTCCTGCTGGGCGAGAAATTCATTGGAGACGACGCCTGTGCGATGGTGCTGGGCGACAACATCTTCTACGGCAACGGCTTCGGCAGACTGCTGCGCGCGGCTGTGGCCGATGCCGAGCAAAGCGCGCGCGCGACGGTGTTCGGCTACTACGTCAGCGACCCGGAGCGCTTCGGCGTCGTGGAGTTTGACGAGAACGGCAAGGCGATTTCCATCGAGGAAAAGCCGAAGCAGCCCAAGAGCAATTACGCCGTGACGGGCCTGTATTTTTACCCCAAGGGCGTGTCCGCGATGGCGCACGAGGTCAAGCCCAGCGCGCGCGGCGAGCTGGAGATCACCACGCTCAACGAGATGTATTTGAACAAAGGCCTGCTGGACGTGCAGCTGCTGGGACGCGGCTTTGCGTGGCTGGACACCGGCACGATGGACAGCCTCGTGGATGCGGCGGACTTCGTGCGCACCATTGAGAAGCGGCAGTCCATCAAGATCAGCGCGCCGGAGGAGATCGGATACAAGAACGGCTGGATTTCCAAGGAAAAGCTGCTTGAATCCGCCGCGCGCTACGGCAAGAGTCCCTATGGGCAGCACCTCAAGGCTGTGGCTGACGGAAAGGTAATGTATTGAGATGGCGTTCAAGAGAATTGACACCGCGCTCCCCGGCGTGTATATCGTGGAGCCGCAGGTCTTCGGCGACCAGCGTGGCTACTTCATGGAGACGTACAACCAGAAGGCGTTCGCGGACATCGGCATCGACGCCGTGTTCGTGCAGGACAACCAGAGCTTCACGGCGGCGAAGGGCGTGCTTCGCGGCATCCACTTCCAGAACGCGCCGCATGCGCAGGCCAAGCTCGTGCGTGTGATGCGCGGCGCGGTGATGGATGTGGTCGTCGATCTGCGCAAGGGCAGCCCCACCTACAAAAAATGGGACGCCGTCGAGCTTACCGCCGAGAACAAGCGCATGTTGTTCATCCCGCGCGGCTTCGGCCACGGCTTCAAGACGCTGACCGACGACGTGGAGTTCTTCTACAAGGTCGACAGCCTGTACAACAAGGAGTGCGACCGCGGCATCCGCTTCAACGACCCGACCATCGGCGTGGATTGGGGCGAGGTGACCGAGCATCTGCTCTCCGCCAAGGACACCACGTCGCCCATGCTCGACGACAGCGACTGCAATTTCGTATACGGCGAGATCTGAACGGCGAAATAAAACGGGTAAGGTGTGATCATGAAGATTTTTGTCACGGGCGTCTGCGGTCAGCTGGGCCACGACGTCGTGAATGAGCTGAACGCGCGCGGTCACGAGGCCGTCTCAAGCGACATCGCGCCGCAATACGCGGGCATCGCCGACGGAAGCGCCGTCACGGGCACGCCGTATGTGCAGCTGGACATCACCGACGGGGCGCGCGTTGCGACTGTGCTTCGCGAGGTCATGCCCGACGCGGTCATCCACTGCGCCGCATGGACGGCCGTCGACGATGCGCAGGACGAGGACAAGCGCGCGAAGGTATATGCCATCAACGCGGACGGCACGCGGCACATCGCGGCGGCCTGCCGCGAGCTCGGCTGCAAGATGATGTACATCAGCACGGATTACGTCTTTGACGGGCAGGGCGAGACGCCGTGGGCGCCGGAGTGCACCGACTACGCGCCGCTCAGCGTTTACGGACAGACGAAGCTCGAGGGCGAGCTGGCCGTGCGCGAGCTGGTGGAGAAGTTCTTCATCGTGCGCATCGCGTGGGCATTCGGCCTGAACGGAAAGAATTTCATCAAGACCATGCTGCGCCTGAGCCAGACACACGACGAGCTGCGCGTGGTCTGCGACCAGATCGGCACGCCGACCTATACGCTCGACCTTGCGCGGCTGCTCGCGGACATGATCGAAACCGATAAGTATGGCGTTTACCACGCAACGAACGAGGGCGGCTACATCAGCTGGGCCGACTTTGCGGCCGAGATCTTCCGGCAGGCGGGCAGGACGACGAAGGTCACGCCCGTCACCACCGCCGAGTACGGCTTGTCCAAGGCCGCGCGCCCGTTCAACAGCAGGCTCGACAAGCGCAAGCTCGTCGAAAACGGCTTTGCGCCGCTGCCGGATTGGCGGGATGCGCTGGCGCGGTATCTCAGGGCGCTTGACATCGGCTGAAACGCACGCGGCTCAATCGCTGACTGGGCCGCGTTTTTGTATGCGCGGGCATGCGGCGTCCTGCGGGGCGCGCGGGCTTGCGATGAACGGACAGGGAAAGCGGCTTGCCCCGGCGGACGCGAGGAGGTAACCATGAAGATTCTGTTGACATGTTTTAAGCCGTTCGGCGGCGAGCGCGTCAACCCGGCGCAGCTGGCCGTGCACCGCGTGGCGGACTGCGTTGAAGGCGCGCAGATCGTCAAGCTCGACGTGCCGGTGGTCTTCGGCGTGTCGGCATGCGTTGTGCACATGGCGATGCGCAGCGAGAGGCCGGACGCCGTGCTCTGCGTCGGACAGGCGGGCGGGCGCAGCGGCATCACGGTTGAGCGTGTGGCCATCAATGTGGACGACGCGCGCATCGCCGACAACGCGGGCAACCTGCCCATCGACGCGCCCATCGCATCGGATGGCCCGGCGGCGTATTTCAGCACGCTGCCCATCAAGGCGATGGCCGCGGCCATTCGCGAGGCGGGCATCCCGGCGGGCATATCGAACACGGCGGGGACGTACGTGTGCAACCACCTGATGTACGGCGTGCTGCATGCCATCGCGAAGGAGTTCCCCGGCATGCGCGGCGGGTTCGTGCATGTGCCGTTCGCGCACGAGCAGGCGCTTGAGCGCCGCGAACCGTCGCTGTCCGTGGAGGATATGGTCAAGGGGCTCGAGGCGGCGATCGGCGCGATTGTGCGCTTTAAGACGGACATTGCGGCGTCCGAGGGGCGCGAGTGCTGAAAGAAATCCTGAAAATACAACAAAAAACCGGCTCTGAGCGGGAGATGAGCTCTCGGCAGAGCCGGTTCGTTTTATGTTTTTGCGGATCAGTCGGTGAGCACCTTCATCTCGAAGGGCTCGAGCGCGACCTCGCGTCCGTCCAGCGCGAAGGCCTTGGGCTGATCGTCGTTGTTGAAGACGAAGCGCGCGCGCACGCCGTCGCCCGTGCGGGTGACGAGCTCGACGCGGTCGGGCAGCTCGACGGTATCGAGCCCCGCCTCATCCGCGGCGGTGCGGGCGATGCGGTCGTAGACGGGCTGCGTGCCGACGACGCCGATGTAATACACCTTGCCCGTGCCGTAGGCGTTGCGCGTGATGGCGGGGGAGCCCTTGTAATACTCGGCGTTGTAGCGGGCGAGCACATTGGCGGTGTCGCAAACGAGGATGTCGCACCACTGCCTGGCGTCCATGACCGCGCCGTCGTCAAAGACGATGGGCGTGCTGTCATAGCCGATGGGGTTGTATTCCTCGGCATGCGCGCCCACCATGTCGCGATACGGGCCGGGGAGCTGGGCCATGATGCAGTTGTTGTGCTCGTCCTTGACGCCGCTGCGGGTGGTCAGGATGACGGTGCCGCCGCTCTCGGCGAAGCGATGCAGGCGCTCGACCACGGCGCTGTCGGTGACGTACATCTCCGGCGCGCAGACGATGCGGTAGCCGCTCAAATCCTCGTGCTGGCCGATGATGTCGACGTTCAGGCCGAGCGCGGTGAACGCGCGGTGGAGCCTCTGCAGCTGCTCGAGGTAGTAATAGCCGTTGGTCTGCGGCTGAATCTTGAAGGCGTACTCGTGGTCGAAGGCCATGAGGATGGCGACGTCGGATTTGATGGCCGTGTCGCGCAGGGGCTTGATCTCGCGGACGGCGCTGCACAGATCAGCGAACTCGCGGAAGCGGCGGCCCGGCACGTTGCTGTGGTCGAGCAGGCCGTGCCAGTGCATCTCCGCGCCGACTGTCGCCGTGCGCCAGCGGAAATGGAGCACAGCGTCCGCGCCGTGGGCAAAGGATTGCAGCGTGAAGCCCTTGATCATGCCGGGGAGCGGCTGCCTGCCCATCGGGCCCCAGCAGCCCGTGCCGCCGGAGAGCTGCTCCATGATAAAGAACGGCCCGCGCTTGACGCCGCGCATGAGGTCGAGGTGGAACGCGTGGGAGTAGCACTCCTCGGAGTTGGCCGGCACGGTTGCGGAGGGGTAGTTGTCGTAGGACAGGAAATCGAGGTTTTCAAACGTCTTGTAGAAGTCCTGCATGTACTCGCAGAACCAGACGTTGGTCGTCACGGGCCTGCCGGGGCAGTGCTTGCGCAGCAGCGCTGCCTGACGGTTGATGAAGTCGATCACGCTGTCCGAGCAGAAGCGATAGAAATCGAGCATGCGCGCGGGATTGAGCCATGCGTGCGGATAGGTGCCCACGGGAGGCGCGACCTGAGACCATGCGGAGTATTCGCCGCTCCAGACCACGTTGCCGTATGCCCTGTTCAGGTTTTCGACCGTGCCGTACTTGGCCGTGAGCCACGCGCGGTATTCTTCGGTGCAGTGCGGGCAGCAGCAGTGGTAGGCCTCGAGCTCGTTGTCGATCTGCCAGCCGGTGACGGCGGGGTTGCCGGCGTAGTGCCTGGCCATTTCGACCGTGATGCGGTCGGCGTATTCAAGGAACGTCGGATTGGTCACGCAGCGATGGCCGCGGATGCCCAGGCGGATCGGCGTGCCGTCCTGCTGAATCTGCACGATGTCGGGATGTTTTTCATACAGCCACATGGGCGGGCAGCTCGTGGGCGTGCAGAGCACGACGTCGATGCCGCGTTCGGCGAAGAGCGCCACGGCCTCGTCGAGCCACGCGAAGTCGAACACGCCGTCCTGCGGCTCGAGGCGGCACCACGCAAACTCCGCCAGGCGCACCAGCTCGACGCCGGTCTCCTGCATGAGATCCGCATCGGCGGCCCACAGGGCCCTGTCCCAATGCTCGGGATAGTAATCAACGCCGATTCTCATGGGCAATTTTCCTTATATTGCGTCGTTTTTTGCATCGCGCATGGCGGCGGGAAGCTTGCCCAGCGTGATGGCATAATCGTGATGATAGAGCCTGCGCAGGGCGTCGAAGCTGTTGTGATCCTCGGTCAGCGCGAAGCCGAAGCTCCATGTCATATACCACAGCCACGGCACGCGCTCGGCGATGAGCGCATCGGCATCGGGGATGATGCCGGTCTCGGCGATGGCCGCGCCCTTGTGGGGAGCGAAGGCACGAAGGCGTTCGTACTTGTCGCGGAAAGCGCCGTGCGCATGCGCGGGCGGGTATTGATCCAGAGAGACGATGTCGCAGAATTCGTCGCCGGGGTAGCCATCGGGCGTCGGGTTGTTCCAGACCCAGATCAGGTTGTCGAGGCGGTGGTGCTCCGTGTAGTAGCGGAACATGAACTTATACAGCCCGACGGCGGCGGCGTTCCCCTTGCGGCCCCACCAGAACCAGACGCCGTCCGACTCATGGAACGGACGCCAGAGCACGGGCAGGTGCGCATCGCAGAAGGGGCGGAGCAGCTCGGCCATGCGGTCCAGGTCGTGCACAAAGGCGCGGTGCTCGGCGGTCGTCGGGTCGAGGGCGCGCTCGGGGTCAAACTCCGTGTTGCAGGAGTAGAACGCCTTGTCGCGGCCGCCCAGCGGCGAGAACCAATGCCATGTGAACGTGATGATGCCGCCGCGCTCGCCCCACGCGCGCGCCAGCTCGAGCGTGCCGCGGTTGTTTTCAACCTCCTCGATGCACTCGGGCGTGGCGTCGCCGAAATTGATGTTGGGGGAATAGCCGAGCAGCTCGAAGCCGCAGACGGCGGGCAGGTCGCCGGTCTCGCGCTCGATGACGGCGAGCTCGGCCTGCTCGCGGGTCTGCGTGTGCTGGCCGGTCAGGATGGCGCGGCCCTCGATGGCGGCGAGGAATTCAAGCAGCTCGCGTGCCTCTTTTTGAAGATTGGGATTGCATGGAGCGGCGTTCATGGTGCGCCTCCTTGTGTTATTTGCGAATGACGACCATCGCGGCGCTGTACGCGGGCAGGGTGACGGTCACGTCGCTGCCGGAGACGGAAGCGGCGTTCTCGAGCAGGCGGATCTTGCTGCTGCCGGAGACGGCCCAGATCTCGGCGGTCTGCCAATCGCTATCTCCGCCGTTCATGTGGATGGTCGCCTCGAGCGGCTGGGTCTCGCTCTTGTTGGTCATCGAGATGGTCACGACGTTCTTATCCGCGCTGCTCACGGCGGCATAGGCGCTGCACAGCGAGACGTCGTCGGTCTTGGCGGGGACAAGCAGATCGCCGAACGCGCCGCCCTTCTTGTCGTAATTGGTGTAGAGGTTGATGCCGGCGAATTGATAGCCGTTGCCGCCCCAGATCGACGCGAAATACACGCCCTTCTCGGCGAAGCAGCCCAGCGCCTCGGTCATGGCGATGGTCGCGCTCTCGTTGTCGCCGCCGAAGTTGTATTCGGTGATGGCGAGCTTGGTGCCGGGGTAGTAGGTCTCAATCGAGGTCAGCACGGTATCCAGAATCGGCACATTTTCCATGCACCACTGGCCGATCCAGCTGTTCTCGCTGAAGCCCTCCTCGTACAGCGTGCGCACGGACTGCACGCGGTCCTGATCGCTGATGCGCGCGGACTCGGAGTAGTAATGGATGTCCAGCACGTCGAGCAGGCGCATGCCGTATTGCTCCTCGGCCTGACGCATCTGGTCGAGGTAGCAGTCCAGATACCAGTGATAGCCCTTTTCTTCCTTGATCTTCTCCCACTCGTCGCTGATCTCGTCGTCGGCGAGGTGGTCAAAGGCGGTGTAGCCGTAGAGCGCCGGGCCGAAGATCTCGGCGTTGGGGTCGAGGGCCTTGACGGCGCGGGCCATCTCGATGGACTTGTCCGCCAGCTCCTGCACGCCCACGGGTTCGGGATGCACGCGCGGATGCGTGTGATGCCAGAGTGCGGGCTCGTTGTCCAGGCTGTACGCCTGAATCCCCTTGGGGCTCTGCGAGTCGCCGTATTTGGTGATGATGTAGTTGACGTACTCGTCCATGTAGACCACGCCGTCGGTGAGGTCGGGCGTCTCGGCGAACGGCGCGCCCTTGGTCAGCACGACCCTGTTAAACCTCGCGGAGGGCGCGGTCTCGGCCTCGGAGACGTTGCCGTTCTTGTCGGCGGAGACGTAGCCCGCGAGCTGGAGCGTGGCGAGCTTATAGGGGATGCCGTAGAAATTCGCCTCGTTGATCATCGTGGCGACGTAGGCGGCGGGCTCGTCCGTATCGCCCAGGTGGTTGTCGGAGCTGTGATGCCAGTCCGCACCGGCGTTGGAGGCGTTCGTCTCCCAGTTGTAGGCGGTGGTGCGGTTGCCGCCCTGCCGGATGGCGTTCGCCTTGACCATGCGGTAGCTGCTGTTGTTGCTGTACTGGTTGACGCCGTAGATCAGCGGGCTGATCGGCTTGCCCTGTGCGGAGAGATCGACGGTGACGTTCATGTGGTTGGCTTCGGCGAGCGCGCCGTAGGGCATGAGCATGCAGCACGTGGTCAGCAGGGCGGCAGAGGCGAGCGCGGCCAGTCGTTTCATATCGGGATACCTCCTGTGTGTTGTCGCGTGTCGGTTCATACTGATGATATGATAAGGCAAGATCAACAAAATATCAAGACGGTTTGCAGGAGTTTGCGCGCGATGATCGAATAAAAATTCCAACGCGGAAAGACCGCTGCCGCAGGGGGATGCGAGCGGTGGTATATATAATAAGGAAGAAACAGGAGTGAAAATGATGAAGGAAAGATGCATGCTGGCCGCGGCTGCGCTCGCGCTGACGCTGCCCTGCGCGATGGCTGAGGAGGCCGTCGTCTACGAAGCGGAGTCGGCTTCGCTGCACGGCAAAATCGCGGTTTCGGCGGACGCGGGCGCATCGGGCGGCAAGGTGATCGGCCGGTTCGAGAACGACGCGGACACGGCGGATTTCTCCATCAGCGTGCCGCAGGCGGGCGCGTATGACCTGACGTTCGTATGCAAGGGCATCGGCGGCGGCAAGACGAACAAGGTCAAGGTCGATGGGCAGCCGCAGGGCGAGTTCACCTGCGCGGGCGAGGAATTCGAGTGCTGCACGCTGCGCGGCGTGCTGCTGGAGGCGGGCGAGCACACGGTGACGGTCTACAAGTCCTGGGGCTGGATCTGGCTCGACTGCCTGATGGTCACCCCGGCGCAGGAGATCGCCGACAGCGCGTTTGACGTCGAGCCGGCGCTCGTGGACGCAGACGCCACGCAGGAGGCGCGCGACCTGTTCGCGTATCTGTGCGAGGGGTACGGCGAGGTGACGCTCGCCGGTCAGCACTGCGATCTGGGCTACGACGGCCCGGAGACGCAGGCGATCTACGCCGTGACGGGCAAGTATCCCGCGATCATCGGCCTTGACATGATGGATTACAGCCCGCAGAGGCAGGCGCTGGGCGCGCGCAGCACGGCGACGGACGTGGCGCTCGATGTGCATGAGCGCGGCGGCATCGTCACGTTCTGCTGGCACTGGAACGCGCCGACGGACACGCTGATCGAGCCCATCGACAGGGACACCGGCAGCCCGAGCTGGTGGGGCGGCTTCTACACCCGCAACACAAGCTTTGATATTGCCGCTGTCATGGACGGCAAGGACCCCGAGGGCAAGGCCGCCATTGACGCGGACATCGCCGCCATCGCCGGGCAGCTGGGCCGCCTTCAGGATGCGGGCGTACCCGTTCTCTGGCGTCCGCTGCACGAGGCGAGCGGCGGATGGTTCTGGTGGGGCGCGAAGGGGCCGGACGCCTGCAGGAAGCTGTGGGTCTACCTCTACGAGCAGCTCACGGACGTCTACGGCATCCATAACCTGATCTGGGTATGGAACGGCCAGAACGCGGACTGGTATCCGGGCGATGCATACGTCGATATCATCGGCCAGGACATCTACGCCGACAAGCACGCCTACATGCCCGGCAATGCGCTGTTCAACGAGATTCTGGATTACTCCGGCGGCAAAAAGCCCATCGCGCTCACCGAGAATGGCGTTGTGCCGGACATCGAGCTGATGCGAAGGACGCGCGCCATGTGGATGTGGTTCAATACCTGGTCGGGCGGCTTCGTCCACACGAACGGTCAGTACTCGGAGGCATACACCGAGGCCGAACTGCTCAATAAAGTCTACAACAGCGAATACGTCATCACGCTTGATGAACTGCCTTGAGAAAATGAACAAATAAGTTACGGGCCGTCCGATGAATTTGTGTGCATCGGGCGGCTTTCGCTTGTAAAAAAGCTAATCATAAAGAAAAATGCAAAGTTCTTATGGGGAAAGATTGTACATATTGTATGCTTACTTGAAGAAAGCGATTAAGTAAATTTCGCAATTTTGCAAGTAACTATTGACAAAAGATTGTATATATTGTATGATTAGGTGTAAGGTAATTTTCTGTGTACAAAATTAACGCGAGGGGGGATGCAAATGCGCAGGAGGATGGTTGTTTGCGCGGGCGCAGCGGCTTGCGCGGCATGGCTGATGCTGGCGATGAGCGGCGCGGCGGCCGAGGGCGAATACGATGCGATTGCGCAGGCAGAGGCCGGCGGCATGCTCGGCGCGGCGGCCGTCACAGCAGACGGCACGGCGGTCAGTGGGCTCAAGGGCGATGGAGACGGCGTGGAGGTCGTGCTCAACGTCCCGGAGGCCGGGCTCTACGACATCATCGTGCGTCAAAGGAGCGCGGACGGCGGCTCGAAGATCAACAAGGTCTGCGTGGACGGCAAGTGCGTGGGCGAGGTCACCGCGCCGGACGGACAGTGGAGCGACGGCGTCGCGGGCTATGTCTGGCTGGAGGCGGGGGACAACAACGTCTCCGTGACCAAGTTCTGGGGCTGGATCGACGTGGACTACATCGCCGCCGTCAAGAGCGCGCCGCTCCCCGACGATATCTACGATGTGGAGCCGGTGCTCGTCAACCCGAACGCGACGGAGAACGCGCGCAGGCTGATGACCTTCCTTTGCGACAACTACGGCAAGAAGATCATCTCCGGCCAGCAATGCGACGAGGGCCCCTTCGGCATGCCGGTGGCGGGCGTCTGGCGCGGCATCGGCGGCACGGACTACCCTGCCGTGCTGGGCATGGACCTGATGAACTGCTCGCCGGGCAGAACCGACAAGGGCCAGACCTCCAAGACGGCGGATTACGCCATCGAATACTGGGAGCAGAACGGCATCACGACGCTGTGCTGGCATTGGTGCCCGGATCAGAGCTACGACAACGGCAAGGATTACTGGGGCACGTTCTACGCGGAGAACACGAACTTCGACCTCGCCAAGGCGATGAACGGCGAGGACCCGAAGGGATATGAGTATCTGCTGCGCGACATCGACTGCGCGGCGGCGGAGCTCAAGAAGATGCAGGATGCGGGCGTGCCCATCCTCTGGCGTCCGCTGCACGAGGCGAGCGGCGGCTGGTTCTGGTGGGGCGCGTCCGGCCCGGAGCCGTACATCGAGCTCTACAAGCTGATGTATGACAGGCTGGTCAACCACCACGGGCTCAACAACCTGATCTGGGTTTGGAACGGCCAGGATGCCGCGTGGTATCCCGGCGACGAATACGTCGACATCATCGGCGAGGACATCTACCCCGGCGAGAAGGTCTACGCCTCGCAGGCGGGCCGCTTCGTCAAGGCGCTTGGCTACACCGACGCGCGCAAGATCATCACGCTCTCGGAAAACGGCTGCATCCCCGACCCGGATGTGTGCATGCGCGACGGCGTGATGTGGAGCTGGTGGTGCACATGGAGCGGCGAATTCGTTTTGAAGAGCGAGGGCTCCAACCGCTATTCCGAACAGTACACCGAAAAGAGCATGCTCAAGAAGGCGTACGCACACGAAAACGTCATCACAAGGAATACGCTTCCGGATTTGAAAACGTATCCCCTGAAGGAAAATTGAGGACAGGATGGTGAAGACATTGAAACGCTTGATTGGGCTGCTGGGCGTGCTTGTGGCGCTGGTGCTTTTGACGGGCGTTGCCGTGGCTGAGGAGACGGCTGCGGCTGACCCGGCCGCCGCACCCGTGACACAGGCGCTCCCGGACGAGACCGCCGAGGCAGCGGACGAGACCGCCGAGGCAGCGGACGAGACCGCCGTGACAGCGAACGAGACTGCCGCCACAGCGGACGAGGCAATCCTGGAGCCGGTGCTTCCCGTGAAATCCACGGCGGATTATCACGAGATCGTCGGCACCTACTCCATCGATGCGACGATTCCGGCCTATGCCGACTACGTCGAGATGCACGAGGACGCGGTGCGCCCGGATGCGTCGATTGTCGTGGCGGCGGACAGCTTCATTCGCTACGAGGATGAGGGTGTGGAGGCCGTGCCGCAGATTCTCGCGGGCTTTGAGGGCTGCGAGGGCAACGCCGTGCTCACCGGCGAGGAATCGCTGATCGAGTGGAAAGTGAACGTCGAGCAGGCGGGCCTGTACGACATGAGCATCCGCTACTACCCCTACGAGGGCAAGAACAGCGCCATCCAGCGCGCGTTCTTCGTGGACGGCGAGCTGCCCTACGGCGAGATGGCGACGGTCGAGTTCAACCGCGTCTGGCACAACGGCGACTTCGCCGAGACGATAGATGAAAACGGCGTGACCGTGCTGGCCTGGAACAAGGACAACCAGGGCAACGACCTCAAGCCCTCCGCCGAGGAGATCCCCGAGTGGGTCGACGGCGCGCTCTACGATTCCAACGGCTACATCACCGAGCAGCTGAGCGTCTATCTGGACGCGGGCGAGCACACGATCTCGATGCTCGCCATGCGCGAGCCGATGCTCGTCAGCGCCATCACGCTGACCAACACCGAGCGCCCGGCGGCCTATGCGGACGTCAAGGCGGCGGGCGACGCGGCGGGGCAGAAGGACACCTCCGGCGTCGTGGTGCGCTTTGAGGCGGAGAACGCCAAGAAGACCTCCTCCCAGATGCTCTATCCTGTGCAGGATCAGTCCAGCGCCGACGTCTATCCGGTGTCCACGCGCTACCTGCTCAACAACACCATCGGCGGCAACAACTGGAAGAGCGCCGGCCAGTGGATCGAGTGGGAGTTCGAGGTGCCGCAGGACGGCTACTACGCGCTGTCCATGTTCGCCAAGCAGAACTTCGTGCGCGGCATCAACAGCTACCGCAAGATCAGCATCGACGGCGTCGTGCCGTTTGACGAGTGGAACGCATACGGCTTCAGCTACGATTCCACCTGGCGCATGGAGACCATCGACGACGAGGCGGGCGAGCCGTATCGCGTGTATCTGACGGCGGGCAAGCACACGCTGCGCATGGAGGTCGTGCTGGGCGACATGGCGTCGATCATCGCGCAGGTGCAGGACTGCGTGCAGCAGCTCAACGGCATCTACCGTCAGGTCATCTACATCACCGGCGTCGCGCCCGACGAGTTCCGCGATTATCAGATCGAGGCGAGCCTGCCGGGTCTTGAGGCCGAGCTGATTGCCGTGCAGGAGGAACTGAAGGTCGCGCTGGCGGCGCTGGAGAAGACAGCCGGCACCAACTCCGACAAGCTGATCGTGCTGCGCACGATGGACGACCAGCTCGACGAGCTGATCGAGGATCAGGAGCGCTTCACCGAGGTTCTTTCCTCTTATAAGACGAACGTGCGCGCGTGCGGCAACTGGATCACGCAGGTGCTGGGCATGCCGCTGCAGCTGGACCGCATCTACGTCCACTCGGCCGACACCGACCCTGCGGCGGAGAGCGGCGGCTTCTTCGCGGGCCTTGCGCACGAGGCGAAGCGCCTGTACTACTCCTTCATCATCGACTACAACCAGGTCGGCAACGTCGCCGGTGAGGACACCGAGGGCGCCGTGCTCACGCTGTGGGTCGGCACGGGCCGCGACCAGGCGAACGTCATCAAGTCCCTGATCGACGAGCGCTTCACGCCGCAGACCGGCATCGCCGTCAACGTGCAGCTGGTCGACATGAACACGCTGCTGCGCGCCACGCTTTCCGGCGAGGGCCCGGATGTGGCGATTCAGGTCGCCAACACGAACGGCATCGCTGGCGCCGTCCTGAACACCGGCAACGACACCGCCGTCAACTACGGCCTGCGCGAAGCCGTGCTCGACCTGTCCCAGTTCGAGGACTTTGAGGAGGTCGTCGCGCGCTTTGCCCCGGCGTCTCTGGTGCCGCTGTCCTTCGGCGGCGCGACCTACGCGCTGCCGGACACGATGACCTTCCCGATGATGTTCTACCGCAAGGACATCCTCGCCGAGATCGGCATGGAGGTTCCGCAGACGTGGGACGAGGTCAAGGTCGCCATGACGGTTCTGGCCAAGAACCAGATGGAATTCGGCATGCTGCCCTCCGAGCAGATCTTTGCGATGCTGCTGTTCCAGAACGGCGGCGAGTACTACACCGAGAACGGCATGGCCTCCGCGCTTGACAGCGAGGTCGCCATTAACGTCTTCAAGAAGTACTGCGAATACTACACCGATTACAAGCTCGACCGCGCGACCTCTGTGGAGGAGCGCTTCCGCACGGGCGAGTCCCCGATCATCATCGCGGACTACACGACCTACAACAACCTGCAGGTCTCCGCGCCGGACATCAAGGGTCTGTGGGACTTCACCGTCGTCCCGGGCACGGTTCAGGAAGACGGCACGATCAACCACATGACCGGCGCGACCGGCTTGGCCGACATCATCATGAGCGCGACCGAGTATCCGCAGGAGAGCTGGGAGTTCCTCAAGTGGTGGACCTCCGCGGAGATCCAGACGGTCTACGGCCGCGAGATGGAGGCGCTGATGGGCGCGTCCGCCCGCGTGGCGACGGCCAACCGCGAGGCGCTGGCCAACCTGTCCTGGCCGATGAAGGACTACAAGGCCCTCGTCGCGCAGATGGACCAGGTCAAGGGCATCGAGCAGGTGCCGGGCGGCTACTACACCTGGCGTAACGTCAACAACGCCTTCTACACCATCACCACCGACACGGCGACCAACAACACCACGCCGCGCGAGGCGCTGATGGATCAGGTGTACTACATCGACGCCGAGATCGACTACAAGCGCACTGAATTCGGCCTGCCGCTCGCCAATGACGACGCGCAGACCGCGCAGGGAGAGGAGGGCGCCAAATGAGTTCACAGTCGCGTCCCGTCCGGACAAAGCGCCAGGAGCTGGCTCGCCAGATCCGCAATTCGAGAGCATGCTATGCGATGCTCGCACCGTACTTCATCCTGTTCTTCTTCTTCACGGTGCTGCCGGTGCTCATGTCCATCGTCATTTCCTTCACCGACTGGAACATGCTCCAGTTCCCGAACTTCGTCGGCTGGAAGAACTACATCAAGCTCTTCCTCGAGGACGAAATCTTCATGACGAGCCTGAAGAACACGCTGATCTTCGCCGTGGTCACGGGCCCGGTGAGCTACATGCTCTGTCTTCTGTTCGCGTGGATCATCAACGAGTTCAGCCGCATTCCCAGAACGCTGCTGACGCTCGTGTTCTACGCGCCGTCCATCTGCGGCAACGCCTACATGGTCTGGAACCTGATCCTCACCGGCGACCGCTACGGCTACCTCAACGGTTTGCTGCTGAACCTGGGCATCATCAACGAGCCGATCCTCTGGATGCAGACGGAGCAGTACGTGCTGCCGCTGCTGATCGTGGTTCAGCTCTGGCTGAGCCTTGGCACGGGCTTCCTCTCGTTCATCGCCGGTCTTCAGACCGTTGACAAGAGCATGTACGAGGCGGCGGCCATCGACGGCATCAAGAACCGCTGGCAGGAGCTTTGGTATGTCACGCTCCCGGCGATGAAGCCGCAGCTGATGTTCGGCGCGGTCATGCAGATCACGCAGTCCTTCGCCGTGGCGGATATCTCCATCAACCTCGCCGGCAACCCGTCGGTCAACTACGCCGGCGCGACCATCGTCACGCACCTGCTTGACTACGGCTCCACCCGTATGGAAATGGGCTACGCGTCCGCGATTGCGACCGTGCTGTTCCTGCTGATGGTCGGAACCAACAAGCTCGTGCAGAAGATTCTGGGAAGGGTGGGTGAGTAATATGGCTGAAAAGCGAATCGGGCAGATGCGCTTTGAGGAGCTGCCGCCGTCGCTGCAAAAGAAGCTGCGCAGGCAGAAGATCGTTCCCAGGCTCAAGCCCAAAAAGCTCAACCGCTCCGTCGCGGGCAACACGCTGCTGTTCTTCATCATGGGCGTGTGCGCCGTGTTCATGGTGCTGCCGCTGGTCATGATCGTCAACAACGCGCTCAAGCCGCTGGACGAGCTGTACCAGTACCCGCCGAAGATCTGGGTGCGCAACCCGCATCTGGAGAACTTCTCCGACCTGTTCACGCTGATGAACGACACGTGGGTGCCGTTCTCGCGCTACCTGATGAACACGATCATCATCACCGGCGCGGGCATCCTGGGCCACGTCATCATCGCGTCGCTGGCGGCCTATCCGCTGGCCAAGCATAAATTCCCCGGCAAGAACATCCTCTTCAGCATGGTCGTCCTCTCGATGATGTTCTCCTGGACGGTCACGCAGATTCCGCAGTACGCCATCATCTCCTGGATGGGCATCAACAACACATATCTGGCGCTGATCCTGCCGGCCTGCGCATACGGCATGGGCCTGTATCTGATGAAGCAGTTCATGGAGCCGCTGCCGGATTCGCTGATGGAATCGGCGCGCATCGAGGGATGCAGCGAGTGGGGCATCTTCTGGAAGATCGTCATGCCCAACGTCAAGCCCGCGTGGCTGACGCTGGCCATCTTCCAGTTCCAGTCCATGTGGGGCAACACGGGCTCGCTCTTCCTGCGCGATGAGCAGCTCAAGCCGATGCAGTTCGCGCTGCAGCAGATTACGGCGGGCGGCGCTGCCCGCGCGGGCGCTGCGGCGGCGGTGACGTTCATCATCGCGGCTGTCCCGATCGCGTTCTTCCTGATGTGCCAGTCCAGCGTCCTTGAGACGATGACCACGTCCGGCATGAAGGACTAAGGAGGGAATGATATGAAGAAAAAGATAAATTCCTTCCTCGCGTTGATGATGGCGCTGATGATTCTGCTCACCAGCGTCCCCGTCATGGCGGAAGAGCTTCCTTATGATACGTACAACTACGACTACTGGATCGACATCTTCAAGACCCCGGCGGCCTACGTGCCGGAGGGCAGCGTGCTGGGCACGGACCTCACATTCAACGGTGAGTCCATCGGCGCGTTCTCCGATCCGCAGGACCTGTGCGTTGCGCCGGACGGCAGCATCTACGTCGCCGACACCGGCAACCAGCGCATCGTCGTGCTCAACAGCCGGATGACCGAGGTCACGAATGTCATCACCGGCTTTGACAACGCGGGCATGGCCGACGGCTTCAACAAGCCCACCGGCCTGGCGATCTCCGACGACGGCGACCTGTACGTCGCCGACTCGATGAACCACCGCATCGTGCAGCTCGATCCGAACGGCGCGCTGGTGAACATCATCGAGATCCCCTCGGCGGCCGCCACGCAGGCGCTCGGCGCGAACAGCTACACCGTCGGCACGCATGTCGAGGGCATGAGCGAGATCGCCCGGACGATGACCACCGATGCGGGCGAGACCTACGCCATCGTCAGCCTCCCGGCGGGCAGCCCGCTCGAGGCGACCGACGCGCAGGGCCTGACCTATACCGTCGTGGCTGAAAGCGACATCGTGCAGCCGTTTACCGTGACCGCGGAAAAGGACGGCGCGAAGCTGGAGCTGAGCGAAAAGGCCGACGCGATCACCTACACCGGCAAGGACGGCGCGGCGCTGGGCATTTCCACGTTCGACCCGATCCCCAACAAGGACATCTTCATTCACATCGGCCGCCTGGTCAGGAAGGCGCAGGGCAACCCTGTGAGCATGACCAAAATCTCCACGCTGAGCGTGCAGGGCGTCGCCATCGACGATGAAGGCGCGCTCTACCTCGGCGGCGAAAAGGGCATCACCAAGCTGACGAACGAGGGCGAACTTGTGCGCACGTTCTCCAGCTACAAGGACGCGGCAGGCGCGCAGGTCTCGCTGACCACCATCAGCGAGTTCGGCGTGGACGGCGACACCGTCTACATCCGCGACGACGCCAACCGTATCATCGTGCTCGACGCGGAGGGCCACCTCGAGAAGATCATCGCCAGCAACGCCATCCGCGTGACCGACGGCGAGGGCAACGAGGTCGCCATGATCCGCCCGAGCGAGGATGACAGCGCGGACAACCCGATCGTGGGCATCGAGGTGCTCGGCGACAAGCTGATGATCGGCAGAACCGACGGCACCGTCGCCATCACGACGCTCACCGGCGAGCGCATCGCGGCCGTGGAAAACGATTCCGTGCTGCGCATGGACGCGCAGGGCAGCATCGTCGAGACGATCACCGGCGCGGTCAGCGGCAAGACCACCGAGCGCTTCGCGGGCCTCACCGGCGTGGCGATGGCGGACGGCAAGCTCTGCGTCGCGGGCGCGGACAACCGCGTGCTCGTCATCGAGAACGGCAATGTCGTGCATACCGCGCAGAACAACTGCGTGCACGTCACGGATGTCAAGGGAAACCTGCTCGCGGAGATCACCGGCTATGAGCAGGACGGCGCGTTCGTGAAGTTCGCCGAGGTCGGCGGCGTGCAGGGCGTCGCGCTGGGCTACACCGCCGACACGACCAAGCCCGAGACGCAGCGCGTGCAGCGCCAGATCTCCATCGCCACCAGCGAGGACGAACTGATCGTGCTGGATGCGAGCAACAATGTGACCCGCATCGTCAAGGACCCGGACAGCGAGGTGCTCGAGGACGGATACGTCTTCACGCCGCTCAAGGTGAGCGTGGACTACGCGGGCCGCGTGTACTGCGTGGCGCAGAACATGTTCGAGGGCATCATGGTCTTTGAGACCAACGGCGACTTCACCGGCTTCTTCGGCACCATCGAGGTCACGATCACCGCGTGGGAGAAGTTCTGGCGCAAGCTGGCGACCAAGGAGGAGCGCAGCAAGCAGCAGCTCTTCATCCCGACCGAGTTCACCGGCATCGACATCGACGAGGAAGGCTTCGTCTACGCCTCCAACGTCGATAACGAGGGTGTGCAGGCCGTGCGCCGCCTCAACCCCAAGGGCGAGGACGTCATCCGACTGGGCGCCAACGCAAACCTCGGCGGCGACCTCATGATCAGCGGCACGAGCCAATACGGCGGCCCGAGCAAGATCGTGGACGTCGTCTACCGCGAGAAGGGCATGTACAGCCTGCTGGACAGCAAGCGCGGCAGGATCTTCACCTACGATCATGAGGGCAACCTCCTTTACATCTTCGGCGGCATCGGCACGCAAGCCGGCACGCTGACGACGCCTGTGGCCGTGGAGTTTGCGGGCGACCGCATCCTCGCGCTGGACAGCGCACAGGCGAGCATCCTGGTCTACGCCGAGACGGAATACGGACGCCTCATCAACGAGGCGGTCGGCCTCCGCTTTGACGGCGACGAATCGCAGGCCGTCGGCCTGTGGGAGCAGGTGCTGCGCATGGACGAGAACAACGAGCTGGCCAACGTCGGCATCGGCAAGGCGTATCTCTCCGCGGGCGACAACGAGAAGGCCATGGAGTACCTCAAGCGCGGCATGAGCCAGGATTACTACTCCGTCGCGTTCAAGCGCTATCGCAACGAGGTGCTCAAGGAGAACGTGCAAGGCATGCTCACGGGCCTGACGGTGCTGGTGATCGCGCTGGTGGTCTTCTTTAAGATCGTCAAGCCGCGCATGAAGAAGAAAGGAAGGAAGGTGTAACCATGAAAGCGCTTTTTGGCAAGGAGAAGTGGAAGCACCTCTTCTATACGGTAAGCCATCCGGCAGACGGATACTATGAGATCCGCCACAGGGACAAGGGCAGTCTGGGCATCGCGTTCCTGCTGGTGTTCATCTTCGGTCTGTGCTTTACGCTCAACCGCCTGCTCACCTCGTTCGTGGTCAACATGATCAACGTGCGCAGCGTCAACCTGCTGCCGGAGATCGCAGGCGTGCTGCTGCTCTACGTGCTGCTGTGCGTGGGCAACTGGTCGATCACATGCCTGATGGACGGCGAGGGAAGGTTCAAGGACATCCTCATCGCCGTGGGCTACGCGATGCTGCCGATGATCGTCACCTACATCCTGGCGACGATCCTCAGCCAGTTCCTGGCGGACGGCGAGCAGGCGTTCTACTCGGTCGTCATGGGCATCGGCATCACCTACACGCTCATCATGGCGCTCACGGGCATCATGCAGGTGCACAACTACACGCTCGGCAAGACGCTGCTGACGCTGTTTCTGACGCTGATTGCGGCGTTCATCATCATCTTCCTGGTGCTGCTGATCACCAACTTCATCGGCCAGGTGGTTGCTTTCTTCCAGAGCATCTACACCGAGCTGGTCTTCAGATTCTAAGCGGGAGGTGGAAATATGAAGAAGAATGAAAAGAATGTTTCCGCGCCCGCCGGCAAGAAGCGCCTCCTCTGGCTGCCGGTCGTGCTGATCGTGGTGGCCATCGCGGCGATCTTCCTTGGCTGGTATCTGAACCGCTATCAGTTCTACGCGGAGCATGAGCAATACATTGCCGAGCCCGAGGCAGCGCTGCCGGGCAGCGAATTCACGGGTCTTGAGGACGCCGAGCCGAGCGTTGCGGGCATGAAGCTCGCCGCCAGCAACGACAACCTCAAGCTCTACGCCAACGAAAAGACCGGCGAGGTCGCCGTCTACGACAAGCGCACCGGGCAGACGGTCTACTCCAACCCGCCCGAGGCCGACAGCGACGCCATCGCCAACAAGACGAACAAGGGCTACCTCAAGTCCCAGTTCCTCGTGGAATACTACAACGCGGGCCTGACGACCAACACGTATGACAGCTTCAGCAAGTGCGTGGAGCTGGGCAACATCGCGGCGGAGGCCATCGACGGCGGCGTGCGCTTCATCTACGAGGTCGGCGACGAGGTCGATATCTTCTACATCCCGCATCTGCTCTCCGACGAGCGCTTCAATGAGCTGTACGAGGGCGCGCCGGACAACGTCAAGAAGCTGATGAAGGGTCAGGAGAACTCCTTCTACATCCAGGACCCGGAGACGGGAAACTGGGTCATCGGCGAATACGGCGAGACGATGTCCGCCCGCAACCGCAACAGGATCTCCAACAGCTTTGTCGAGCAGGGCATGACCGAGGAGGAATACTTCGACTGGATGGAGAAGGCGGGCGTTGAGGGCGCCGAGACGCTGGGCTTCACCATCACGCTGGAGTGGAAGCTGCTCGAGGACGGCGTGCAGTGCACCGTCCCGGCGGACCGCATCGAGGAGCGCGGCGGCGGCAGGGTCGGCAGAATCCAGCTGCTCCCGTTCATGGGCGCGGCCTCCACGGATGAGACGGGCTACATGGTCGTGCCCAACGGCTCCGGCTCGCTCATCCGCTTCAACAACGGCAAGACGAACACATCCGCCTATAACCAGTACATCTACGACATGGATCTGGTCGATGCGGAATACAACAAGACCCAGAATGTGCAGCCCATCCGCCTGCCGATCTTCGCGATCTGTCGCGAGGACAGCACGATTCTGGCGAGCATCGAGAAGGGCTCGTCGCTAGCGCTGCTGACGGCGGACATCTCGGGCCGCAGCCACACCTACAACAACGTGTACGCGACGTTCGTGCTGCGCGGCGACGAAAAGCTCTCCATGTTCGGCGCGGGCGAGATGGCGGACATGCCGATCGTGGAAAACGACCTGTATCCCGAGACGCTGACCGTGCGCTACACGCTGCTGGGCGAGGACTACACGGGATACAGCGGCGTGGCGAGGGCCTACCGCGAGCGCCTGATCGCCGACGGCGTGCTCACGCCCAAGGCCGAGGGCGGCGACATCCCGTTCTATTACGACGTGATCGGCGGCGTGAAGGAGACGGCCCACACGATGGGCATCCAGCACCTGCGCGTCGCGCCGATGACCACGTTTGAGCAGGCGGGCACGATGGCCGGCCAGCTCGCGAGCGCGGGCGTCGGCAACCAGGTCATGAACTTCAAGGGCTGGATGAACGGCGGCTACTACCACGACGTGGTGGATAAGATCAAGGTGCTGCGCCAGCTGGGCGGCAAGGACGATCTGGAGAAGCTGAGCAATGCGATGGCCACGCTGGGCGGCGAATTCTACGCCGACGCCGCGATTCAGAACGTGAGCCTCGTCTCCAAGCGCTATCGCAGCACGTCGGAGAGCTCCCGCTACTACGGCGCGGGCTACGCGGTCAGCTTCGGCGAGGTCAACCCCGCGACGCTGCGCCGCACGAGCTCGCTGGGCTATAAGGAGAACCTGTACGACCTGCTCTCCCCGCGCTTCCTGCCCTACTACGTCGGGCACTACATCGAGGCGATGGAGGACATCGACGTGTCGGGCCTGTCGCTTCGCGACATGGGCAGCGAGCTGCACGCCGACAAGAAGCGCTCCAACCTCATCAACCGCGAGGAAGCGCTGATGGTGACCGAGGCGATGATGGATCAGTTCCAGGCCACGGGCAAGGACCTGATGATCGCCGGCGGCAACGGCTACGCGCTGGAGGGCGTCAAGCACGTCGTGGGTGTGCCGATGTCCGCGACGGAATACTTCATCGTCGATGAGACGATCCCGCTCTATCAGATGGTGACCCACGGCTGCGTCGATTACGCGGGCATGCCGATCAACACGCTGACCACACAGAACGAGCGCGAGGAGCTGCTCAAGCTCGTCGAGTACGGCGCATCGACCCGCTACATCTTCACGTGGGAAGAGGCGACGGAGATGAAGTACACCGGCCTCAACAAGTTCTACGCCACGACGTTTGACGCGTGGATGGACGAGGCCGTGGAGAACTACAACTACGTCAACGGCGCGCTGTCCGCTGTGAGCAACGCGCAGATCCAGGAGCACTGCTCGCTGTCCGCCACGCTCAAGAAAGTGACGTACGACAACGGCACGGTCATCTACATCAACTACGGCGATGAGGCCGCAGAGGCGGACGGGGTTACGATTCCCGCCGACGATTATGTGGTGAAGGGAGGCGTGGAGTAATGAAAAAATTGCATGTCTCCATGAGAACAAAGCGCGCGTTCAACGGCTGGATGTTCATCCTGCCGTGGTTCATCGGCTTCATGCTGTTCTATGTGCGCAGCCTGTACCAGACGGTGCAGTTCTCTCTGAGCGAGCTGGCGGTTCTGCCCGCCGGCGGCTACGAGCTGGACTTCGTGGGCCTGAAGAACTACATCACGGCCTTCACCGGCCACGGCACGTTCAAGCAGACGCTCACCACGTCGCTGATGAACATGGTCATCGACGTGCCGCTGATCATCTTCTTCTCGCTGTTCGTGGCGATGCTCCTGAACCGCAAGATGAAGTGCCGCGGCCTCGTGCGCGCGATCTTCTTCCTGCCGGTTCTGCTCAACTCCGAGGCGATCTCCGGCACGCTGTCCTACGCGGCGCAGATGATGGCCGGCGGCCTGTCCAGCACCTCCGCGGAAATGGCGGAGGCGGCCTCCTCGGGCAGCGCGGTGAACATGGCGTACTTCATCGCCCTGTTCGGCGAAATCGCCCTGCCCACGGCTGTGCTTGACTACATCGTCGGCGCGGTCGGCCGAATCAGCGACATCATTCAGGCATCGGGCGTGCAGATCGTCCTGTTCATCGCGGCGCTGCAGTCCATCACCCCGTCGATGTACGAGGTGGCCAAGATCGAGGGCGCGACCGGCTACGAGACCTTCTGGAAGGTCACCTTCCCGATGGTCATGCCGCACATCATCACCAACACGATCTACACCATCGTGGACGCGTTCAGCCAGTCCGAGGTCGTCAACCTCGCCTACACGACCGCATTCACGGAGAGCAACTACGGCCTGTCCTCGTCCTTCAGCGTGATCTCCACGGTCATCACCTGTACGCTGCTGGGCGTGGTGGTCTACCTGATGTCCAAGAAGACATTCTACTACAACTAAGGGGAGGAGGAAGCGAACATGAAAATCACCGAAAAATGGCAGGCATTCCGCAACTCTCCCCGATATGAGGACCGCAAGGGCGCGCTGATCAAGACGAGCAAGGGCGTGCTGATGAGCGTGTTCCGCATCATCCTGATCATCGGCATCGCATACGTCATCCTCTCGCCGGTGATCGGCATCGTCTCCCAGTCCTTCTTCTCGGACAGCGACTCGGCCAACCCGATGGTCTTCACCATCCCGATGAAGCCGACGCTCGAGCGCTATCAGGGTGCATGGCAGGAGCTCAAGTATCCGACGACGCTCGCGTGGACGCTGCTGTATACGGTGCTGAACACGGTGTTCCAGGTGCTGATCTGCTCGATGGCGGGCTACGGCTTCGCGCGGTTTGACTTCCCGCTCAAGAAGCTGATGTTCGCCTGCGTGGTGATGATGATCGTCATCCCGCAGCACACGATCATGCTCCCGCAGTACATGACGTTCCGCTCGATGGAGCTCATGCGCTCGCAGATGCCGATGTATATCCTCTCGATCTGCGGCGTCGGCCTGCGCTCCGGCCTGTACATCTACATCTTCAATCAATTTTTCCGCGGATTGCCCAAAGAAATTGAGGAAGCGGCATTTGTCGACGGCGCCGGAACGTGGTATACTTATTTCAGGATCATGCTGGTGAACGCCATGCCGGCCGTCATTACGGTCACCGTGTTCTCTCTGGTGTGGCAGTACAACGACATGTTCTACGCCAAGCTGTTCCAGATCCCCAACGCGCAGCTGCTCGCCCGCCAGCTCTCCACGCTGCAGAGCAACGTCGGCGCGAACCTCAAGATCCTCAACGTCAGCATCCAGAAGCTCTACGTCAACGCGGGCGTGGTGCTGACCATCCTGCCGATCCTGCTGATTTACCTGCTGCTCCAGAAGCGCTTCGTCGAGGGCGTGGAGCGCTCGGGCATCGTCGGCTAAGAAACGTTTTAAGCGGAGATGCGCATCTTCGTTTAATAGGCAGGGATTTGCATCCCTGTGTCGAAACCCTAAGGTAAACCCTATGGCAACCCCTGGTCACCCCGAAGGAAAAGATCCAAACTCCCGAGAGGGAGGAAAAGAGGAGGTCACTGAATTGAAAAAGGTTCTTTCCTGGCTCCTGATGGCAGTTATGCTGCTGTCGTGCGCTGCGCTGGCGGAGGAGACCGTCGCCGCGACCGTCATCGACTTTGAGGACGGCAACTTTGCGATGCTCGGCATGAACACCGCTTCCGGCGATGCCGATGCGTCCGTGCTGACCGTTGAGGATTACAACGGCAGCAAGGCTCTGCATGTGGACGTGAAGGCTAAGGTGCCGTATGTGGCGCTGAACGTGGAAGGCCTGCTGGGCGACAACCTGGAGAAGGTTCGCTCCATCAGCTTCGACGTGGGCGTTGAGCTCGGCTCCGACGGCAAGTTCTACGCCGCCTCCGGCAAGGTCTACACCCTGACCGACGCCGGCGAGACCAAGGTCGGCTATGACTGGTCCGTCTACCTCGAGCGCAAGAACCCGAAGACCGCGAAGGTCACCCTGGCCGACGTGTTCTTCACCAACGGCGCCGGCGACACCCTGATGATCACCAAGGAGAGCGACGCGTTCGTCGATTCCGACAAGTTCCCGGGCGAGGAGCCGCGCGACATCTGGATCGACAACATCCAGTTCCTTGACGAGACCGGCGCTGCGCTGCCGCTCGACCTGACGGCCGTGTGGACCGCTCCGGTGACCGGCGTTGACCTGTCCAACCTGTCCGTGCTGTCCGGCGCTGTGGCGCTCGAGGGCATGGCCGTTGAGGGCGGCGCCTGGGGCCAGAACGGCGTTGAGATGACCGAGGAGTTCCTCGCGGCGCTCGTTCCGGGCTCTGTGATCGAGATCTCCTACGAGTCTGAGGACGGCAGCATGTGGCTGGTGTTCCCGGATTCCGCGGCGGGCTGGATGCGCGTCTGCGACGGCGGCAAGGCCACGACCAACAACTCCAAGAACATCGCGCAGATCACCTACGAGCAGATCGCTGCTGTGCTGGGTGAGGACACCTCCACGTGGGGCGCGCGCCTGCAGTGCGAGGCTGCGACCAACTGGAAGGTCTACTCCGTGAAGGTCGGCACCAAGGGCCCGAGGATGGCTCTGACCAATGCCGTCGAGTTCGCCGGCTTCGCCTGCGAGGGCGGCGCCTGGGGCCAGAACGGCTTCGAGTTCACGCAGGAAGTGCTCGATGCGCTGCAGCCGGGCACTGCGCTGGAGATCAACTTCGAGTCCGAGGACGGCTCCATGTGGATCGTTCTGCCGGATTCCGCCGCGGGCTGGATGCGCGTTGCTGAAGGCGGCGCTGCGACCATCATCGGCGACAAGGCCTATGTGACCTACGAGCAGATCGTCGAGAAGTGCGGCGAGGACAAGAGCACCTGGGGCGCGCGCCTGCAGTGCGAGGCGGCGACCAACTGGAAGGTCTTCTCCGTGAAGGTCGGCACCGTGAAGCAGCTCGTCGGCCTGAAGGACAAGGTTGACTTCGCGGGTTTTGCCTGCGAGGGCGGCGCCTGGGGCCAGAACGGCTTCGAGATGACGCCGGAAATCATCGCGGCCCTCGTGCCGGGCTCCATCGTCTCCATCTCCTACGAGTCCGAGGACGGCTCCATGTGGATCGTCATGCCGGATTCCGCGGCGGGCTGGATGCGCGTTGGCGACGGCGGCAAGGCTGCCTGCGACGGCTCTGAGGCGCAGATCACCTACGAGCAGATCGTCGAGATGTGCGGCGAGGACGTCTCCACCTGGGGTGCCCGCATGCAGTGCGAGTCCGCGACGAACTGGAAGGTCTATTCTGTGAGCGTCGCTCAGGCCCAGTAATAAAACCCTGTAAATCACATCCGGCCGGCCCTCAAAAAGCCGGTCGGATGTGCCGCGAGAATTTTTAATTCACAGGAGGTAATGCCCAATGAAAAAAATGACCGCGCTGTTTGTCGCGCTGGTGATGCTGCTGTCCGTTTGCAGCTTCGCCGTGGCCGAGGAACCCCGTCACATCCTGATCGGCACGACCTGGGATATGTACTGGGATTCCACCCATGAGTCCATCGACGTGAACCCGTACTACTCCGGCAAGGAAACCGACCAGATGATCTTCGAGAACGTCAAGAAGGTCGAGGAAGAGAACAACGTCACCTTCGAGTATGTGAACATGCTCTACGCCGGCGCTCAGGAGTCCATCAACACCTCCATCCTGGCCGGCACGCCCGATGTGGACATCTACACCGTCGGCCTGGCCATCGGCGCTCCGGCCGTTGCCAACGGCTACGCGGTCGACCTGCGCGACGTGCTGCCGGCGGATCACCCGGTGCTCACCGGCGAGGACCCGATCATGACCTACATCGACACCGGCGACGGCTCCGTCTCCCTGCTGACCGCGAACAACAAGGAGAACATCGTCGGCTCCACCTATCCGCTGAGCTTCAACCTGCAGATGATCCAGGACGCGAACCTCGAGGATCCGCGTGACCTCGTCGAGCGCGGCGAGTGGACCTGGGATAAGTTCCGCGAGTACTGCAAGGCCCTGACCAAGGACACCGACGGCGACGGCACCATCGACGTGTACGGCTTCGGCGGCTGGCCGGGAGACTACATGCCCAACATCCTTATGTCCAACGGCACCTACATTGCCGCGACCGCGACCGAGAACCTGTCCTCCCCGGAGGTTGCCGAGTGCCTGCAGTTCGTCCAGGATCTGAACCTGGTGGACGGCGTCATGTACCCGATCCCGGAGGAGAACGGCTGGGATATCTGCCGCGTGCTCTATCGTGACCAGAAGGTCGCCTTCTGCCCGAACGCTGCGTGGATCATGTCCTCCAACGACGACTACGGCTACCAGAGCGGCACGCCGGTTCTCGACTTCGACATGGTGTTCGTGCCGTGGCCGGTCGGCCCGAGCGGCAATGCCGAGACCAACAAGCATAAGGTCGCTGAATCCTCCTGCTTCATGATCCCGGTCGGCACCGAGGATCCGGAGCTGGTCTTCAACGTCCTGTACGACATCCAGAACTGGTTCAACGGCGACCTGTCCATCCGCGATGATGAGGAAGCCCTCGACTGGTGGTATGGCGTCACCGCGAAGGACATCGACCTGCAGGACCACAACTTCGAGGTCATGTACCAGATGGGTCTCAAGCAGCAGTACGAGATGGTGAGCAACCTCGGCTTCGAACTGCCTTTCCGTGAGCTGATCGCCGGTGACTACACCGTCGCTCAGTTCCAGGAGACCTACAAGCAGCAGGTGCAGGATGCCATCGACGGCCTGATGGGCAACTAATCAGCAGCCGGGCATCTGACCCCCAAAGCGAATACGCGGCCCCGGGCGTGAAAGCGTCCGGGGTCTTTCCATCATCATATGCATATGAAAAGCCGCCCGGATGATGCCGGACGGCGAATTTTTTGTGTGCGGCTCACTTCATCATCAGCGCGCCGGCCTCGCGGTCGGTCAGCACGACGCAGCAGGGGTGGAGCTGGAGGATCGACGCGGGGACGCGCGGGGTGATCGGGCCGCGGATCGTCCTGTATACGGCGTCGGCCTTGGCGCTGCCCGTGGCGACGAGCACGATGCACTTGGCGGCCATGATATTGCCGATGCCCATGGAAATCGCCTGGCGCGGCACGTCATCCGGGCTGGCGAAGAAGCGCGCGTTGGCCTCGATGGTGCTTTGCGTCAGCGTGACGGTGTGCGTGCCGTATGTGAATTCGCCGGCGGGCTCGTTGAAGCCGATGTGCCCGTTGCGGCCGATGCCCAGCAGCTGAATGTCGATGCCCCCGGCGGCGTGGATGGCCTCGTCATATGCGCGCCCATCGGCGGCGGTCTGCCCGGAGGGGAGATGGACGTTCTCCGGGCGCAGATTGACTTTGGAGAACAGATGCTCATGCATAAAATAATGATAGCTGGCGGGGCTTTGCGGGTCGATGCCGACGTATTCGTCGAGGTTGAACGTGCGCACGCGGTCAAAGTCGATCACGCCGCGCTCGTACCACGAGACGAGCATGGCATACGCGGGGATGGGCGTGGAGCCCGTCGCAAGGCCGAGCACGCTGTCGCCCTTGCGCGTGATCTGCGCCGCAAGGAGCACGCCCGCCGCCTCGCAGGCCGCCTTTGCGTTTTCGTAGACGTGAAATTCCATGGTGTACCTCCCGTTTTGTTTGAGCGTCCTTGCGCAAACGTGAAGCGCGAGTCAGCCGACGACGGCGCGGTGGAGCTGCTTTTCCTTGCGATAGTGCGAGGGGGACGTGCCGATGTGCTTGCGGAACACGCGGTTGAATTGGGAAAAGCTGTTAAACCCGCAGGACTCGGCGACCTGCGTGATGGGGATCTGCGAATTGATGAGCAGGGCCTGCGCGTTGCGGATGCGCGTCATCTGGATGTAATCGGTGACGGAGAAGCCCGTGACCTCCTTGAATTTATGGGAGAGATAGCTCGCGCTGATGCAGAATTCGCGCGTCAGGAAATCGAGCGTCAGCTCCTCGCGGTAATGCGCGTGGATGTAGCCCACGACGGTGTAGATCTTCTGCTCGAGCTCGGTCATGACGGCCTGATTGACGTATATGTTGTGCTGCTGGTTGAGGAAGAGCAGGATCAGGAACTCGACGAACTTCATGTGGATGACGATGTTGCGCATCGAGTCCTGCTTGGGCGCGAGGCGGTAGATGTCGTTGAGCTTGCCGAAAAGACGCCTTTGCAGCTCCGCGTCGAAGCGGAAGATCGGCACATCGCGGTTGAAGATGTTCATCAGCTGCTCGTATTCGTTGGACAGGCCGGGGAACTGCGCGGGCAGGCTGAACTGTATGATGAGCCTGCGGCAGGGCTTGCCGACGGGGTATTGCGTCTTGTGCAGGCGGCTGGGCGATATGCCGACGATGTCGAACATGCCGATCTCGTGCGGGATGCCGTCGATGAAATGCACGGCCTTGGGACACAGCAGGATGCACATCTCATAAAAAGGATGGAAGTGCTGGAACTGCATGTTGATGTCGGCGCTGCGCACGTCGTAATCGAAGAAATAGAAAATCGTGTCGGTCTCCTCGTTGACGCGGATGTAATACTTGTCCTGATACAGCGCGAGATTCTGAATCATCATGGCAATCGCCTCGCTTATGACGGTGTAGGCGGCGCAGAGGGCGTCGTTATCGTGATCAGTGTATCACATTTTCGCGCCGAAGGGAAGCACGTTTTGTGTTCTGGCAGAAAAGGGAAATATTGCTCTTTCGCGCGAATGTATCACATAAATCTATGTAAAATCTATAAAAAGTCGGCGTAAGAAAGCCATAAAAAAGCATGAAATGCAATATTTAATTTGGAAAAAAGACAGCATATGCATAGATTATTGCGGCGCGTGCTGTATAATAAAATTAGTTCTGATCTGAAATCGAGGAACATATCGACGACAAGAACAGGAGGAAACCAAATGAAGAAGATGCTATCCGTGCTTCTGGCTGCGATGCTGATCGTGACGGCCTTCGGCGCGCTGGCCGAGGCTCCGACCAGCTTCACCGAAGCGCCCTACATCACCAATCTTGGCACCTACGGCGATGTGACCGAGCGTCTGCCGGTCGCGTCGGACGTCATGGTCGAGGATGCCGACTATCTGGAGATCGGCGTCTACGGCGGCGAGCTGAAGACCTCCGCGTCCACGAGCAACTGGACCGCCGGCAAGATCATTGAGGAGGGCCTGTTCCGCTTCAAGATCGACGGCACGGTCGAGCCGAACGTGGCCAAGAGCTACGAGGTGAGCGACGATTACACGACGTACACCATCCACCTGCGCGAGGGCATGAAGTGGTCCGACGGCCAGCCCTTCACCGCGGAGGACTGCGTGTGGTTCTACAACGCGATCTGCCTGAACAAGGTTGACTCCAAGGGCGTTCGCGCCTGCCACAAGGACGCCAACGGCAACCCCGCCGTCGTGGAGAAGGTCGATGATTACACCTTCACCGTGACCTTCGGCACGCCGAAGTACGACTTCGTCGAGGCCGTCGCGGTCGACCTGAAGTGGCACTGGGCCCCGAAGCACATCTTTGAGAAGATGGTCAACCACATCCTCGCGGGCGAGGATGCCGAGGCGCTGGCCGAGGCCAAGGCCATCTGCGGCGTCGAGTTCGCGGACGTCGGCGCGGCGGGCAAGGAGATGCTCTACTACTTCTGGAACTACCCCGGCATCCCGACGCTCAACCCGTTCGTCATGTCCACCGAGGCGGGCAAGAACGACATCAAGGGCGACTACTACGAGTTCGTCCGCAACCCGTACTACTTCAAGGTTGACGCGCAGGGCCAGCAGCTGCCCTACGTGGACAAGATCACCTACACCGCGATCCAGAACGTCGATCAGTCCCTGATGCTGCTGCTGGACGGCTCCGTCGACTGGCAGACCGTGGCGATGGGCTCCCTGTCCACGATCATGAGCGATGCGAACGTGCCGATCACCATCAATGAGTGGCCGGGCGGCGAATGGGGCAGCGTGACCACCCAGATGCATTGGAACCTCTCCATCGCCGATGAGAAGCTGAACGCGCTGTTCAACAACATCGCCTTCCGCGAGGCTATGAGCATCTGCGTGGATCGCACCGAGTTCGCGGCGCTGTTCTCCGATGGCTGGCTGGAGGGCGGCCAGGCGGCCCCGTCCGAGGGCGCGCTGGGCTACAGCGAGGAATGGGCCAAGAAGTGGACCGAATACGACGTCGCCAAGGCCAAGGAGCTGCTTGAGAGCTGCGGTCTGGTGATGGGCGCGGACGGCTACTACGACTTCGCGGACGGCACCGACTTCACGCTCAACATCGTCTCCGTCGCCGACAGCGGCGCTGCCGACACCTATGCGCTGCTGAAGGTCTACTACGACGCGGCCGGCATCAAGACCACCTTCCGCGACTATGACCGCAGCAACATCGACGTCATGACCCAGAGCAACGAGATCGAGTGCATCCTCTACCCGGTGACCGGCATCGGCGATATCTCCATCATCCTCAAGCCGAACTCCATGGTGCCCGGCACGGCGACCAACGTCGTCTGGTACGGCAACATGACCAAGGAGACCGCGACGGGCGACCTGCTCGAGCTCATCAACCTCAAGGAGAAGCTCGACGTGACCGGCGACCCGGCTGAGCGCACCGCCATCGCCGAGCAGATGCTCGCGCTGCACGAGAAGAACATGTGGACCATCGCCTATGTCGAGGCGGCCCCGGCGTATCACGCGGTCAATGGCCGTGTCCACAACTTCCCGGCGCAGGGCGTGTGGAGCGATATCTACCGCGACCTCGGCTTCGCCCACTCTCAGTGCTGGTTCATCCCGGTCGATCAGCAGTAATCTCCGGCGAACCGAAAGAAAAAGATCATTCAATAAGCGGTAACAAACGTAATGATGCGGGAGGACGCTTCTTGTCAAAAGATGCCCCTCCCGCATCTTTTGGTCTACTGAAAGGATGCAAGATGGAATGTTGAAATATATCAAAAAAAGACTCCTTCTGTTCATCCCGACGATCATCATCATCTCCATCGTGATCTTCTTCATCATCCAGCTTCCGCCGGGAGACTACGTGTCCTCCTACGTGGCGGCGCTGGCGGCGGAGGGCGAGACCTTCACGCCGGAGGAGATCGCCGCGATGCGCGCGGATTACGGGCTGGACGACCCGTGGTACATCCAGTATTTCAACTGGGTCAAGGGCATCGTCACGGAGGGTGACTTCGGCTATTCGTTTGAATACGGGCGCTCGGTCTGGAGCGTCATCATGGACAGGCTGTATCTGACGCTGGCCGTGAGCTTCGTCATCCTCATCTTCCAATACGCCGTGTCCCTGCCCATCGGCATATACTGCGCCAACCATCAGTATTCTGCGGGCGATTACATCTGGTCGTTCATCGGCTTTTTGGGTACGGCGACGCCGAACTTCCTGCTGGCGATCCTGATGATGTACTGGATCTACATGGCGACGGGCGAGGTGTATCTGGGCCTGTTCAGCCACGACATGCTGCAAAACGGCCTGCGCATGGAGTACCTGCCGGAATTCCTGTTCCGCTGCCTGATCCCGCTGATCGTCATCGGCACGTCCGGCACATGCGGCATCATCCGCACCGTGCGCGCGCAGATGCTCGACGAGCAGGTCCGCCAGTACACGCTGACCGCCCGCGCCAAGGGATGCAGCGAAAAGACGATCATCTACAAGTACTGCCTGCGCTCGGCGCTCAACCCCGTCGTCTCCGGCATGTCGGGCAGCCTGCGCACGATCTTCTCCGGCTCGACGGTCTCCGCCATCGTCATGAACCTGCAGATTCAGGGCCCCGTGCTCCTGCAGGCGCTCAAGACGCAGGACATGTACCTCGCCGGCACGATCGTCATGATTCAGGCGATTCTCGTCGTCGTCGGCACGCTGCTCTCGGATATCGCGCTGGCATGGCTCGATCCGCGCATCCGATTCTCTGAAAGGGGGTAAGGAAGGATGGCATTGTTCAGGAAAAAGCAGATGGCAAAGGACGAATCCTACTACCTTGCCTCCCAATGGACGCTGATGTGGCGCAAGCTCAAGCGCCATACGCTGGCGAAGATCTCGCTGGCGATCCTGCTGGTTCTGTATCTGGGTGCGCTGTTTGCGGACTTCATCGCGCCCTATGGCCTTGAGGAGTTCTCCTCGGTCTACAAGGACACCGGGCCGACCAAGGTCTATTTCACCGACGAGAACGGCAAGCTCTGCCGTCCCTACGTCTACAAGCTCGAGAAATTCAACAACCGCGAGACGTGGACGGTCGAGATCCGCGAGAACACGGAGGAGAAGTATTACCTCGACTTCCTTGTCGAGGGACAGGAATACAAGTTCCTCGGCCTGATCCCCAGCAACCTGCACCTCTACGGCCTTGTCAACGAGGCGGGCGAGGCCGACCGCTCCGCGCGCATCAACATCCTCGGCGCGGACAGCGCGGGCCGCTGCATCTTCTCGCGCGTGCTCTTCGGCTCGCAGATTTCGCTGACGATCCCGTTTGTCTCGGCGGCGATTTCCTTCGTGCTGGGCATCCTGCTCGGCGGCATCTCCGGCTACTTCGGCGGCTTCCTCGACACGGCGATTCAGCGCGTGATCGAGGTCATCTCCGCCATCCCGTCGATCCCGCTGTGGCTGGCGCTCTCCGCCGCCATCCCGCCGGACATCCCGGTCTCGACCATGTATCTGTACATCACGGTCATCCTCTCGTTCATCGGCTGGACGGGTCTGGCGCGCGTGGTGCGCGGCAAGTTCATCTCACTGCGCAATGAGGACTTCGTCATGGCGGCCAAGCTCGCGGGCGTGAGCGATTTCAAGATCATCGTCAAGCACATGGTGCCGGGCTTTTTGAGCTACCTGATCGTCAACCTGACGCTGGGCATCCCCGGCTCGATCCTCGGCGAGACGTCCATGAGCTACCTCGGCCTTGGCATGAAGTCCCCGGCGACGTCGTGGGGCGTGCTGCTCAAGGAGACGGAGGACCTGGTGACCGTGGCCCAGTGTCCGTGGAAGATGATCCCGCTGATCTTCGTGATCGTGACCGTGCTGGCGTTCAACTTCCTCGGCGACGGCATGCGCGACGCGGCCGACCCCTATAAATAAGAGCGGAAAGGAGCGTATACGATGGATAACGATACGATTATCGAGATCAAAGGTCTGAAGGTCAACATCAAGATCGACGAAGGTACGCTGACCGCCGTTCGGGGTGTGGATTTTGAGATCCGAAAGGGCGAGACGCTGGGCCTCGTCAGCGAGTCGGGCTGCGGCAAGAGCCTGACGAGCAAGGCCATACTGGGCATCAACGACAAAAAATGCAAGGCCGAGGGCGAGATCATGTTCGACGCCGACGGGCTGGGGCGCGTGAATCTGCTCAAGCTCAATCCGATCGGCAAGGAGATTCGCTCCGTGCGCGGCAAGCAGATTTCCATGATCTTCCAGGAGCCGATGGTCGCGTTTTCGCCGATGTACACCATCGGCAACCAGATCAACGAGGCGACGCTTCTGCACATCACCAAGGACAAGGCCAAGGCGAAGGAGATTTCGCTGGAGGTCATGCGCAAGGTCGGCATCGCCAACGCCGAAAAGCGCTACGACCAGTACCCGCACGAGTTCTCCGGCGGTATGCTTCAGCGCGCGCTCATCGCGATGGCGCTGGTCTGCAACCCCAAGCTGCTCATCGCCGACGAGCCGACGACCGCGCTGGACGTGACGATTCAGGCGCAGATCCTCGAGCTGATGAAGTTGCTGCAGAAGGACTTCGGCATGTCGATCCTCTTCATCACGCACGACCTTGGCACCGTGGCGCGCATGTGCGATCGGATCGCGGTCATGTATCTGGGCCGCATCGTGGAATCCGGCACGGCGCTTGAGATCTTCAAGAACCCGCAGCATCCCTACACGCACGGCCTGATCGGTTCCGTCCACAAGATCGGCACCAAGAAGCAGGAGCGCCTGTATTCCATCGAGGGCACGGTGCCGCTGGCGCTCAATCTGCCGGCGGGCTGCGGCTTCTACGAGCGCTGCCGCAGGCGCATCGACGGCGTATGCAATGTCTACGACCCGGAGCTGGTGAGCGTGGGCGGCGAGCACAAGGTCGCGTGCTTTGCCTGCACGGGCTGCCCGGGCGCGAAGGAAGGGGGTAAGGGCTGATGGCCGAGAACAAGCAGATTCTGGATGTGCAGCACATCCACATGCAGTTCAACACCTCCGGCGTGTGCGTGCGCGCCGTGACCGACGTGAGCTTCACGGCGAATGAGGGCGAGACGATCGGCATCGTCGGCGAGTCCGGCTGCGGCAAGACGACGCTGGGCCGCTGCATCGTGCGCGCGTATCAGCCGACCTCCGGCAAGGTGATGTACACCACGCGCGAGGGCGAGACGCTGGATTTTCTTCAGATCGACAAGGCGACGATGAAGAAATACCGCAAGGAGATCCAGATGATCTTCCAGGACCCGTATTCCTCGCTCGACCCGCGCATGACCGTGCTGGACATCATCAAGGAGCCGCTGGCGGCGAACTTCCCGAAGATGCCCAAGGCCGAAATGGAGCGCCGCGTGATGGACATCGCCGCGAAGGTGGGCCTCAACACGACGTACCTCAAGCGCTACCCGCACGCGTTCTCCGGCGGACAGCGCCAGCGCATCGGCATCGCCCGCGCGCTCGTCTTAAACCCGCGCATCATCGTCTGCGATGAGGCGGTCTCCGCGCTCGACGTGTCGATTCAGGCGCAGGTCATCAACCTGCTGCACGACCTGCAGAAGGAATTTAACCTCACCTATCTGTTCATCAGCCACGACCTGTCCGTCGTGGAATACATCTCCGACCGCGTGGGCGTCATGTATCTGGGCAAGCTCGTGGAGTATGCTAGGACGGAGGATCTGTTCAGCAGGCCGATGCACCCCTACACGGAGAGCCTGCTTTCCGCCGTGCCGATTGCCGACCCGACGGTCAAGACCGAGCGCATCCCGCTCGAGGGCGAGATTCCCAATCCGGCGAACCCGCCCAGCGGCTGCTATTTCCACACGCGCTGCCGCTACTGCCAGCAAAAATGCAAGGAATGTGCGCCGGAATACCGCGAGATCGAGCCGGGCCATTTCGTGGCCTGCCATTTCGCGGGCGAGCTGGGGCTGAGGGGTATTTCGTATGACGAATAAGAAAAAGCTCATCATCTTCACCGACAGCGGCGACACGATCATCGACGAGGCGACGCAGATTCGCGATGAGCGCGGCATCGTCCTGCGCGCGGACTTCATCCCCGGCGCGGGCGAGGTTTTGAAGCAGCTGCACGACGAGGGCTACACCATCGCGCTTGTGGCCGACGGCGAATGGGAGTCGTTTCAGAATGTCTACCGCGAGAACGGTCTGGGCCACTGCTTTGACGCGTGGATCGTCTCGGAGGTCGTGGGCCAGCAGAAGCCCGCGGCTGTCATGTTCGAGGCGGCATATGAGAAGCTCGGACTGACCGAAGCGGACAAAAATCGCATCGTCATGATCGGCAACAACCTCAAAAAGGACATCGCGGGCGCGAACCGGCAGGGCATCACGTCGGTGTGGCTTGACTGGTCGCCGCGCTATTTCCACACGATCGAGGAGCCGGACTGGACGCCGGATTACACGATCAGGACCCCAGCGGAGCTTCCCGCGCTGATCGCCATGTTGGAGGAAAAGATATCGAAATAAGCGAGGTGGCTTATGGAAAACATCGCGCACAGAGCTGTGATCGAGGATAAGCTCGGAAGGCTGATCGAGGCGTTTTTGCCCATCCTGTATGAGGACGACGAGACCTTTTTGGCGGGCATGAAGGACCGCAACCTCGCCGGGGACGACATCAGGCGATACGAGCATTGGGAATGGACGCAGGGCGTCGGGCTTTACGGCCTGTTCAAGATGTTCGCGCGCACGAAGGACAAAACGTATCTCGACATGCTGACGCGGTTTTTCGACGCGCAGCTCGAGATCGGCTTCCCGGCGTATAACGTCAACACGCTCGCGCCGTATCTGACGATGTCGTTCGTCGGCGAGTATCTGGGCGAGGAGAAGTATCTCGCGCCCTGCCGCGACGCCGCGAAGTGGATCATGGAAAGCGCCCCGCGCACGCAGGAGGGCGGCATCCAGCACATGACCAGCGATTCGCTCAACCGCGAGGAGCTCTGGGACGACACGCTGTTCATGGCGGTGCTCTTTCTGGCGAACATGGGCCGAATCACCGGCGAGCAGGCGTACATCCGCGAGGCGGAATATCAGTTCCTGCTGCACGCCAAATATCTGGCCGACGGGAAGACGGGCCTGTGGTATCACGGCTGGTGCTTCATCGGGCGGCACAACTTCGCCGGGGCGTTCTGGGGACGCGGCAACTGCTGGATCACCATCGCGATTCCGGAGTTTCTGGCGATGGGCGGCGTGAGCGAGGAGACTGCGGAAAAGCTGCGGGCGATTCTGCTTGCGCAGGTGCGCAGCCTCGTCAAATGCCAGAACGAAAACGGCATGTGGCATACGCTGCTGGACGATCCCACGTCCTATGTCGAGTCCAGCGCGACCAGCGGCATCGCATACGGCATGCTGCGCGCCATGCACACGGGGCTGATCGGGAGCGAATACCGAGAGGCCGTGCAAAGGGCGACGGACGCGATTCTGGGGTACATCGACGACGCGGGCGTCGTGCATCAGGTGTCCTATGGCACGCCGATGGGCCGCGAGAGCAAGGATTTTTACAAGCAGATCGAGATCAAGCCCATGCCCTATGGGCAGGCGCTTGCGATGCTGCTGCTCATCGAGAGCTTAGAAGAATGAAAATTTCGGGGAAGCGGAGCGCGTCTTTGCTTCCCCAATTCTGCCAAAAGAGGCATGACAGCGGCGGCTTTCGCGGTGTATAATGAAGAAAAACCGCGCACGCGATTGGAGAGGCAGACCATGAATATCGGCAGACAGTGGAGCGAACGGCTGCGCATTTGGGCGGAGCAGTTTCCCAAGCATTATTATAAAAAATACGCGCCGCTCGACGTTGAATACGCGACGGCGTTCGAGCATTTGTCCTATGAACAGGCGCAGGGGCTTGCCTACGCGCCCGCGCCGGTTGGCACGCGCTGGGGCCGCAAATGGGAATACGGCTGGTTCCGCACGAGCGTCGTGATCCCGCAGGCGCTCGCCGGAAAGCGCGTCGTGTTTACGCTGGCAACCGCGCCGGAGATGCTCGTCTTCGTGAACGGCAGGGAGGCCGGCTCCATCGACAGGGAGCACCATCACATCACGCTCTCGCGCTGTGCCGAGGCGGGCGCGCGTTACGAGATCGTGGCCGAGTGCTATGCCGGTCATGGCGTGCGCAACGAGGGCGGCGGGCCTGTGGCGTTCGGCGAGGAGAGCGTCCCCGAGCCGCCGGAATTTCAGGTCACGGTCGGCGAATCGAGCTTCGGCGAATGGAACGAGGCGGTGTTCCAGGCCGCGATGGACTACCTGACGCTATACAGCCTCGCAAAGAAGCTGCCGGAGCGTAGCCTGCGCCTGCACAAGATCGTGCGCGGGCTCAAGGAGTTCACCTACATCGCGGACTTCGAGCTGCCCGAGCCGCAGATGACGCAGTCCGTGACCGAGGCGAGGAAGGCGCTCGCGCCGCTGCTGGCATGCAAAAACGGCTCGACCGCGCCGGAATTTTCCATATTCGGCCAGTCGCACATCGACCTTGCGTGGCTCTGGCCGGTCGAGGAGACGATGCGCAAGGCCGCGCGCACATACGGCAACCAGCTCGCGCTCATGGAGGAATACCCCGAATACAAATTCCTGCTGTGCGAGCCGCCGATCATCGAGTGGCTGCGCGAACTCTATCCGGACGTGCTGCGCCGCGTGAAGGAGCGCGCCGCGGCGGGGCAGATCATCCCGGACGGCGCGCTGTGGGTGGAATTTGACACGAACATCCCCGGCGGCGAGAGCCTGATCCGCCAGATTGCGCGCGGCAAGCGCTGGTTCCGCGAGGAATTCGGCATCGAGAGCCGCGTGGCGTGGATGCCGGATACGTTCGGCTTCAACGGCGCGCTGCCGCAGATCATGAAAAAATGCGGCGTGCCGTATTTTGTGACGCAGAAGCTCATCCGCCAGGACCCGGAGGCGCAGCCCTTCCCGTACAATACGTTCTGGTGGGAGGGCATCGACGGCAGCCGCGTGCTCGCCCATACATACAAGAATTGCAACGCGGATTTTTCCCCCGGCGACATGATCACGCGCTGGGAGACCGACCGCGTGCAGGACGAGGACATCGACGGGATGATGTATCCCTTCGGCTTTGGCGACGGCGGCGGCGGCGCGACGCGGCATATGCTGGAAATCGCGCGGCGATGCGCCGATCTCGAGGGCGCACCGAGGTGCCGCTGGGAAGGCCCGGCGGCGTACTTTGAGCGGCTGGGCGACCCGGAAAACGTGTTCACCGGCGAGCTCTATCTCGCGTGGCATCGCGGCACGCTGACCTCGCAGGCCAAGACAAAGCGCGGCATCCGCAAGGCCGAGATCGCGCTGCGCCGCGTTGAATTTGCGATGGCGGCCCGCATGGTCTGCGGAAAGGCGGTCGAGCAGGCGTGGAAGGACGAACTGGACGGGCTTTGGAAGACGCTGCTGTTCAACCAGTTCCACGACATCGCGCCCGGCTCGTCGATTGCCCGCGTGCATGAACGCGCCGAGGCCGAGCTCGCGCACGTCTGTGAGGCCGCCGAGCGCCTGATTGTGCGCATGATGGGCGAGCCTTCGGGCGATACCATGGCGTATAATCACCTGAGCTGGCCGCGCACCGTGCGGGGCGTGACGATTCCGGCGCAGGGCTGCGCGCGTGTGCCGGATCGTGATATAAACGAGGGCGCAACCGCCGCGTATATCGCGGATGAAGGCGTGTACGAGCTGAAAAACGGGCGGCTCGTCTGCCGGTTCAATGACCGCGGCGAGCTGATCAGCGCGAGGATTCCCGGCGTCGGGCGCGAATACATGAGCGGCTCGGGCAACCGGCTGCTGATGTACAAGGATGTCAACGTCGGCTACGACGCATGGGAGATCGGCAGGATGTACGAGAGCATGCCGGTCGCGCTCGACGAGCCGGTGCGCATCGCGATTGAGCAAACAGAGCGCGGCGGCTGCCTGATCGTGGAGCGGAAGGTTTCGCAGTCCACGCTGCGCCAGCGCATCGAGCTTTGCGGCGGGCGCGTGGACTTTGTCACAGAAATCGACTGGCAGGAGAAGCACAAGCTGCTCAAGGCGGCGTTCCCGGTGGGCGTGCATGCGCCGGAGACGATCTGCGAGATCCAGTTCGGCTATGTCAAGCGGCCCACGCATCGCTCGTATCAGACGGACAAGGACCGCTACGAGGTCAGCAGCCAGCGCTACACGGCGCTTGCGGACGGCGCGGGCGGCGCGGCTGTCTTAAACGACAGCAAATACGGCGTCAGCGTCGCGGGCGACGAGATCCGCCTCACGCTGCTGCGCGCACCCATGATGCCCGACATGAACGCCGACAGGGGCGTGCAGAATTTCACGTATTCGCTGTACCCGTTCGCCGGACAATTCGAGCAGAGCGGCGTGCTGCGCGAGGCGGTCGAGCTCAATGAGCCGCCCGTCTTCGCGGGCGAGGCGTTGGCGCTCTCGGGCATCCTCGTGCCGGACAAGGAGAACATCGTCGTCGAGACGGTCAAGCCCGCCGACACGGCGCAAAACGCGCTGCTCGTGCGCGCATACGAGGCGATGGGCATGCCCACGCGCACGCATTTCACGGCGGCGGATGCGATCACGCGCGCCGTCGAGACCGACATGCTCGAGGAAAACGGAAAACCCGTCGATCTGTCGGCGGTCGATTTCGGCCCGTTTGAGATCAGGACATTTCTGCTGTTTCTATAACCAAAGGCGGTGAAGGAATTGCGCATAGGCATCGACTTGGGCGGCACGAACATCGCCGCCGGGCTGGTGGATGACAGACTGCACGTCGTGGACAGGATGAGCGTGAAGACGAACGCCCCGCGCCCGATGGAGGGAATCATCGCGGATATGGTGCGCATGACGCGGGAGCTCTGCGCGCGAAACGGTTTGAGCGCGAGCGAGCTTGACGGCGTGGGCGTGGGCGTGCCGTGCACGGCGAATCAGCAAAATGGCTGCATGGAGGACGCCAACAACCTCGGCATTGACGACGCGCCGCTCATCGGCCCGCTGAGCGAGCAATTGGGCGTGCCGGTGCATTTTGACAACGACGCGAACGCGGCGGCGTGGGGAGAATACGTCACCGGCGGCTACGCGGAAGATTCGTTCCTGATGATGACCATCGGCACGGGCATCGGCGGCGGCATCATCCTCGACGGCAAAATCTGGGCCGGCATCAACGGCGCGGCGGGGGAGTTCGGCCACATGACGCTGCGCATGGGCGGCGAGCCGTGCAGCTGCGGGCGGCGCGGGTGCTTCGAGGCGATGGCGTCGGCAAACGCGCTGATCGCGCAGGCGAGGGACGCGATGAAAGACAGCCCCGACAGCGCGCTGTGGACGCTCTGCGGCGGGGACATCGCAAATGTTGAGGCGAAAACCGTGTTCGACGCGGCGGCTGCGGGGGATCAGACGGCGGGCGCGCTGATCGACGCGTACACCACGATCCTCGCCGAGGGCGCCGCGAACCTCATCAACATCTTTGCGCCCGCCGTGCTGTGCGTCGGCGGCGGCGTGAGCCGGGCGGGCGAGGCGCTGATGAAGCCCTTGCGCGAGAAGACCGCGCGGCTGATTTGCAGCAAGAACGCCAAGCGCAGCACGGTCATCACGGCGGCAAAACTCGACAACGACGCGGGGATCGTCGGCGCGGCCCTGCTGGGAATGGGGAGGCAAACCACATGAGAGCGCATTATGAGCAGATGATTCGCGACACCGAGACCCGCGCGCGGCGGCATCTGGCGGCGCAGAATTGGGACAAGAACAGCCCGTACTACGGCGCGTTCGTCATGGACGACGGCGTCTACATGCAGAAGCACGCGCTGTACTGCATCGCGGACATCGGCGCGGTGTATCTGTGCGCGGACTCGGCGATGTATCATGACGAAGCGCTGCTTGATTCGATGCTCGCGGGGCTTGACTACGTGCGCTCCACGCAGCACGAAAACGGCCTGTTTGACTACATCACATGCAACTTCTTCTCCGCGCCCGATACGGCGTTCTGCACAGGCATCGTCGTGCATCTGGCCAAGTATCTAAAGAAAAAAGGCGCGCTTACGGACGGCGAGGCGCAGCTGCTCGGCAAGCTCGACCCCATCATCCACGACGGCGGGCGCGGGCTGCTTGAGGGCGGCTTCCACACGCCGAACCACCGCTGGGCCATCGCCGCGATGCTTGCCACGTGCGGCAGGATGTACGGCGAGGACGACCTCATCGACGCGGCGCAGGCGTACCTTCGCGAGGGCATCGACTGCAACGCGGACGGCGAATACAGCGAGAAGTCGGCGGGCAACTACAACAATGTCAACAATCAGGCGATGCTCTTCCTCGCCGAGGCGCTGGGCGACGATTCCTTTGAGCAGCACATCATCCGCAACCTGCGCATGATGCTCACGTATCTGGAGCCCGACGACAGCATCTTCACCGGCAACTCGACGCGCTTTGACAGGGACAGGCTCGTCTATCCCGACGGGTATTACTGGTATTACGTGTACCTCGGCGCGAAGTACGGCATCTCGGAATTTGCGGCGATGGCCAATTACATCGTCAAGGTCATGAACGAAAAGCGCCTGCTCTCGCCGAATTTTTTGATCCGCTACATGCTGCATCCCGAGCTGATCGACTTTGAATCGGACGCATGCGGCATGCCGGATACGTACCGCGCGCATTACGAGGACAGCGGCATCGCGCGCGTGCGCCGGGACGGTTACACATACACCGTGATGTGCGGCAAGTCGGACTTTTTGTCCGTGCACAACGGCGGCATCAAGCTCGCGGTCAAGCTCGGCGGCAGCTTCTGCGAGCACCGCGCGTTCAAGGCGGAGACGATGCGCATGGACGAGGACGGCGCGTTTCACCTGCATCAGACGATGCGCGGGTGGTATTATCTGCCCTTCCCCGAAAAGCCGCCGACGAGCGACTGGTGGAAGATGGACAATGCGTCGCGCCCGAAGAAGCTCGGGCCGAACATGGACATCGACGTGGTCATCCGCGAGACGGAGGACGGCATCGACGTGGATATCGCGACGTCGGGCGTGGAGGGCGCGCCGTGGCGCGTGGAGCTGGCGTTCAGCGGCATCGACCGCATCAGCAACGAGCACATGACCATGCCCGTGCACGGCGACGAGGTGCTCGTGCTGCGCGACAGCGACTTCACCGTCTCAAGCGGCGGCGTATGCAGAATGACGGTCGGGCCGTGCTTCGGCGCGCACCACTTCACGGAGGGCAAGGAGGACAGCGAGGCCAGGACGCCCGGCGCGGCGACGGTCTATCTGACCGATTACACGGCGTTCCGTCACGTGATTGCCATCAGGCCGCGCGCGTGAGGTGAAAGGCACATGGACGAAAGAGCGCTGATCGAGCGGGTTCAGCCGCACATTTATCACGACAAAAACGACCCGTTCCCCATACGATACATGGGCTGCACGGTCTTCACGCACAGGCGGCGGTCGGACAGCTTCCCCAAATGGGAGATCGACCCGAAGGCCGAGGGCGCGCGGACGATCGTCGAATACGCCGTGTATTACGACTACGACATCCAGCACATGTACGACCTTGAGCACGTGTGGGTGGCGGTCGATGAGCGCGGCGATGTGAAGGACTGCTGGGGCAGCTTCCACGGCAGGCGGCTGCGCATGGCGGGCGTGCCGTGGTTTCATATGGAAGGGACGCACCCGGTGGTCTTCTCCCAGCCGGGCAAGCACGCGATGATGCCCGATCCGGCGCTGTTTGAGCTGATCCCGGACTTTCGCGGGGACTGCACATTGCGCGCGGGCGGCGGGCTGCTGATCCCGGACTTTCTGCGCGGGGCCATGCACACGAGCGGCGAGCTCGATGAAAAGATCGCGCGGCACATCCGGCAAAAATTCGCGTTCGTGCCGAGCATGGAATTTGCGCACGCGCCGGTGCGGCCCGAGCAGCTTGTCACGTGGCCGGAGCTGCTTGAGCGGATTCCCGTGCTGACCGGCGAACAGATTGCCCTGCTCGACGCGTGATGCGGAAAAATTTTCAAAAAAATGCAGATTTGCTGCATGATTTGGGTGTGCTGATTCGTCCATATAGTATGGATTGATGCAACGAAACAGACGTACGGCGGCGGCTCGCGGGCCGGGAATGGAGGCGATGGATTTGCGCACGAGGACGGCGGTGCTTTTGTTTATCGTGTTCATGGCGGTTGCGGCCATCGCGGGGCTCGCCGAGCAGGTGTTTCCCGTGGAGGAAATGCCGGTCAGGGCGATTCTGAGCGAGGCGGCATGCACGATCAGCGGCAGACAGCGCGCGCTTTTCGCCGGTGATGCGGGTGAGGCGACGCGGCTGGCCGTCAAATGCGAGGTCGTGCGCACGGAGCCGGTGAAATGCGGCATGGACGTGTTCATCAACTACTTCGGCGTCAGCTTTGCGCCGGAGGACGGCGGCTGGGCCGTTGTGCGCGAGCACGCCGAGCCGTACATGCTCGCCTGCCGCATTGAGGACGGCGATTGGGATATTGAGCAGATTTACGATCTGCGGGCCGTGGGCAAGCGCTGCGGCTTGACGGACAGCGACGCGATTCTGGACGCCGCATTTGACGGCAGCCGCGATGCGCAGGGCGAACCGGCGCGCGCACGATTCGAGGATTTGATTGCGAACATCGACGCGCTTGCGGCGGGCAGCTGTGAGCGCGAGGACCTGACCGTTATGCGGCTTGATAAATGAGCGCATCATGACAAGACGGCTCTGCTCCGCGATTTTGCGGGGCAGGGCTTTTTTTGTTTTGCACAAAATGCGCATAATGACGCGTACATTTGGCCAATAAATCATATAAAATTCAAAAAATAAAAATTTCTGCCTCCGCGCGCGCAAAAGCGGTGCGCAAGTTCACGTCTAATGAATAAAGGAGACTGCCGATATGGACGGGAAAGGGGTTTTCGATATGAAGAAATGGATTGGTCTGCTGCTGGCGGCGGCGCTGCTCGCGCTGGGTCTGGCCGCATGCGCAGAGGGGAACACGACGCTCGACATGAACGACAGCGGCCGATACGATGGGGCCATGTCCATGTGCTATGTGGGCGACACGCTGTACATCCTCGGCGGCAGTGCGCTCCACGCTTACGACGGCGAGACGATGACGGTCTGCGTCGATCTCGCGGACACGGCCATGCAGCGATACAACCCGGTGAGGCCGGAGGACAGCGTGCAGGCCGCCATATGGGACAGGGCCATCGGCCATATCTTCACCGACGGCGAGACGGTCTACGGCCTGCATCCCTATTCGGGCGAGGTGTTCGAGGTTGCGGACGGTGAGCTCGTCCACGCCGGACAGGTTCCGCAGGAGCTGCTCTATGCGAGCGAGGAGGACATTCACCGCGAGATCCAGGGCGTCGCCTGCGCGGGCGGCGGGCTCGCGCTGCTGTTGGGGACGGACACGTATGAGGAATACGACAAGATCGAGCTGGCGTACGTCGATTTTGTGAACGGCACGCACACCGTCAGCGCGATTGCGGGCATCAAGTCCATCGCGGCATGCGGGGACGGCCTGCTCGTCTACATCCTGGACAGCGAAGGCACGGCGGTCTGGCGCTGCGACGCGAAGGGCGAGGCGCTCTCCGGCGAGGTCGTGCGCCTTGAGGCGGATGGGCAGCCCAGCGGCCTTCAGGCGTTCGGCGAGGGCGCGGTGTATCTGGACGGCAGCCGCGTATGCCTGACGGACGGGCAGGGCGGCGCGGCGGTCAAGGCATATGTGCCCGTGCAGTACGCATACGGCAGCGCACCGGCGGCCTGCTCATCGGGCGGCATGTACGCCTATGCATACTCGAATTACGTCTTCCTGCGCGACATCAGCGGCGAGGACGCGGCGCAGAAGACCGTGATCACCGTCGCGGGCAGCCTCAGCCCGCAGACCATCATCGAATTCTGCGCAGAGAACCCGGATATCGCGGTCGATTCGCGCGATATCGGCGACGAAGAGGCGCTGCTGGCGGCGGCTGTGTCAAAGGACGCGGACATCGACGTGTTCGTGCTGTCCGCGCCGGGCGGCTATGCGGGGATGCTCGACGGCGGCTACCTCGCGCCGGTTGAGAGCGAGACGCTCATCGGGCAGGCGGCCATGCTCTATCCGGGGATTCAGGAGGCCGTCCTGCAGGACGGGTAGCTCTACGCCTATCCGCTGCGGGTCGCGCCGCGCTGCTGGATGGTCAACGAGACGAAGTGGAGCGCATACGGGCTGGGCGAATACCCGCAGACGTTCACCGACGTGCTCGCCATGACCGACCTGTGGTATACGGACTTTGCGGCGGACTACCCCGACGACGCGCTCGCCGAGCTGCAGCAGGCGGGGCTGAAGACCTTCCTGTGCGAGATGGTCTATGCGTACATTCTGGAAAACGAGGAGAACGGCGCCGCACTGACGTTTGACACGCCGCAGATGCGGCAGGCGCTCGCGGACGCCGCGCAGTACGCCTACCTGTTTGACAGCGACCACGAGATGTGGGGCATGCCGATGCTCAGCAGCAATTATATGGGCTTCGGCCACACATACACCGACAGAGACCGCAACCGCATGATCCGCACGCCCGGTCTCTCGCAGGACAGCAAGCAGCACATGTTCGCCGACGCGCAGCTTCTCGCGGTCAGCGCGGCGTCGCAGCATAAGGACGCGGCGGTGCGCTTCATCGAGTTCTGCGCGCAGAGCATGACGGCGCAGACGAAATATGAGATGATGCCCTCGCTCATGGAGCCGGTCGAAAACCCGCGATACACGTCGCGCGTGGCCGAGGTGAACGCCGAGATCGACAGCCTGCGCGCGCAGCACGAGGCCGCGAAGACGACGCAGGAGCGCGACACGATCTCCGGCATGATCGCCGAGAAGGAGCGCATGCTCGCCTCTCTCGAGGACGCGCGATACACGATCTCCGCGGAGGACATCGCCGTATACAGGGAGATGGCCGAGGGGATGGAGATCCCGTACCGGTCGGCGTATTTCGGCGATGGCGGCGGCATGAGGTCGCTTGACGAGGTCATCGCGCGGTTCGCGGGCGATGGCTTTGAGGCGTCGGAGATCGACGCGATGATCATGGAGCTCGACCGCGTAGCCCACATGGTCAGCGCGGAGGGCGGCAAATAAAATAAGAAGCCAGCTGATGCGCGATATGCGTGTCAGCCTGCTTCGCATCGGGCGGCAGGTGAAAACGATGAAAAGAGCGTGCGTTTGGCTGTGTCTGGCGGCGATGCTGATGAGCGGCGACGCGGCGGGGGCGGAGTTCCGCGCGACGGGCGTCAAGCAGGCGTGCTACATGCGCATGCGCGTCTACACGACGGACGAGGGCATATTCCGCCTGGGGACGCGGTGGAGCCTCAAGGACTGCGGCGCGGACAACCACGCCGTGTTCGTCAGGCATTACGTGCCGCACGACACGATGCCGTACACCAACCTCTTTCGCGTGTGCAAAGTCGACGAGGACGGCAGCGTGCTCTCCGTGCACGGGGAAAAGTGGTGCACGCCGGGGCTCAACGTGCCGATTTCCAGCGACGATATCGAGATGAATGAATACTACACCGTCAAGGCGCGCGGCAACACCATGCACTATGAATACGACGGCGTGGAGCGCATCGAGCTGCGCGTGAACATGTATGTCAACATGGACGAGGTGCCGGGGGAGAAGAAGGTCACCGACGACGACACCGACCACGCGATATTCGATTGACGTGAACATGAGAAGAACGAAACGGAGGCAGGGCATGAAACGCAGAATCATCACACTGGCGGCGATGCTTTTGTGCGTGGCGAACGCGGCGGGCGCACAGGGCATCTTCACCGGCAGGGTCGTCGCGGGCGAGGCGCAGACCGTGCGCGCGCCGTTCGCGGGCTATGTGCAGGACGTGTTCGTCAAAAGCGGCGAGCGCATCGAGGCGGGCGCGGACGTCGCGCTCATGCAGACGCAAAAGGTCTACGCACCGGCGGACGGCACGGTCAGCGGCGTGTTCGCCAAAGAGGGCGATTCGGCGAAGGACGCGGCGGATCGCTACGGCGCGGCGATGTACGTCGAGCCCGCCAACCGCTACCGCCTGGACGCGAGCACGCAGAAGAGCTTCTCCGCGAGCGAAAATAAGTACGTCCACATCGGCGAGACGGTCTATCTCTTCTGCACGCGCGACGGCAGTCACACCGGCACGGGCTTCGTCGCGGCGCTCGACGAGAAGGATTCCAAGAAGTTCACCGTGGAGGTCACCGAGGGCGAGTTCTACATGAGCGAGACGGTCGGCATCTTCCGCGACCCGGCGTGCACATACATGACCAAGATCGGGCAGGGGACGGTGATAAGGACGCCGCCCATCGCCGTGAGCGCCGAGGGGAGCGTGCTGCGCATCCATGTGCGCTCCGGGGACAGCGTCGCGCGCGGCGATCTGCTGATGGAGACGGTGGAGGGCACGCTCGATGCGCTCTCGCCGGTCAGCCCCGCCGCGAAAAGCGAAAGCGCGGGCATCGTCGCATCGGTCGACGCGAAGCCCGGCGCGAAGGTCGAGAAGGGCGCGGCGATCGCCACGGTCTATCCGGCGGACGCGCTGATGCTCGAGATCGAGATCGGCGAGGCGGAGCTGGGCGGCGTCAAGGCCGGCGACGAGGTCGAGATCGAGTTCGGGTTCAGCGCGGAGACGGCGGCGCGCACGAGCGGCACGATATGCGATATCTCGTATCTGACGGCGGAGAGCGAGGCGGGGTCGGCGGCGTATCACGCGTATGTGTCGTTTGCGCCGGACGACGATGTGCGCATCGGCATGACGGCCGTCGTGTATATGAAGTGACGGGTGGGACGCATGTTCGAGAGAAAAAAATCGGTGCTGCTGTTCCTCGCGCCGGGGCTGGCGATGCTGCTGATCTTCTATGTGATCCCGTTCGTGGGCGGCATCGGGTATAGCGTGACGGACGGCACGTTCCAAAATGCGTTCGTGGGGCTTGAGAATTATAAGCGGCTGTGGGGGAACGAGATGTTTTTGCTCGGCCTGCGCAATACGCTGGAGCTGTCGGCGGTGTGCGCGCCGCTGCTGTGGGGCTGCGCGCTGGGGCTGGCGGCGGGGCTGGAGGAGATGAAGAGGAAGACGGCGCTGTTTCGCTCGTGCGTGCTGATGCCGTATCTGATGCCGTCGTCGGCGATGATGCTGGTGTGGCTGCTGCTGTTTGACTACGGCGGGCCGGTGAACCGCGTGGTGTGCGCGCTGGGGATGGAGCGCGTGTACTGGCTGGAGGGCGCGGCGCTGCGGCTGCCGGTGATTCTGATGTTTTTGTGGAAGAACCTCGGGTTCAGCGTGGTGATCTTTTCGGCGGCGCTCGCGGCGGTGCCGGTCGCGGTTCAGGAGTATGCGCGGCTGGACGGGGCGGGGTTCGTGACGCGGATGACGCGCATCACGCTGCCGCTGATCGCCCCGAGCGCGTTTCTGGTGTTCGTGCTGGCGTGGATCAACGCGTTCCGGATCTTTAAGGAGGTCTACTTCATCGCGGGCGCGTATCCCGATTATTCGGTATATACGCTGCAAAATTATATGAATAACATGTTCGCGAGGCTCGATTATCAGAATGTGACCGCAGCGGCGTATTCCTTCGCGGCGATTGTGCTCGTGCTGTTCGGCGCGTTGTTCGCTGTGCAGAAACGGGCCAGCGCGGATCTGTACTGAGTGGCTTTTGTAGGCGCGAAGCGAAGAAGGGGTCCAGGGGACCGGAGCCTGCCGCCGCCAGTGGCGGATGAAGGCAGGCGGAGCGTCGGGAACCTTAACGAGCGACCGCAGGGCGCGACTATAAGGTTCCCCGGATTGAATCCCTGGCGGGATCAAAGGGCAGAGCCCTTTGCAGGGTTTGGGACAGCGTCCCAACGTAACCCCTATGGCGCAGCCACCCAAAAGCCGTCAAGCAGCGAAGCGTCCTTGACGGGGCAGAGCACAAAGCCGCATCAATCCGCCGCCCTTGTGCCCCGTTCCCCCTAAAAAACTAACACCCAAAAACCAAAGAGAGGTGTTTTCCCCATGAGAACCCCCGCGCTGAAACGGGCGCTGGGCTATGGCCTGCTCGCCGCAATGGCCGCCGTGATCCTGCTGCCGGTCGCCTTCACGTTCCTGTATTCGTTCTTTTCGCCGGGCGAGATCCGGGATTTCATGGACATGCGCAGGAATTACGACACGTCCGTGTTCATGGCGGTGAAGCTGCGCCCGGCGGTGTTCTCGCTGCGCCAGTATTACACGATCCTCATCGAGGACATGACGATCCTGCGGTATTTCGTCAATTCGGCGATGTATGCGGCGCTGATCCTCGCGGGGCAGGCGCTGGTGATCCCGGCGATGGCGTATGCGCTGTCGCGGTTTCGGTTCTTCGGCAGGGACGCGATTTTCTTTGCCGTGATCGTGCTGATGCTGCTGCCGTATCAGGTGACGATGGTGCCCAATATGCTGACGATGCGCGCGCTGGGGCTGATGGATACGGTCTGGGCGATCGTGCTGCCGGCGGTGATCTCACCGTTTTACGTGTTTCTGGTCAGGCAGTTCATGGTCGGCATACCGGCGCAGATGCTCGAGGCGGCGCAGATCGACGGCGCGGGGACGGTGCGCTGCTTCTTTTATATGGTGCTGCCGTGCTCAAGGCCGATTCTGGGCTGCGCGGCGGCGCTGTCGTTCGCCGATTGCTTCAACATGGTCGAGCAGCCGCTCGCGTATCTGACATCGCGCACGGACCTGTACCCGCTGTCGGTCATGTTCAATCAGCTGAGCCAGAAGAGCACGGGCATCGAATTCGCCGGGGCGGCGCTGTATGTGCTGCCCGCGCTGTTCGTGTATATGATCTTTCAGCAGGACATTCTGGCGGGCATACGGCTCGGCGAACTCAAATGAACGGAGGGCAAAGCAATGCGGAAATTCGCGATACGTGGGCTGGTGTGCCTGGCGGCGGTGGTCGCGCTGAGCATGTTCTTCGCCGGGACGATCAGGACGATGACCACGGCGAAGGTGCAGATCGTGACGGCGAAGGAGGGCAGGCTCGAGGCACGCGTGACGCTCACGGGCAGGCTCGCGTTCCCCGAGACGACGCAGGTGAGCGTTCCGGGCGTGGGCGGGGAGATCGCGCTGACGGTTAGTGAGGTCTATGTCGCGCCGGGGCGCTTCGTCGAGGCGGGCGAGGCGCTGTTCGCCGCGTCGGTGACGGACTATGACAAGCTGATGGCCGGGTATCAGGCCGCGTTTGACGAAGCACAGGGCGAGGCGATGGAGGCCGGACGCAAGATCGGCGCGATGCGCATGACGCGCGCGGAGGAGATGTGGATCGAGGCATATGACGCGCTCTGCGCAGCGGAGAAGGCCGTGCTGCTCGCCGAGACGGATATCGCCGTTCACGATAATCTTCACGGCGAAGACGGCGAGGCGCGCAAATCGCTCGAGGACGCGCTTTCGGCGGCGGAGGGCGAAAGGGAGAGCGCGCAGGCGGCGTTTGACAGGGCCAACCGGCTCGGCGTCAACATGGAGCTGGCGCAGCTCGTCCTCGGAGAGCGTGAGGCGCGCGAGAAGATGGCGAAGGCGGGCGAGGATATGGCGAATCTGCGCACGACGGCGGAGCGCGCAGCCTGCGTGTATGCGCCGCATGCGGGCTATGTGGTGGAGACAGCGGTCGAGGCGGGCAAGGCGTTTGACGGGCAGGGCGCGGCGGTCGTGCTCAGCGCGGAAAGCGCAGACCAGACCGGCGGCGTGCTGCGCGCGGCGCTCGGCGAGACGGGCATGCGCATCGAGCCCGGCACGAAGGTCGCCATCGCGGGCGCCGGCGCGGAGATCACAGCCGAGATCACGGCGCTCGGCGTCGGCGCGGGCGGGAGCTGGCATGCCGACGCGGCGCTGACCCGCACGCAGATCGCGGAGCTCGGCGGTGCGGAAAAGCTGATGAACGGCGACGTGAGCATGACGTGCAGCTACCGCGCGCAGACGAGCACGACGCTGCTGCCGGTGAGCGCCGTGCGCGGCACGGGCGAGGAGCGCTACGTCTACACCGTCAGCGAGCAGAGAAATGCGCTCAGTGAGACGACGATGACCGTGACCAGGCAGACGGTGCACGTGCTCGCGCAGACGGAGGACACCGTGTCCATCGAGGAGGGGCTTGGCAGGCAGCGCATCGCTTACATGGAGGACAGACCGATCGAGGACGGCGCCGAGGTGATGGTCTATGCGCAGTAAGACGGGCGTCGCGCTGGCTGTCGCGGCGGCGCTGCTGCTGGCGTTGGGCTTTTTGTGCATGGCGGGCGTGGGGGACAACCTGCAATACGTGCTGCCCGCGCCGCAGACGCTTTCGCAGGCATACGAGCAGGCGCAGCGGCTGCTCTCCGGCATGGGCGAGACCGTGTCAACGCCTGCTGTCGCGGCGCGCGCACAGGGCGTGAGCATACAAAACGCCCAGAACGGCGAGGCTGCGGAGGCGACGGTCTACGCCGTGGGCGAGGGATATTTCGATTTTGCGCACGTCACGCTGCTCGAGGGGCGGCTGCTCTCGCCCTATGACATCGCCAACGCGCAGCCGGTCGTGCTGCTGGACAGCGGCGCGGCGCTGCGGCTGTTTCGCGGGGATTCGCCCATCGGCGGCAGCGTGACGATCGGCGCGCAGGCGTATCGCGTCGTGGGCGTCGTCGCGGGCGGCCGACGCACCGGCGAGACGGACGAGCACGTCGCCTGCATCCCCGTCACGGCGGCGCAGGACATGGACACGCTCGAGATCGCGGCGCGCGGCTCCGGGGCGGCGGCAGCAGCGATATTCGAAAGCACGCTGCGCGCATGGCAGGGCGGCGGCACGTTCTACTTTTATGAAAAGCTGAAGATGGGCGCGTGGCTGCCGCTGCGCTGGGTGCTGGTTCTGCTGGCTGCGCGTCTGGCGGCGGCGTGTCTGCGCGGCATCGTGCGCTATGCAAAGGGAAGCGCGCGGACGTTTGGCGAGCGGCTCAAGCACAGCTACGCGGGGGCGCTTATGCCGTTCGCGCTCTTGCGGATGATGCTGGGCGCGGCGATGTGCGCGGGGCTGGCGGCGCTTTTGTGGGGCATCGCGCTGGCGGCTGCGCAGCCGCTGTACATGTTCGGCGAGTGGGTGCCGGGCGTGTTCGTCGAGCTGTCCTCGCTCGAGCAGACGTTCTGGAATTTGAACGATTTGAACGCGGCGGGCGTGCGGTATATGAGCCGGGACGCCTGCGTCATGGAGCTCGCGCGCGGTCTGATCCGCTGGGGGACGCTCTGCGCGCTGCTGGGCGCGGTGTGCGGGCGGCGCAAAGCGCGCGAAGAATCTGCATAAAATGTCCGTCCGATGACGAAAAAACACGGCGGCCGGCGGCTTTGACGCGCTGGCTGCTTTTTGTGTGCGATGCGAAGTGCTTCAAACCCGGCCCTGAAAAATGTTGACAACACACATACCGGGTGATAGAATTATTGAGGATGCGCATGTGCGATGCGGATTCTGTCGGAGAATGAGCGTACATATATTTTGAAATATAACCGAAATTCGGGCGCATGGGCTGAGTGCTGATGCGCCGGTTCCTGAATGGATGAGGCGGATTCGCCATCAAAACCGAAGGGAGGGATGCAGCGGGCGGCAGCTTAAAAGGCATGATTTGACACGGATTTTATGGGCAATTCAGGGACCGGGACGGCGGATGTGACGCCGCGCCCCAGACGGATGAACAATGGAGACGGCCATGCAGAAGCCGGCAAAGCCTGCGGCGTTCGCGCTCGAGGAAGAGCGCACGGCCAGGCGGCGAGGCGAAGCGCATGGCGGCTTTTCTTAAAAGCATTGAATAATACAGACAGCCGTCCGGCGCTGCGGTTTTGCGCGGCGAGGTCTGCTGCGGCATCCCGCTGCATGAGGCGGGTGCTTCTTCCCGTTGGCTAGGAGGGTAAGAATTGAAACAGAAATTGAAGAATTACAGCTTTCTTTTTGAAGAGCTGGTCAAGCGCGATTTCAAAAAGAAATATAAGCGGACGGTGCTGGGCATGCTCTGGAGCATCCTCTCGCCGCTTTTGACGCTGCTGGTGATGCGCCTTGTATTCATGGAGTTCTTCGGGCGCAGCGTCGAGCATTATACCACATACATCTTCTGCGGCAACCTGATCTTCTCGTATTTCAATGAATCCACGTCGCAGGGCATGACGTCCCTGATGGGCAACGCACCGATCTTCACGAAGGTGAACGTGCCCAAATATCTGTTCCTGCTGTCCAAGAACGTGCAGGCGCTTTTGAACTTCGGGCTGACGCTGCTCGTGTTCGTGGTGTTCTGCTTCCTTGACAAGATTACGTTCACGTGGCGCGTGGTCATGCTGATCTATCCCATTGTCCTGCTGCTCTTGTTCAACATCGGCATGGGCCTGATTCTGTCGGCACTGTTCGTGTTCTTTAGGGATATTCAATACCTGTAGAGCGTCTTCACGATGCTGCTGATGTACATGTCCGCGATTTTCTACACCCTCGATCCGTTCAGCGCGCAGGCCCAGAACCTGTTCCTGCTGAACCCGATCTACGTCTTCATCAAGTATTTCCGCCAGATCGTCATCGACGCGGCGATCCCGTCCCTCGGGCTGCACATGCTGATGCTGGCGGACGTGGCGATCGTGCTGGGCATCGGCTGCTGGATGTACAAGAAGTACAACACCAAGTTCCTGTACTATGTGTAACGGAGGGCGTGTATGAGCATACTGGAAGTGCATGACGTCTCCATCCGCTATATGACAGGAGACTTCAAGGAAATCGGTTTGAAGGAATACGTCACGCGGAAGCTGACGAAGAATTACAAGGTCATTGAGTTCTGGGCGGACAAGGATGTGACCTTCACGCTTGAAAAGGGCGACATGCTGGGCATCATCGGCGCGAACGGCGCGGGCAAGAGCACGCTGCTCAAGGCCATCTCCGGCATCATGGAGCCCACGAAGGGTTGGGTGAAGCGCGAGGGCAAGATCGCCGCGCTGCTGGAGCTGGCCAGCGGATTTGACGGGGATCTGACCGTGCGCGAGAATACCTATCTGCGCGGGGCGATGCTGGGCTACACGCGCAAATTCATGGACGACACATATGGGCAGATCATCGAATTCGCCGAGCTCAGGGAGTTCGAAGACAGGCCGTTCAAGCAGCTCTCCTCGGGCATGAAGAGCAGGCTCGCGTTCTCCATCGCCAGCCTCGTCGAGCCGGATATCCTGATCCTGGACGAGGTGCTGTCCGTGGGCGACGGTGCGTTCCGCAAAAAGAGCGAGGCGAAGATGCGCGAGATCATCAACGGCGGCGCGACGACGATTCTGGTGTCCCATTCGATTGAACAGGTGCGCGAAATGTGCAGCAAGATTCTGTGGCTGCACAGGGGACATCAGGTTGCCTTCGGCGACGACGTGAAGGGCATCTGCGACCAGTATCAGGCGTTTCTGGACGGCAAGCTGAAGCTCGACGCCAACGGCAAGATACTGGCCTGAGCGCATGAGGGCCAACCACAATTCACACAAAGCGGCTCTGCTCCGGCAAAGAAACCGGGGCAGGGCTGTGTTTGATGAACGACGATGCGCCGCGTAAGACGCGCCTTCCGTTGTGTTTTGCGCGGATTGCCCCGATTTGAAGCGAGGAAACGCCGCTTTCCGGTTGACGCGATTTTACGAGGATGATATACTTTTATATTGGAAAACCTTGATGCCGTCTGGCGGTCCGACGCGGCGGCGGAACACACGGAAAGGAAGAAAAAGCACATGTTCACACAGGTTGACCATGCCCTTCATTACCGCTGCGACAACGAATTGCTGCGCATCGAGCCGTGGGGGCCGGACGCCTTCCGCGTGCGCGCGACATGCGCGGCGGACTTCACCGGCGGCGAGGATCACGCGCTGCTGCCCGCTGCGCCCGTGGCCGCTGACATCCACATTGGCGAGCGCGGCGCGAGCATCACAAACGGCCGCATCCGCTGCGAAATCGACTGCTTCGGCGTGATGACCTTCCTGCGCGACGGCGTGCCTGTGCTGCGCGAATACGAGCGCAACCGATATGCGCCCTCCGACCGCCCGCTCTGCTCCGCGCTGGAGATCCGGCCGCGGATGTTCGCGCCGTACCCCGGCATGCCCAACAGCCGCCTCACCGTGCGCTTTGAAGCCAATGACGGCGAGAAGCTCTTCGGCATGGGCCAGTATCAGCAGAAGCAGCTCGATTTGAAGGGATGCACGCTCGAGCTGGCGCACCGCAATTCGCAGGCGAGCGTGCCGTTCGTCGTGTCGAGCCTTGGCTACGGCATGCTCTGGAACAACCCGGCCATCGGGCGCGTGACGTTCGCCCATAACGTGACCGAGTGGGTCGCCGAATCGACGAGCCAGATGGACTACTGGGTCTGCGTGGGCGGCACACCCGCGCGCATCGAGGAGCTTTACTCCGCCGCGACGGGCCGCGCGCCCATGATGCCCGATTATGCGCTGGGCTTCTGGCAGAGCAAGCTGCGCTATCAGACGCAGGAGGAGCTGCTCACCGTCGCGCGCGAGTATCACAGGCGCGGCGTGCCGGTGGGCGTGATGGTCGCGGACTTCTTCCACTGGCCGCATCAGGGCGATTGGCGCTTTGACGAGGACCTTTGGCCGGACGTGAAGGCGATGTGCGACGAGCTGCACGCGATGGGCATGAAGCTGATGGTCTCCGTCTGGCCGACCGTAGAGGAGGGCAGCGAGAACTACCGCGAGCTGCTCGAGCGCGGCTATCTCGTGCGCTCGGATTACGGCAGCCGCCTGCGCCACCTGGGCAACGCCTGCTATCTGGACGTGACCAACCCCGGCGCCCGCCGCTTCCTCTGGGATAAACTCGAAAAGAACTACCGCAGCCTCGGCGTCGATCTTTTCTGGCTGGACGAGGCCGAGCCGGAATACACCGGCTATCCGTACAGCAACATCCGTTACAGCGTCGGTTCGGACCTTGAGAAGGGCAACCTCTATCCGCGATGCTATGCGCAGATGGCCTGGGATGGCTTCGCGGCCGAAGGGCAGGACGCGCTCAGCCTCATCCGCTGCGCATGGGCGGGCAGCCAGCGTTACGGCGCGCTCGTGTGGAGCGGCGACATCGAATCGACGTTTGACTGCATGCGCACGCAGCTCGTCGCGGGCCTGAACATGGGGCTTGCGGGCATCCCGTGGTGGACGATGGACATCGGCGGCTTCCACAACGGCGACACGCGCGACTCGGCGTTCACCGAGCTGCTCATCCGCTGGTTCCAGCTGGGCACGTTCTGCCCGGTCATGCGCCTGCACGGCGACCGCGAGCCGCACAGCCAGCCCCTGACCGGCAAGGGCGGCGGCGCTGTCGGAAGCGGCGCGGCAAACGAAATCTGGAGCTACGGCGAGGAGGCCTGCTCCATCATGAAGCGCATGATCGCCCTGCGCGAAAGCATGCGCGATTATCTGCGCAAGACCATGCGGCAGGCGCACGAGAGCGGCCAGCCCGTCATGCGCACGCTGTTTTACAACTGCCCGGACGATCGGGCCGCGTGGGAGATCGACGACGAGTTCTTCCTGGGCGACGACGTGCTCGTGTGCCCCGTGCTCACGGCGGGCGCGCGCAGCCGCAGCGTCTATCTGCCTGCGGGGCGCTGGCGCGGGCTGTGGGATCACAAGATTTACGAGGGCGGCACGCGGTTTGACGCGGACGCGCCGCTGGACATCATCCCCGTATACATCAAAGAGGGCAGGCTCGCCGAACTGTAAATCAAGCCAAAGGGGGCTGTTTTCATGCGCGACGTGAAGGCCGCGACCGGCACGAACCCCATCATCCCCATGGATTTCCCCGACCCGGACATCCTGCGCGTGGGCGACACGTATTACATGGTCACGACGACGATGTATTTCATGCCCGGATGCGACATTCTGCGCTCGCACGATCTGATCCACTGGGAGTTCTGCACCCATGTGTATGACGCGCTCGAGGATACGCCCGCCCAGCGGCTCGAGGGCGGTGCAAACGCCTACGGCAAGGGCATGTGGGCCGCGAGCCTGCGCATGCGCGGCGATACATTCTATATCAGCTTCATCGCCAAGGACACGGGCAAGACGTATCTCTACGCCGCGGACAGCGTGGAAGGCCCGTGGCGTAAGGGCGAGATCGAGGGTTTTTATTACGACAGCTCGCTCTTTTTTGACGGCGATGGCCGCGCCTACATCGTGCACGGCAATGCGCAGGTGTACATCACCGAGCTTCGCGACGACCTGACCGGCCCCAAGCGCGGCGGGCTCAACCGCATGATTGCCGACAGCGGGAAGGGCGGTTTTCTGGGCTACGAGGGCTCGCACTTTTACAGGATCGGCGGGCGGTATTATCTGTTCGTCATCCACTCGCGCAGGGATCGCTGGAAGCGCGTGGAGTCCTGCTTTTCATCGGACAGCTGACCGGCGAATTCACCGGCGGCGTGGTGTTCGAGGACGACATGGGCTTTTTTGACCAGGGCGTGGCGCAGGGCGGCGTGATCGACACGCCGGATGGGCGCTGGTTCTGCTATCTGTTTCAGGATCGCGGCGCGGCGGGCCGCATGCCCGTGCTCATCCCGATGAAATGGGAAAACGGGATGCCCGTGATCGGCGAAGACGGCAAAGTGCCGCTCACCGTGCAAAACCGCTGCGAGCGTCCCGGCTGGACAGCCGCTCCGCTTTACGGCGGCGACGATTTCATGGGCGAAATGAAGCACTTCTGGGCGTTCAACCACATCCCCGACCGCGCGCTGTGCGGCTATGGCGGCGGGCGCTACGTCATCCGCTTCGGCAGGACGTGCGGCGATATCACGCAGGCCATCAACACGCTGACGCAGCGCACGCTCTATCCCGGCTGCTTCGCGGCGGTGACGGTGGATGGCAGCGGCCTTCGCGACGGCGACACAGCCGGAATCTGCGCGCTGCAGGACCGCTGGGCGTTTGCGGGCATCATGCGCGAGGGCGGGAAGCTCTATGTCACGGTGCGCGCGAAGAACGAAAATGACCCGGCGGCGGGCGCGCAGATCGAGCGCTTTCCCGCGCCGGGCGAGCGCGTACGGCTGGGCGTGCGATTTGATTTTGAAAACATGCGCGACGAGGCGTCCTTCTATATGCGGCAGGACGGCGCGTGGCGCGCGATTGGCGGAGGATACCGCCACAAAATGGCCTATCTGCTCACGCATTTCACCGGCTACCGCATCGCGCTCTTCGGCTTTGCGGCGGAGGCGGCGGGCGGCTGCGCGGCGTTTGAGGACTTCGCCTACGAGACGGATGGGCCGCGCTGACAGACGGCGTAAAAAGCACAGGCATTGCCGCATGGACGTGCCTGTGCTTTTTTGCATGGATTTTTTGACAAGCCGCGCGTGCGTCATGGCGTCTGCGCGGGACGGCGAAGGCGCTCAGGCATCCTGCCCGCCGGCGCGCTCGGGCGCGGCATGTTCGATTTTGACACATTACCTTGCGTCGCCGCCAAGCCACGCGATGGCGGCCTGCGCGCTGCCGAAGGGGCTGGAGGCGAGCACGCGGACGTCGCCGCCGCCCGTGGTCCGCACGATGGCGAGCGCCTCGCCGTAATACGTGTCCGTCGTGTCGCCGAGGAAGCCGTCGGGGTTGTAGGGGCAGGCGTGGCCGAGCGCCAGAAGCGCGCCGTTTTCGACCCTGACCGAGATTCGCCCGCGCACGAGCGGCTTGAGCTCGCCGTTATCGTCCGTATAGCGCAGGCGGACATAGCAAAGATCGCCCGGCGCGGCGCTTGCGGTCTCCGGGACGAGCGTCAGGCGCGTCTCGCTGCCCGCCGTGTGAAGCGATGCGCTCGCGACGGTTTGGCCGCGCCCGTCATAGGCGACGGCGCGCAGCTCGCCGGGGATGAACGGCGTTTTGAAGATGATGCGGCAGTCCCGGCCGCGGCGCTTGGCGGCGACGCGTTTGCCGTTGATGAAAAGCTCGACGCGGTGCGCGCGGGTGTAGACCTCGACGGTGGCCGTCTCGCCCTCCATGCCCGCGAAGCTCCACGACGGGATGGCGTCGGTCAGCTTCCACGCGGAGGGGGAATGGCGCTTGCTGCCGCGCCGGACGGGGACGACCGCCAGAGACAGCGCATCCAGCCCATATGCGGCGCGGGTGTAGAGCAGCTCGCCGCCCGCGCGGCCCGTGATGTCAAGCCGCCCCGAACCGGCGGTCAGCCAGCCCGGACCGTGGGAAAAGTCCGGCGCGTAGTCGCGGTACTCCCATGCGCCGATGCCGGCCTCGCCGAGGTAATCCATGCCCGACCAGACGAAATCGCCGATGAGCGCGGGATGCTCGCGGGCCATGTCGTAAAACGCGCGGGCGTCGGCGCAGAAGGTCTCCGTGCCGAGGATGACGCGGTCGGGATAACGCCGGATGTCGGCGAGATAGCGCCGGATGCCGTAGTTGTACCCGGCGATGTCCATGACGGCGTATGCGCCGCGCGTCTTGCGTCGCTGCCGTGCAGGGCCGCGCCGAGCTTCATGAACGACGCGCCGAACACGCCCGCGACGGCGTTGTAAAACTCGCTCCCGGCCATGGCCGCGATGCCGCGCTTTTGGGCGGGCCTGCTCGCTTTTTCGTCGCTGTACACGCCCAGGCCCAGCGAGAACAGATAATTGAAGAATATGTTGACGCCGCAAGTGACCGGGCGCGTGCCGTCCGGCTCGTGCAGGCGGCGCGTCATGGCGGCGGTCAGGGCGATGCCGCGCGGCTGGGCGGTCTCGGCGACCTCATTGCCTGTGGAATAGAGGATCACGCTCGGGTGGTTGTAATCCTTGTCCACCATGTCGCCAAGGTCCTGCGGCCACCACGCGCCGAGCTCGTCCGCGTAGTCGTATTTCGTCTTGTGAATGTACCACATGTCGGCGTATTCGTCCAAGACGAGCATGCCGAGCTCGTCACAGGCGTCGAGCAGCGCTTTGGAGCAGGGATTGTGCGCGGAGCGGACGGCGTTGTAGCCCGCGTCGCGCAGAAGCCTGATCTTGCGGCGCTCGGCGAAGGGTTCGGCGGCAGCGCCCAGCGGGCCGTTGTCGTGATGGATGCACGCGCCGCGCAGGATGACGCGCTCGCCGTTGATGCACAGGCCGCGCTGCGCCGTGCACTCGACCGTGCGCACGCCGAATGTGACCTCGTCGCTGTCCTCGCCGAAATCGACACGGCAGACGTACAGCGCGGGATCATCGCACGACCAGAGCGCCGCGCCGGGCAGCGTCATGGCGATCCCGGCGACGCCGTCCGTGTGCGCATGGGCATGCCAGAGCACGTCTTCTTCGCCCTTTCTGCGGATGCCGACGGTGAGCTCGCCGGGGGCGCTGGTCCTGATCTGCACGGCGATGCGGCGCGCGGCGGCGTCCAGCGTGGTGACGCGGATGCCGTTTAATAAGATGTGGCGCGCGGGCAGGGTGTACAGGCTCACGGGGCGGTAGATGCCCGATCCGGTGTACCAGCGGCTGTTGGGCTGCTCAGCATTGCGGGCGACGACGCGCAGCACATTTTCGCCGGGGACGATGTGCGCCGTCAGGTCGGCGTAAAACCGGATGTAGCCGTAGGGGCGTCCGGCGATGCGCTCGCCGTTGAGAAAGACCTCCGCATTGCGGTAGACGCCCTCAAATTCGGCGAGGACGCGGCCTCCCGGCGGGACTTCGGCGGTCAGCCTGCGCTCGTAGACGTAATCGCCGCCGGCAAACCAGCTGATGTTCGCGCCGCCGGGGTTGTCCGCCGCGCGCGGTTCGGCGAGCATGGCGTCGTGGGGAAGATGGACATAACGGCGGCTTTCCTCGCGGCCGGTCTTCCAGAACAGCCAGGTGTCGTTGAGCGGGATTTTTCTCATCGTGCGCACCTCTCTGCGGCGGGTCGTGCATTTGTCTGCAAAACTATCATACGATATCCGGCCCGTAAGTGCAAGAGATATGGCATGAGCCGGGACGGGATTGACAGAAATCTGTGCAAAAAGTGCAATTCCTTGAAACATGACGGCATGCACGGTGTGCATCATGATAATTATGTAACGAAAATGCGGCGCGGAAAGGGCGTCTGCCTGAGGCCGGAAAGCGGAATGTATGAGGCGGAATGGGCGGAAAACGGCGTGCAATGAAATATCCAATAAGGTTATGCATATCTGCAATTGAATGTATCGTATATATAATGAAGTGATGCCCGGCAAAACGTCTGAAAATGCGAAGCGGGAGAAGGACTATTCTAAAAAAGCTAACGTAAAGTTGTTTGCTTTTAATTCGGCGAATATTGACAAAACATTGAGGGTGCAATATAATGGTATGGGATTTGTTTTACTGTGTGCATTGGGGCGGCGACGCCTTCCGCGGCGGATTGTGCCGGCAACCGTTTTCCCGGTTGGGAAGGCGATGGGCCGCGCCGTTCATACGGGGAAAAGCGTGCGCGGGATGGACCGCAGCGCCGCTGATGACGCAGAAAAGGGGCTTTTTCGCGCGGCTGAATTCAGATTCCGGCAATGAAGGGCATAGAATCTGGATGACGGCACGCGAGACGCAGCCTCGCCGCCCATCGTGCAGGCAGTCTCACCGCATGCACGGCGAGCGACGCCAGGCCGTCGACCCCGCAAAAGAATGCAGCCGCCGTTCAAAAAACCGAACCGATGCGGCTGTAAGAGATGGGGGGATGGGCGCTGAAAAGAAGGCATGGAAGGCGCAGGTCCAGAAAGATCGTGCTCGTTTACGGCGCGGTCGGACTGTTGTTGGTCTGCGTGTTTTTGGGCGCGCTATGGTTTGAAAGACATTCGCAGAAGCCGGAGACGCGCGGAAGTCACACGCAGCGCTACGAGTTTGACGAGCTGATCGAGCACGGCGGCGTCACCTACCGCGAGCTCAAGGACATGACGACGATCCTCGTGATGGGCATTGACAAGAGCAGCCCGAGCGAGACGGACGACATCATGGACTTCCGCGACGGCGGTCAGGCCGACTTCCTGCGGCTCATTGCGATTGACCCGCGCAACAAGGAGGTCATCCAGATCCCGATCGACCGCGACACGCTGGCGACGATCACGATTCGCGGCGTGCTGGGCGATGTCGTCGGCAAGAGGACGGCGCAGATTGCGCTGTCGCACTCGTTCGGCGACGGCAGGGAGCAGAGCTGCCAGTACACGGTGGAGTCGGTTTCCGGGCTGATGATGGATCTGGACATCGATTTCTACATTTCCGTCGGCCTTGAGGGCATCGGCGCGATCAACGATTGGGCCGGCGGCATCACGCTGACGCTGGATGAGGACTTCAGCGATCTCGACCCGGCGATGGTCAAGGGCGCGACGCTGACGCTGAACGGCGAGCAGGCGGAGCGCTATGTCCGCGGACGTTACAGGATCGGCCAGGAGACGAACGAGGCGCGCATGAGGCGTCAGCAGATCTACATCGACCTTCTGACGGACGCGATCGAGAGCAGAATCTACCGCAGTCAGGAGGACATCGGTTCTCTGTATGACGCGATGGAGCCGTACATGGTGACGGATATGCCGCGCGGACGGCTCATCAACGAGCTGTGGGCGGCGAAGGAATTCGAAAAGCGCGAGCCGGTGACGATCCCCGGCGAGCACAAGGTCAGCCAGACGGGCTACATGCAGTTCTACGCCGACGAGGAAAAGCTCCAGCAGCTGGTGCTTGACCTGTTCTACGAACCCGTTGAGTTGGAGTGAAGTAAAGCCAATGGCTTTACATTATGGTTTTCAGGAATTTGAAAGGAGACATAGATCATGAAGAAGTTGATTCTGCTGGCTGCGGCGATTGCCTGCACCGCCTCGATGGCGTTTGCGGAGGAAGCGGCTTACACGCCGAGCATCACCGTGGAGGGCATGTACGGCTCTCAGATCGAGTTTGTCGAGGAAAGCGTGGCCGATGAGGTCAAGGAGAGCGCGTTCCTGCTGCCCGTCGTGCAGACGGTCGCCATTGTGGGCGCGGATGCGGCGCAGACGCCGGTGACGCCGGGCATGGACGAGGTCGACGTGGCCAACGTGGCCGAGAACTATCGTCAGCTCTACGAGACTCGCAACGAGGAGCTCGCGGCTGTCAAGGAGAGCGAGTCCGTCGCCGCGTACTTTGGCGAGGCCGTGAACTTCGAGGAGAAGCTGGGCGCCGCCGAGTATCACATGGATGAGCTGATCCCGATCATCGCGGGCGGCTTCACGAGCGAGACCGGCGCTGTCAAGGCGAGGCTGGTGTTCTCCACGCCGTATGAGAAGGACCAGAAGGTCGTGGTCAT